>NZ_JAMXFD010000001.1:38181-360836 GCF_025370875.1 Laspinema palackyanum D2c
ATTGAGCAGAAACTTTGAAAAAAACCCGGTTTCTAACCTTTGCACGAGGGACAAGAAACCGGGTTTTTGCCTGAACTCAATGCAATTGAGCAGAAACTTTGAAAAAAACCCGGTTTCTAACCTTTGCACGAGGGACAAGAAACCGGGTTTTTGCCTGAACTTAAGGCAATTTATCCCAGTTTAAACCGTCGGTGTTTACTAAAGATTAACAATCTGTTGAGCGAACCATTGAGCTGCTGTGCCATTGGTTTCGTGAGTTAAGCGTTCTAGGGTTTTGGATAATAAGGCGATCGGTAATCCCTCAAGGGCTAAGGAAAAGTTCACTTGTTCATACTTGCCATTCTCCTGTAAGCAAAAGGCAATCACCCGTTTTCCTTGAATATCGATCGCCCAATATTCAGGAATTTTTAAAGCAGCATAAAGCTGTTTTTTTTCATCCAGATCCGTTGCCAAGGTTGTATCCGAAACTTCCCCAACTAAATCTGGAACTCGCCAGATATCCAAATTAATCCGCCGTCGTTCACCCGCTTGCCATTGGGGAGAACCGGACCCAATATAGACCAGGCGATCGGGTGCGGCCCCTTGCTGTTGGGGTTTTTCCAAAACACAGCCCCCTAAATCATCCCAAATTTGCCCGCGCGCAGAAAACCAAAGGAAAAATAGCATGGCAAACAGGTTATTGACTCGGGCATGATCAATGCCTTCATTCCCCATATCAATCCACAAATATCCTTGATGATAAAAAGCTCGCCCGCCCTCGAAATCTTCCGCGTCACAATAGGCTAAATAGTCCTCCCAGGTGGCGGGCTGCCATTTGGGGAGATCAGGGTTTAAACGGGATGAACTTAAAGTTGCAGGATTCATGTATATCGGAGGGGTTATCCAGACTTTCTCTTAATTTTACTGCCATAAAAATAGCCCGCAAGGGCGGGCGAAGGTTGGGGTCGTGCCACACCAGAACTGGGAGGTTATCTTACGCCCACTGAGTCACCGGCATTGGGCGCTCTTGTAAAATCTCCTCATACATGAGTTCTAACTGGGAAATATTGCGACTCAAGGTATAGCGATCGAGGACGCGCTGACGGGCTTTTCGACCCAAGTGGGTGATGAATTCCGGCTGATCCTTAAATACCGGGAGGAGGGTTTTGAGCTGAGTGGTCACGCCTTGGGCCGACAACACCACCCCAGCCCCCTCCGCAAGCACTTCTCCATCGGCACCGACATCCGTGGCAATACAAGCCAAACCACAGGCCATTGCTTCTAAAAGGGAGAGGGAAAGTCCTTCCACCAAGGAGGGCAAAATAAACACATCCGCCCCTTGCAAAATTTCAATGCGGCGCTGTTCATCCGCCACATATCCCAACCAGATGACATTGTGTTCTGCCCCTGCATAAGCTTGTAACGAGGGAGCCAAGGGACCATCCCCAACGATCGCCAACTTGCAACTGGGACCGAGATCCGCTTGCTTCCACGCCTTGAGAAGCGCTTCTACATTTTTTTCCATCGCGATCCGACCCTGGTAGACAAACAGGCGATCGGCCTTCAGTTCCTGCTTAATCTGAGAATATCCGGGGGAATACTTCTGGACATCCACCCCATTGGGAATCACCGCCACTTGCCGACTGGGTACTCCGAGTTTGCCCAGTAACTCTCGCTGAAGCTGGGAAAAAACGATGGTTTTATCGTAGTTCGGCAGAAAGGGCGCGTACAGTTGATAGGTCAGATGTTGCAGATGCTGCCGTCCCGATCGCAACGAGCGTTGGTGAGCAAATGGCGGATGAAACGTTGCCACCAAGGGCAAATTTAACTCTTCACAAATCTCCGGCAGGACAAAATCCAGGGGGGACAGGGTAAGGGAAGCATGAACCAAATCCGGTCTGAGGTCCCGTAATGCCTGAGTTAACACCTTCCGCGATTTGGGCGTGGGAATGGTGTAAATGGTGGACTTATAAAGACAAGGTAACGAGACTTCACAGGCAGCAACCGGCCAGCCATTCCCGGCTTTAAGGGCCAGTTCCGACTCCAATTGAGGCAGGTTTTCCGCCTCTTCTACCGCTTCTTGTTGAGCGAAATGGAAAAAGCTGACCTGATGTCCTCGATCTAAAAGCGCATTGGTAACTTCACGAGAGTAAGTAACATTGCCACAGAAAGGGGTTTTCTTTCCAAGCCAAGCGATATGCATTTGGGTCTGGGGATTAACGATTAGTGTTAAAGTTAGCAGCTAATGGTGAGAAAGCCGATCGCCCTAGGGGAATGAACCCGAGACTCTCCCTAACCTTTAGTCCATCCCTAACCGCTTTACTCCGGGCGTGGGTTAGAGGGATGGGGTTCTGTTTCGGAAATATACCAGCTTAGGACGCCTCCGGCTATGGCGATCGCCCCCAAACTTAACAGCACCACTGTTAACCCAAACATGGCTTCCGCCACTCCCGCCAGGGCCAGAGGTAGGGTTAAAGCAATATTAATCGCATTATTCTGTAAGCCAAACACCTTACCCCGCATTTCTTCTGGGGTTTCTGCCTGAATGGTGGTTTGCATGGGCACTCCGACAAAGGAGGCAAATATCCCCAATACGGTAATCAACCCTAATGCCGCCCAAAGTTGGGAACCGAACAGGGAGAGGCCCCCCAAAGACAGGGCCATGCCAATGGAACCAAACAAACTTAAGCGGCGATGGGAAATATGCTGTCCAAAATGGCCCAGGAGGGCGGCACCGGCCCCCATTCCGGCCCCTGCTGCGGCAAGTAAGAACCCAAACTGGTCCGTGCGAAGGTTGGGAATCACCTCAGCGAGGCGGACCGCTAACACCGCTAGGGCCGCAAAGATGGAAAATAAAATAACAAGCTGAATTAGGGCACTCTTGATGCGCTGATGATTGCTCAGATACTGCCACCCATCGCGGATATCTTCAAAAACATGGGGATATTCGGTATCCGGGGGATTGGGTTTTTCTCCAGTTTTCATCATTAATAACAGCAACCCAGCCATGCAGTAACTGCCGCCCACCACCAATTCTTTGCCGATGCCGACCCCATCACCGATATGAGCAAAGGTGCGATCGGCGATCGCCAACAGAGGCTCACCTACTGCAAATCCCACGATGACTGAAGCCATCATCGTGGTGGTATAGAGGGAATTCGCCGGAAGCAACAGCCGTCGTTCTAAAATTAGGGGAATGACCGCTTGTTCTGCCGGGGCAAAAAATTGGGTGAGGGTGGAGACAACAAAAGTCACCATCAGCATTAAAGCGAATCCCAAGGGTAATGTTCCCAAATGGAATCCTTCGGATAAAAGCAACAGCAACGGCAGGGATAAAACGAAGATTCCCCGCACTAAATTCGTGGATACTAATATGCCTTTTTTGGACCAGCGGTCTGTTAAAGCACCGGCGAGGGAACCTAACAGAACTGCGGGAATCGTAAAGGCGACCATAATCGCGGAAACCCAACCGCTAATGCTTTGGCCCTCGGCTTGAAAGCGGCTGGCAACGAGGCCAATCATCAGCACTAAATAGACTTTATCTGCTAACTGAGAGAAGACCTGACCACTCCATAGGACTAGAAAATTGCGGTTTTTTAAGACCGGCATAAACCCACGTTCTGGTTCTGGCGGTGAGGGGGGTTGAACATTTTGTTCCATTGAGCCAGAACCATTTTTAGACAGAGTATGTTCAGATTCTGGCTGTGGCGACGTTCCAGTGGGACGAGGTTTGCCTGGGGAATTAGGCGATCGCCCATTGCTATGACCCGGTTGGCGGTTGTTGCGGTCAATTTCCTCTAGTTTTTCCGCCTGAACCGGACGGCGATATTGGGTTTGATGATGACTTCCTCCTCGTTGGTTTTGATGTTTTTGAGAAGAATTTGAGGGATTCCAGTGGGGAACCTGTGTTTCTAAATTGGAATCAGATAATGGCATTATGGGTAAGGTTAAAATCGGCTATTTTGAATTAATCTCAGGGAGAAATGTTTATGATTTTGTGGGATTAATGGGAAAGTTAAAAACTCGCCCTTGAAGCATGGATATAGGTATCCATTAAGGTAGCAGACCGGATCGATTGACCGTAATGATACTGGGCATAATGCCGTAACAGATGTTCAATCGAGACCCACACTTGATCAACCGATGGCCGCTCACCCATCATGCCTTGTATCTGTAAATTTAGGTGAGTTTCTTGAGGGAGTTCGGCAGCAGTCAGTTGTTGGAGAATCGCTAACTCAACGGCATTTAATTGGCGATCGACCTTTCGGGGGAGAGTCAAAGCCTGAACCGAGGGAGATGAGCGATTACTAGGGTCTGGTTTAGGTCCAGCACCGGAATTTTCAGGACGATTTTCGTTGGCTAAACTCACGGTTCCCCCGGCACTGGTACTAAAGCCAACTCGCCAGTTTAAAGACTGAAAATCGGGAGTCAGAGGGCGTTGAGTCAGGCAACAGGCATGAACTTGGGGAGCAATTCCCCCTAAAGCCAGTAAGTGATAAATCCCCTGGGTAAGTAAGGGAAGAACTTGAGTGGTACTGGGCCGATCGCCTACCATGCTCAACGCCTCAATTCGACTTAAATGTTCACTGAGTAAACTAAATAATTCTTCTTGGGGTTGGTCACTCAGGGCTTGGCAGAGTGCTAATTCCGCCAAATATTGTCCAGCAGTCAGTTTGCCCAAATCTTTGCTCAATCCGGGATAGGATTCGAGGGTTTCAGCTTGGTTGATGCGATCGAGCGATCGCCCCTGAGTGAGCACCAACTCGTTCACCACAAACAATCCTGCTCGTCCCCCTAACTTAGACTTAGGTTTGCGAACTCCCGGTGCCACTGCTCGAATCAAACCACATTCCCGGGTCAAAATTGTTAAAATCCGGTCGGATTCACCCAAGGGGATGCTTTTGAGATTGATACCTGTGGCTTTGTACGTTCGACTCATGGTGTTAGCTTTGTTGTTAGAGGGACCTCAGTTGAGCAGTTGCGATCGGTCATCGGTCCTCGTTTGACTCGGCATCCCCTGGGGAAGTTAAACCCAAAAAATGAGGACCCCAAGAAGTCCCTAAGCGAGTCGCACCGGCAATGATTAAATCAATCGCTTGGTCTACGGTACGAATTCCTCCCGATGCCTTAACTCCCACCTGTCCTCGACCGATTTTCTTCAGCAGTTCCACGTCAGCAACAGTAGCGCCACCGGCAAATCCGGTACAGGTTTTTAAATAGGCAACCCCGGCATCCATGCAAATCTCCGCCGCTACTCGCTTCTCTTCATCACTCAGCAGGTTCGTTTCCAGAATCGCTTTCACGGGTCGATCCGTCTTGTCACAAATCGCCGCAATCTCATCATGGACGTCGTTATTTTTCCCCGCTTTGAGCCAGCCAATATTGATCACCACATCCAGTTCCGTGGCTCCATTGTCTACGGCTTCTTGGGCTTCATACAGCTTGGTCGCTGAGGTGCTGCCTCCGGTAGGAAAGCCAATCACAGTGCAAACTTTGGGACTCTTGCCGTGAAGGTAGTTGGTCGCTTGACGAACGTAAGCGGGATACACGCAAACCGAGGCAAATTTGAATCGGTCTGCTTCTTCACACCACTGCTCTACCTGTTTTGGGGTAGCAGTGGGATTGAGTAGGGAATGATCGATAAGCGGAGCAATATCAATATCTCCCTGATTGGCAGCCATTACGGTTTCTCCCTGCGATGTCTGTAACTATTGTAAACTTTTATCAGAATTTTCATGAAACTTAAACATTTCGAGGCGAGAATCATGATAAATCCGGGTCTCCTCGGCATCGCTGGGGGTTAAAACCCCCAGCTAATAGCTAAAGTCGGTTAAAACCGACTAACAACATCACGGGATAAGACTTTCAGTCGTCTTTAGACGACTTGAGCTGTTAGGGTTTGAGCCCCCCCCGGTTTCTGGTCCCCACCCCAAGCACCGCTGGGGGTTAAAACCCCCAGCTAATAGCTAAAGTCGGTTAAAACCGACTAAAAACACCACGGTATAAGACTTTCAGTCGTCTTTAGACGACTTGAGCTGTTAGGCGGGGGTTTGAACCCCCGCCTCGTGGAGTAGCCCGCGCAGGCGGGCTTCGTCCGTATAGCCCCACCCTTTAGGGTGCGGGTTAAAATTTAACGATTGGTGCGAACATAATTTAAGATGCCCCGGGCGATCGCCTCGGCCATGCGGGTTCGTTGTGCCGCATCGGACAAAATCCGGGCATCGTCTGCACCTGTAACAAATCCGACTTCCACCAACACCGCAGGCATACTGGTATGGCGCAACACATAGAACCGCGCCTGTTTGACTCCCCTGTTGGGCATGGAAGAGAAATCCTGGATCATACTATTTTGAATCGCCTGGGCCAAATTCCGGCCACTGGCATAATAATAAGTCTCTAATCCATTGACTTCTGGACGGGACATACTAATTGCATTGGCATGAATGCTGACAAATAAATTGGCATTCACCCGATTGGCTAATTGGACCCGTGGTGCTAGGTCAATGGTGCGATCGTCCTGCCTGGTCATAATTGCGGTAATTCCCTCTCGTTCCAGAATTTCGGAAACTTGATGGGAGATATCCAGAACTACCTCTTTCTCTTGCAATCCGCCAATGCCGACGGCACCAGGATCGCTACCCCCATGTCCAGCATCGATAACTACAGCAATTCGTCCGGCAGGGATGGGAGGAATGTCTGACTGGAGCTGATTTTCCGGGGATACGGAAGGGGGAGAGTCGGGATTGCTGATGGGAATCACCTGAGCGTTGGGATCCGTGGTGACAATCTCGGTAGTTTCTAACTGGATGGCGAGACGATCGCCGGATTGTTGCTCAACCCCAGAGACTCGCACTCCAGCAGCAGGTTGGACCAAAACCACGACGGTTTCCGGGTCTTCCTGAGTGGGACGGACCCATAACACCGAGGAACCCTGTTCTGGCTGTAAGCGGTTGACATCATTTCCCAGGTGGGAGGAGTATAGGGTCAACCGATAGGCGAGGGTTCTTTGGTCCCATTCGGTGTTGTAATTCAGGGGGCGATCGGCCTTGAGAACGACTTGATTGCCAACCAGTTCGATGCCTTGAATGGTGGCTAACCCTGATGTAGCTTGAGCCGTGACTTGGGGGGGCTTTTCCCCTTCGGGCCAGACCAGGACCTGCCCTTGCTCGCTGACTTGTGCCTGCCACTTTTTATCCGGTTCGGTTAAGGTCAAAATCGCCCGAGTCAAGGGGGGTGCAGTGGATGCTTGCACCAATTGCAGTTGATTGACCCCGAGGCGATCGACATTCCTAACCCGTCGTTCTAGGTCCGGAGAGAGGGTCACCCCCGGGAGGTCTACGTTTACCCAGGTCCCATTACTGCCTTGGTTAAGTTCTACCGTTGGGGTAGCACCATTGGTGTGAAAAATAAAGCCTTCATCTTTAATCTCCACCTCTTGTAAAAAGGTGTTTCCCCCGGTTGCAGCTAGGGGGGAGGGAGAATCCGACCGACCACCAGATGAACCCTGGGCTCCTGAAGATCCGGTGGTGTGGGGGTCTGGTATTTGGACGGTCCATTGGTTGGAGGAATTGCCCTTGACTTCGACTTGTTGGGGGTCGAGGGTATAACCAGCGGCCAATTCCACCACAATTCGGCTGGTTTGATTGTTAAATTGGCCCACGCGAATTTCGCGAATCGTTCCCCCTACCGCCTGAGTCACACTCTGACGCCCTAGGGTTGTACCGGGTAGGTCTATCACTAATCGCGTTGGATTTGACAACAGTTGAGCGGTGGGTTGCACCCCGCCTGTGGTTGTAAACGAGAGTTGGTTGCGATCGGACTCAAACCGCCAAGTTTCTAGTTGAGCCGCTTCCACAGGAGGAGCGGCTAACAGAAATGCACTGATCAGACTTGGCAGTATCCAGTTTTGGAGTTTAGCTTTTCTCAATGGGCTGATTTGACGATAGGGGAAATCGATGGATTGGGTCACTTTCATACTCTGCTTGCCAACTCTACGCATGATTTGAGGCTCCCTCGCTGTCCTTGAAAGCATTGCACCCATAAATGTTTCTTGAGCAGGTTTGCTGCGGGGAGCCGACTTAATTTGTCATGACATTTGTCGCTATCTTAACAAAAGTTAAGAATGTCCGAAGTATAGCATAGGCTGTTACAAACTATGAAAGCCCTGATTTATTTTTTCAGCCCCTGGATTTACCCCTTTTGCAGTTTAACGACCCTCTCGAATATACTGTAAGATTCCTTGGGCGATCGCCTCGGCCATGCGGGTTCGCTCGGTTGGATTGGCCAGCATTCGCGCATCATCGCGCCCTGTAACAAAGCCGGTTTCGACTAAAACTGCGGGCATATTGGTATGGCGCAACACATAAAATCGGGCGCGTCGGACGCCGCGATCGCGCATATTACTAAAAGAACGCAACATACTCCGGTGAATGGTCTGAGCTAACCGCTGCCCGCTACTGAAATAATAAGTCTCTAACCCATTCACATCGGGCCGGGACATACTAATTGCATTGGCATGAATGCTGACAAATAAATTAGCATTGACGCGATTTGCCAACTGGGTTCTGGGGGCTAAATCAATGGTGCGATCGTCTTGGCGTGTCATCACAACGGTTACCCCATTTCGCTCCAAAATTTCCGCGACTTGTCGGGAAATATCTAAGACAACTTCTTTCTCTCGCAATCCGCCAATGCCCACGGCACCAGGGTCTCGGCCTCCATGTCCGGCATCAATCACCACGACTCGGCGGCTGGTTGTTGGCACTCGGGGAGTCGAAGGGGCCGGAGTTGAGGTGGGAGGGGCCGGAGTTTGAGTGGTTGGCGGTGGAACGGCGATCGGCAGACTCCTCTCTCCGACAGCAACGGTTGGAGGGGTCTGGGCGGGGGTTTCGGGAATGCTGTTGGGTTGCAACTGTACCCGAAGTTGATTCCCCGAGGGGTGACTGAGGCCCCCCACCTGAATTCCGGCGGCGGGTTGCACGAGGACGACAACGGTTTCTGGGTCCTCCTCAATGGTCCGCACCCATAACAGGGAGGATTGGGATGGGGTTCTCAATTCCCGAGGGGGTTGGGCCAGTTGGGATGAAAATAGGGTGATTTTATAGGCAAGGGTCTGGATATCCCATTCGGTTTTGTACCCTACGGGGCGATCGCTATTCACGACAACGGAGGTCCCATCATTCGCGAGTTCCACGGACTGAATGGTCGCTAAGGAGGGGAGACTGGAGGAACTGGGGGGGGTCTGTCCTTGGGGCCAAATCACGATTTCCCCTAGGTCGGTGACTTGTGCTTGCCAGTTGCGACGGGTGTCGTTTAAGTTCAACAAGACTCGGGATAAGAGGGGGGAATCGGAGACTTGAATCGCTTCTAAGCGGTTGACGCCGAGGCGATCGACTCTCCTCACCCGTTCGGTGATTTGTGGGGAGAGTTTCACCCCGGGAAGGTCCAGGGTCACCCAGGTGCGATCGGTACTCCATCGCAGGTCAATTTCAGGAGTGGGTCCCGAGGTTCTTAAAATAAACCCTTCATCCAGGACCTCTATGCCTTGGAGGAGGGTGCTGTTGACGGTAACCGCTGGAGGCGGGGGGACCGGGGTTTGAGTGGGTGAAATGGCGACTTCCGGTTGTGGAGTGGGGAGTTGCACGGTCCACTGACTCGGAGAACTGCCTCGAAATTGGACTTGATCCGGGTTGAGGGTATAGCCTGGGGCGAGTTCTACCACAATTCGACTGGTTTGGCGTTCAAACTGTCCCACTCGAATTTCCCGAATGGTTCCCCCGACCCGTTCTCGCACCGTAGTCTGGCCTAATGTGGTCCCGGGTAGGTCGATAATTAACCGGGTGGGATTAGACAGCAGTTGTGCCTTGGGTTGCACGTTTCCGGTGGTTCTAAAGTTGAGTTGGTTGCGATCGCGCTCAAACCGCCAGGAGTCTAATCTGGCAGCGACGGCAGGGGATGCGGCAAAAATCGAGGCGGCGATCGCTAAAACCACTAGCATAAACCGCAATTTTCCGGTTCTGCTCGAACGGTTTGGACTCGAAATCAAATCTAATCGTTGGGTCACCTTAGTAATCTCTAGCAAACGACTGTACGCAGGTTTCTGATGCCCCCAGTCGCCTCCCGGGAAAGAATCAATTTTGTAACTTTTTGAATCTTTAGCTGGGTAGGCAGTTGGTATAGAATGCAGTGGATATCCCCGATGTTTCCGAAACTGATGCCTTAGAAACGAGAGGATTCCTTTTTAGGCTCTTTTAGCTAGGAAAATTGATTTTAGGGAGAATAAATCAGTCACATTGTTACAAAAGTTTAAAAAACAAATACTCTGTACAATCTTCTATTTTGCGGGTATCAGGGTTAATAAATAAGGCTAAAAACCCAAATCATGGTTCCAATTATTAGACCCAAAATTGAGGGAAAAACACGGGCTATTAAAAATTTACCCAACAATTTTAAGTGCAATTACAGAGCAATTTTGGATAATGGGATCCATAAAATACCGGCAAAACAGAATAGTTTAGGACTGTACGATTGTGGAAAACCCTGATCAGGATTAGAAAATAGATGGGTTAAAAATAGACCGATCGCTGTTGAAAGCGCGGATCACCGGGGTGTTCCATGATACTCAATCAGTTTGGGTGCGATCGGCTTCTGCCTTCGAGGGTTAAAAAATTTAAAATCCTACAAGACGGCGGTGTAAAATACCGAAAATTCTTCCACAAAAGAACACAAGAGAATCATTTCTTTTTTATATTAGGGAAGAATAACCCCTGAAAGTTTACCCGGAGAAAGAACCCATGAGTCATCACCCAGTTCAGGTAGCCCTCGCAATCCTGCATCAAGAGGGTCAGTTTCTCTTGCAACTGCGAGACAATATACCCGGTATCGTTTATCCAGGATATTGGGGTTTATTTGGAGGACATCTCGAACCCGGAGAACTCCCTCTCGAAACCTTGCGGCGAGAATTACAGGAAGAAATTACTTATGAAGCCAAACAAGTATCCGAGTTCGGTTGTTTTGAAACCCCAGAAGTCGTCCGTCATGTCTTTAATGTTCCCTTGACTGTGGATATTGGGGAGTTAGTGCTTCATGAAGGATGGGATATGGGATTTTGGACCCCGGAGGATATTCGTCGCGGGAGTCGCTATTCGGAAAAAGCCGGTGAAGTCCGTCCTCTCGGAGAACCTCATCAACAAATATTTTTAAAGTTTATGGCGGAGGGATTATTGTAAGCGTATGCGGGTCAGTTAAACTAGATTGACCCCTTGATTATTGATTCCGAGAAACATGAGCGATCGCCCGACAACCACCGTAATTCTAGCCATGAGTGCCGATGGCAAAATCTCCGACTCCCTGCGATCGCCCCTCCTCTTCGGGTCTCCCGCCGATAAAAACCATTTAGAACAACAAGTCGCCGCCGCCGATGCCGTCATCACCGGTGCCGGAACCTTCCGCGTCAAAGACACCGCCATGAGAGTCGTGAATCCGGACCGAATTAGCCAGCGCGAACAAGCCGGAAAACCCCCCCAACCCGTGCAAATCGTCGCCTCTGCCACCGGCAACCTCCCGCGCCACATCCCCCTATTCCAACAACCCGTTCCCCGCTGGTTACTCACCACCCGCGCCGGTGCCGAACCCTGGTACAACGATTCCGGCTTCGATAAAATTCTAGTCAGCGAAACCCCCTCCGGTAGCGTAGACTGGCACGATGCCTTCCAACAAATCGCCACCCTAGGCATTAAAAAATTAGCCATCCTCGGAGGAGGAAACCTAGTCGCCTCCCTACTCGCAGAGGACCTAATCGATGAACTTTGGCTCACCCTCTGCCCCCTCCTCATCGGTGGCACCAACGCACCCACCCCCGTAGACGGCAGCGGATTTACCACACAAACCGCACCCCGCCTAGAACTCTTAGAGGTCAAAACCATCGACGCAGAGGTATTCTTACACTACCGCCTGCGCAGACAATCAGAACCGGCGGGGGATAAATCCCCCGCCTAACAGCTCAAGTCGGTTGAAACCGACTGAAAGTCTTATGGGATAGTGCTTTTAGTCGGTTTTTAACCGACTTGAGCTATGAGCCGGGGGATTTATCCCCCGGCGGTTGTTGCTCCCACAGCATCCCAAGAATCGATTACCCTAGGAAAGTGAACGCTCTACCCTCAACGGTTGGTAATGGTGGAACAGCTCAAGCCTCAAATTTCTGTTGCCTGGATCGACAACATCGCCGAAGTCCCCCAGACGGCGTGGGATGCTCTCGCCATCCCCCTGCAAACCCCCTTTTTTGAATGGAACTGGTTGCACAATATGGAAGCCTCCGGCAGTGCAACCGCCAAAACGGGATGGTTGCCGAATCATTTAACCCTGTGGCGACATGGAGAACTGATTGGTGCCGCGCCGATGTATCTGAAAGGACATTCGCGGGGAGAATTCGTCTTTGATCACCAATGGGCAGATTTAGCCTATCGCCTCGGTGTGGAATATTATCCCAAACTGTTGGGGATGAGTCCAGTGACGCCGGTAACGGGATATCGGTTTTTGATTGCACCGGGAGAAGATGAGGAAGAAATTACCAGGATGATGATTCATGCGATCGATGAATTTTGCAGTCGCCACAATATTTCCTCCTGTAATTTCCTCTATGTCGATCCAGACTGGCGATCGCTGATGGAACGACTCGGTTATACTCCCTGGCTGCATCACAGTTATATTTGGCAGAATACCGGATTTAATACCTTTGATGATTACTTAGCCGTCTTCAATGCCAATCAGCGCCGCAACATCAAACGGGAACGCAAAGCCGTCGCTACAGCAGGGATTGAAGTTAAGGCATTACATGGGGATGATATCCCGCATACCTTGTTACTGCGGATGTATCAATTTTATAGTGACCATTGCGATCGCTTTGGTTGGTGGGGGAGCAAATATTTAACCAAGCAATTTTTTGAGCAACTGTATCACAACTTTCGCGATCGCGTCTTATTAATTGCTGCCTATCCCGAAGGAAACGATATTCGCCATCCCATCGCTATGTCCTTTTGCCTCACCAAAGGGGAACAACTTTATGGACGATATTGGGGATGTAATTACGATATTGACTCCCTCCATTTCGAGGCTTGCTATTACAAACCCATCGAATGGGGAATCGAACATGGCATTCAATCCTTCGACCCCGGTGCCGGAGGACAACACAAAAAACGCCGAGGGTTTCCAGCAACCCCCAATCACAGTTTACATCGATTTTACAATCAGCGCTTGGGTCAAATTCTGCGCCCTTATCTGAAAGAAGTCAATGTGATGGAAGCCCAGCAAATTGATGCCATTAATGAGGGGTTACCGTTCAAGGAAACCCTGCCAGAGTTGAAGATGTAAGATGGAGTCGCTCGGTTTAAACCGGGCGCTCTCTCTAGGAAAAGTCGTTTTTACTGCTGCTTTAATTTTTGGACTTCCTCAAGGCTCAAGCCAGTGGTTTGCGCGATCGCCTCTTCATCTAATAAGTTCAGCAACCCTTTGGCAATTTCTCGCTCCCTGTTATTCACTGCTTTTAAAATCGCGTTTCGCTGGTCGTGGATAAAAATTTCTCGCTGTTCTAATTCCTCTAATTCTTCCCGGTTAAGATTGGCTTGATTGGCGATCTCAAAGGCTTGTTCAATTTCTGGGACGGCGCTCATTGTTTCTGGCACGGTTTGTAAATTCCGGCCACTTTTCATAAAATAGAGCCACTTATCCGTGAGAGTCTCTAACTGTTCCAGTTCTTTCGTGAATTTGGGTAACTCCACAAAGACTAATTCTAAATCATAACTCAAATAATCTACCAGATAATCTTTCTCTTTCAAAACAAAGTGGGAAATTACTTTATCAAAGTCTGCAAACATTTGAAAATCGACAATAGTCAAGGCAATCACGGGATTTAATAAATTGTAATCTTCTCCTACATCCAGTTGAATGGAATAAGATTTAGCGGCGTTATAGAGGATCCGCTTTTCAAAGCCCGCTACATTCAGCACTTGCATTTCGACGATCGCTGTTTTGTTGCCGGTAATTTTTGCTTTAATATCTAGGTAAGTTTCTTTGACCCCTCGGATGCGGGGAGCCAAATATGGGTTCAGGATTTCTAAATCTTCTATAATGGGCTGGCCTTCATAGAGCATTGCATTTAAAAAACTGATTAAAATATCTTTGCTCTGTTCAGACCCAAATATTTTTTTAAAGGCGATATCGGTTTTGGGATTAATAAATCTCATCGAGTTGCCTCCTGAATTAGCCTATGATTTTACCCATATTATGGAAACACTAGAAAAAGCGATCGCTATCCTAATTATACTCAAAAAATCACCAACTGTAGGGGCGATTCGCTTTCTCGCCCCTACAGTTGGTGAAAACCCACCTAAAAACGTTGCACCATAAGGCTTTCAGTCGGTTTCAACCGACTTTAGCTATTAGGCGGGGGATTGATCCCCCGCCGGGTGTTGCCACTTACCCCCGCCAGGAGTTGCTTACGACGTGGCGGCTTGTTCCCAACATTCCAAGGTTTGACCCACAGCGATGCGGGGTAAGCGATGTTTAAAGCCGCACAAAATCTCCCAGGAAATGGTTCCTAATTTATCCGCCCAATCATCGGCGGTGATTGAGTAGTTGCCATCTCGTCCAAGTAAGGTGACGACTTCTCCGAGTTCTAAGTCAGGGATGTTGCTCACATCTAACATCATCTGATCCATTGTAATTGACCCAATCTGTCTCACCTGTTTTCCCCGGATGAGGACTTGCATTTGGTTGGAGAGGTTGCGGGGTACGCCGTCGGCATAGCCAATTCCGATCGCAGCGATTCTCATGTCGCAGTCGGCAATAAACCGATGGCCGTAACTGACGCCGGTTCCGGCTGCGATCGCCTTAATGTGAGTCACCCTCGCCTTAACCTGTAGTGCCGGTTGTAATGTCAGGCGCGATCGCAGATGTGGTGCAGGATATAATCCATATATCCCTAATCCCACTCGCACCATATCATAATGCAACTGGCGATCGCTTAAGGTGGCCGCAGAATTGGCAAAGTGCAAGCGCGGTAATGCGATTCCGGTCTCCTGAACTTGCCGAATCACACATTGGAACCGCTGATGTTGCAGTTGCATCACCGTGGGGTCTTCACTATCCGCTGTGGCTAAATGGGAATAAATGCTAGACAATTCCAAATGAGGCAGGCGATCGACTAATTTCACAAACTCTGCCGCCTCTTGCCACGGTGCGCCCAACCGTGACATCCCGGTATCAATTTTAACATGAACCGGCACGGAATAGGAATGCTCACTCAGGGTTTCAGAAAACACGAACGCTTGTTTCGGGGTGCAAAGGGTCGGTTCCAACCGCCAACGCACCATTGCGCGCAGTTGGTCCGGGGTGTAGGTTGCCCCTAAAACTTGCACGGGGGCGGTAATTCCTGCTTCCCGGAGTTCGATGCCTTCGGGAATGGTGGCGACTCCCAACCATTTTGCCCCTGCCTGTAATACCGTCTGGGCAACGGTGACGGCCCCATGTCCATAAGCATCCGCTTTAATCACCGCCATGAGGTCGGTTTTTGGGGATAACAGACGCTGGATTTCGCGGACATTCTGGGCGATCGCCCCGATATCCACCTCCACCCAAGCGCGATCGCATCGCATTGATGAAATACTCTGACTTTCCTCCCAACTCAGCATTTTTACGCACTCCTCAAGTCACTCACACCACAATTGAACTATAAATCAAACACTGACTCCGGAGATTTGCGAAAACTTCAACCGAATTTAGATTTGCGATCGAGTATTTAGAATAAAAACAGGGCTAAATATCCATCGGGCAATCTGACATCGGGTGATTTTTGGCAAAATCCGCAGAATGAAAAATTAAGACTTGAAGAACTCCGTTCTGCTTGCTCAATTTTTCCCAGTCCTCAACTGACCACTTCCCAGTCTCAACCCTCAATTCCAGAAGAGAAGGTGTCCAAACCCATGCCTCAACCGCCTAAATCCCTGAAACTCCCCTTCGCATCCTTGGGACTGCGGGGGCAAATCCTGCCCATCGTTGGGGCAACCCTAATCGGTTTATTGGGGGTCATCTATCTCTCTTCCTCTACCCTGTTGCTGGCTGGATTTGCCAAATTTGAGCAGCAGGATACCGTCCGCAATGTCAAACGGGCGATGGATGTCTTATCCGATGAAATCGACAAATTGAGCTTTACCGCGAACGATTGGGCCGCCTGGGATGACACCTACGCCTTCATTGAAGATGAGAACTCGGACTATATCCAAACCAACCTCAACGATGCCACGATCGCCCGTTTGCGGTTGGATATGATGCTGTACATCCATCGCAGTGGGCGGATTGTTTTTGGGCAAAAATTCAACCCGGAAACGGGAGAACGAGCACCAGTGGAGGAAAATACTGAGGCGATCGCCTCTTTAAGTCAGTACCTGACCCCGAACAGTCTCCTCGTTAATCATCTCGAAACTACCAGTCTGGTTGAAGGCATCCTGCAACTTCCTGAAGGCCCCATGTTGATTGTTTCCCGCCCCATTCTCACCGGAGAAGCGGAAGGACCCATTCGCGGGACCCTGATTATGGGACGCTACCTCAGTGTTGAGGAAATCAAGCGTCTCGGGGAACTCACCCAATTATCCATCGCAATACAAAACTGGGGGTCTCCCGAACTGCCCCCTGATTTCCAAGCCATTCGGCAGAGTATCCTCGAAGACACGCATCGAGAACCGGCGTTAGTCCTGGCGGACCAAACTCCGATTTTTGTGGAAGCATGGAATTCCCAAACCATTGACGGTTATACTTTAGTCAAAGATATTTACAACAATCCCGCCTTGTTGTTGCGGGTGGAACTCCCGCGTGAGATTTACCAACAAGGGCAACGAACGGCTAACTTTATCCTGTGGGTGGTGCTCGTTGTCGGGGTGGCATTTTTAGTGCTCACTTTGTTGCTGTTGGAAAAGGTGGTGTTATCGCGACTCTCCCAGTTGAGTCAGGATGTTAATCACATTGGTAGCGATCGCAATTTGGCGGTTCGTCTCCCGGTGAAGGGGGTGGATGAACTCTCCCAACTGGCTACCCGCATTAATGAAATGTTGGATGCTTTAGACTATTCTCAACAAGTGCGCCATGAAAGCGAACAGCGATATCGGGCCGTCATTGAGCAAACCTCCGAAAGTATCTTTTTGATTGAACCGACTACCCAACGGATTATTGAATCTAATACCGCTTTTCAAAGGTTACTGGGTTATAATAGTGAGGAAAGTCTCTCCCTGACTTTGGGAGATTTTATTGATCATGAATCCGAGAGTATAGCCTACAACATTGAGCGAACCCTCTCGTTACAATCTTGTCATTTGGGAGAACGGCGTTATCGTCGCAAAGATGGTTCCATCGTCGAGGTAGAAGTCAGCGCCAACAAGATTTATTATGGGAAGCAAACTGCACTTTCTGCCGTGGTTCGCGATATTACGGAACGCAAGCGAGTGGAACGAGAACTCTACCAAGCCAAGGTGACGGCAGAATTGGCAAACCAGTCTAAAAGCCAGTTTCTCGCCAATATGAGCCATGAATTGCGGACTCCTTTAAATGCAATTATTGGTTATAGTGAAATCTTGCAGGAAGAAGGAGACGACCTAGAATCCGATGAGATCAATGCTGACTTAGCCAAGATTGAATCCGCTGGCAGACACTTGTTAGGACTGATTAACGATATCCTGGACCTGTCTAAAATTGAGGCCGGAAAAATGGAGTTATATTTAGAACCCTTTCAAGTTCCCGTTACCCTTCAGGAGATTATCTTCACCGTGCAACCCTTGGTGCAGAAAAATGGGAATCAATTACAAGTGGACTGTCAACCTGAGGTTGGGGAAATGTATGCCGATGTGACCAAAATACGACAAATTTTATTCAATCTGTTAGGGAATGCTTGTAAGTTTACCAATCAGGGGACGATTTTTCTCCGGGTTGTTCAGAAAGCCGGGGAAATGATTGTCTTTGAAGTGAGAGATACCGGAATTGGGATGACCCCCGAACAGATGGATAAGCTCTTTCAACCCTTCACCCAGGCGGATACTTCCACTACGCGCAAATATGGGGGGACGGGATTGGGATTGACGATCGCCAAGCAATTTTGTCAAATGATGGGGGGTGATATTACAGTTGAGAGTGAACTCGGCAAGGGTTCAACTTTCACCATCCACCTTCCTCTCCAAGTCAATCTCTCGAATTCCGAGTTAGTCCCTGAATCCATTTCAAGCAAACGAGTTTAAGGGAAGGGGAATAGGTTGCTACAGCCACCTAACCCGACAAATAGAGCGCCACATCAAGTCTCGCATCGATCGCCCGGTTTTGTTACCCTAAGTTTGTAGGTAAACCTTCTGAGTCAGTGGAATATCTGGGATTGGGCCCTGCATCTTGGGATTTGGGTTACGGGTTGGAGGAGAATGGGAACACTACAGGGGTGGCCCTCACTCCAAACTCCCCTACACCATCCTTTGGGAAAGGGTGCGATCGCCCCCTTGTTGCTGTTATATCGGGTGCTATCTGGATCCTCCTAAATTGTTCTGAACACAACGGATAAATCGATGCTCAATGGATTCACCTCTATTTTCAATCTACTCAACGCTCGTTTATCGCGTCGCATTGCTTTATGGGTATTTATTAGCATTGTTGTGGTAGAAGCCCTGATTTTACTCCCCTCCGCGTATCGTCGTGAGCGAGAACTGATTCAGCATTTAGAAGATGTTGGAGTTGCTACTATTTCTCCTCTATTGAGGTTATGTGGTTCGCCTATAACTGCGCCCAAAATAAAAGAAGTCGCCCAGCATTTAATGCTAGAATCTCGGGTGGCGGGCGGTCACGTTTATACCCAGGAGGGAGAGGCGATCGGCTACTTTGGCGAACCCCCGGAGTTAAACTTTAATCAGGTCATGAGCGCTCCTGCTGTGCGCCTCCGCAGTCGGGATGGCAACCGCTATGAAATGGCCATGTGGACTGAAGCCGATGGCAATCCTTATCTGGTCATCGTTCGCCTTGATTCTTCTCAAATTAAAGAGGAAATAAAAGCCTTTATTGTCCGAATTTTTGGCTTAGTCATTCTGATTTGTATTTTTGTCACCCTCGCCACTTTAGCCGCCCTCGCACCTGCGGTAATTGCTCCTATTTTGAAACTTAGAAAAGCTCTAATTGCCGTAGGAGAATCACCGGGAGCAGTTCCGGGAGATTTGGACTGTCTGGCACTGGCCAAGAATCGTCGAGATGAATTAGGGGATGTGTTGATTGATTTTAACCGAATGAATCACCAAATTAATCGATATTTCCAGGAAATACAAGACAGTAAAAAAGAACTAGAAAATCTAGTAGCCGAGGTTGAAATTGCCCGAGACCAATCGGAAAAACTCCTGTTAAATATTTTACCCCATACCATTGCTCAACAACTAAAACAGGGGGTTTATCCCATTGCTGAAAGTTTTCCCAATGCTACGGTTTTGTTTGCTGACCTGGTGGGGTTTACTCAGCTTTCCACGGAAGTACCTGCGGTAGAATTGGTGGAGTTACTCAATAAAATATTTTCAATCTTTGACCGACTCGCGGAACGGTATGGGGTGGAAAAAATTAAGACGATTGGGGATGCTTATATGGTGGTGGGAGGGCTTCCGCAACCGCATCCCGATTGTGCGAAGGCGATCGCTCAAATGGCCCTAGATATGCAGCGAGAGGTGCGCCAACTTGCCGCAGAAACGGGAATCCCCCTCACCATCCGCATCGGCATCAATAATGGTCCCGTCGTCGCTGGGGTGATTGGCATCAAAAAATTTATTTACGATTTGTGGGGGGATGCGGTCAATACCGCTTCCCGTATGGAATCTCATGGGATTCCCGGACAAATTCAAGTCTCTGAGGTGACCTATTTCCTCCTGCGCGATCGCTTCCAATTCGAGTCTCGCGGCGCAATCAACGTCAAGGGGAAGGGAATGATGAAAACCTATCTCCTCCTAGGGTTGAAGGAGGAACCCACTGAGGAGATCAGGGTTACCGCCTCATCCTCAACGGGATCAGCCGACCCTGCCTCGGTTTCTCATGGCCCTTAAGTTCCCCAAAAAATATTGAGGAATTTTACACAGTTTGTTCAAGCTGTGCTAACATCTGTAAAAATCTTCTTTTTAATAGAGACGCAATGGGCAAGGTTCTAGTCCTTAACGCCTCCTACGAACCGCTCAATATCACGAGCTGGAGGAGGGCCATCGTGCTATTGCTGAAGGGGAAAGCCGAGCAGGTCGAACACAACGGGAAATTTATCTATTCCGATGTTCCCCTGCCTACGGTGATTCGGCTTCGGCATTACGTCCGCATTCCGTATCATGAAATTCCTTTGACCCGGAGAAACATCCTACACCGTGATGGCCATACTTGTCAATACTGTGGTTATTCCGGGGATGAATTGACTTTAGATCATGTGATTCCGCGCTCGCGTGGGGGTCCCGACAGTTGGGAAAATCTCGTCTCCGCCTGCGTCCGCTGCAATGTCAAAAAAGGAAACCGAACTCCGGAGGAAAGTAAAATGCCTTTAACCAGAATACCCCGCCGACCCTACAGCAGCCTTTATTTTGAGGTGAGTAAGCATCTCAAAAGCGGGCTACATCAAGAGTGGCAAAAATATGTGATTGGTGCTTAAAACCCCTTGTAGTTGGTTCAACTACGAGGGGTTTTTGCCAAGAGTTCCTGACTTATGCGATCGCAAGCGGACACTTGAAGCGCTATCGTAGAGTTATTCTATAAACGCAGGCAATAACCTCAATCCGGTTAGTCGTCTGCGATTAGCTGTGAAGTGGGTGCACCGAATTGAGGGAAAAATTAGTGGAGGAATCGAACACCGAACTGGGTCCAATAGGCGTTCGGGATGGAGCATTACCGATCGTTTCTGGGGATAGTAAGCAATGGCTAGATCCTCTAAGCGCAACGAAAGCCGAAGCACTGCGGCAGGTTTTGCAGCAGCATAACGGCGATCGGCACTTGGTGGTTCTCCAAGATTTCCCGGACCCCGATGCCATGTCTTGTGCTTGGGCTTACAAATTGATTGCCGCCCAGTATGAGATTGAATGTGATATTGTCTACGCCGGAGCACTCAGTCACCAGGAAAATATTGCCTTGGTGAAACTCACCGGATTGCCAGTGCAGCGCTTGCCCTTAGAAATCGCCAAATCCAAGGATTGGTCTATCTACAACGGCTGCGTATTGATTGACAATCAGGGAACGACCTCTCAGCTCTTTTCCCTGTTAAAAACGGCAAATATTCCCTTGATTGTGGCGATCGACCATCATACGATTCAGGATGAATTAAGCGCCGAATTTCTGGATATTCGCCCTCATATTCGAGCTACTGCCACCATTTTTACTCAATATTTGATGGCAGAATTGCTCCGCCTAGATATCAATGTCAGCGATCATGTTAAATGTGCAACTGCCTTAATGCATGGGTTGCGATCGGACACGAATCAACTGCGACAAGCCCGGGAAGATGATTTCATGGCAGCGGCTTATTTAAGCCGATTTTATGATAGCCAGTTGATTAGTTCAGTCTTGCAAGCCTCTCGGTCTAAACGGGTGATGGATGTCATCGAGCGATCGCTTAAAAATAGAATCGTTCAAAATAATTTCTGCATTGCTGGCGTCGGATACTTGCGTTACGATGACCGGGATGCCATCCCCCAAGCCGCAGATTTTCTCGTCAGCGAAGAAAACGTTCATACCGCAGTGGTCTATGGCATCGTTCACGACGAAGACGAAGATATCGAATTAGTCACAGGTTCTTTAAGAACCACTAAATTGACCTTAGATCCGGATGAATTTATCAAGGAAGCCTTTGGGAAAGATGCTCAAGGGCGCTTCTTTGGCGGAGGGCGATCGCAAGCCGGGGGATTTGAAATTCCAATGGGATTCCTCTCCGGCAGCAACGACAGCAAAGATTTTGCCCGCATGAAATGGGAAGTCTTTGACCTACAAATCAAACAAAAACTACTAAAATTAGTCAGCCCCAAAGATGATTTAATTCATAGTACGAATTAACATGATTGGTATTAGATAGCCAACCCCGCATCCCATGACCAAACCCATCATCGGCATCATGGGTCCTGGTGCTAATGCGACAGAACCAGACCTAGAAAACGCCTATCAACTTGGAAAACTCATCGCCGAACAGGGATGGATTTTATTAACTGGAGGGAGAAAAGCCGGAGTTATGAATGCCGCCAGTCAAGGGGCAAAATCCGCCAACGGATTCACCCTCGGCATCCTCCCCGGGGAAGATAAAACCGGCCTATCTGACGCCATTGATATTGCCATCCTCACCGGCATCGGTAGCGCCCGAAATAATATTAATGTCCTAACCAGCGATGTCGTCATTGCTTGCGGAATGGGTAGCGGGACCGCTTCAGAAATTGCTTTAGCATTGAAGGCAGAGAAGACAGTTATCTTATTAAATGATAGCCGAGAGAGTCATCAATTTTTTAGCAGTTTATCGCCGCGTCGGGTGATGATTGTGCAGAGTCCCGAGGAGGCTATATCCCGAGTTAGGGAGATTGTATCGACTCGATAAAGAGGCGCTCAAATTTAATAAAAATCCGCACACTAAAAGGTAGGGCTACACGGACAAAGCCTGCCTACGCAGGCTAATACAGAAAACCAAATTTTGAAACCCGGATTGGGTGTAAAAAAAGCCTAACTGGGAAAATTTTGAGAAGGGCGATCGCCTGCTTCAATCCGCCGCTGAATAGCCTCTTCAGAAATTCGGATAGTTTCTTCAGTTAAAGGTGCAGGATACCAGGTTGCCTCCGCATCAGGACTCCGGCGATTCACTAAAGCATCTAAAGCATCTAAATCATCTCGATGAGCTAATAGATAGGCTTTTAATTCCTCTCGGGACATCAGGTCAAATTTCGGATTCATAAATAAACCTCCATTCTCCACTGGACGTAACAATCACTTCTAAATCATCCCCGGCCAAAATGTAAACATATCCCTTTTGCGGGTTATACCGAAATAATGCGAGAGAAAATTCATGCCTTATGAATCCTAAATCATCATCGGTCATTCCCGGGCAGGGGCCTAATGTACTAAAAATCTGGCTCCAATCTGCCCAAGACAGTTTATAAATTAATCAAACAGGTCAATTTCATGATTAAATCTTACCCTGCTTTTTAAGCTCAGACAAGGCATTTTCAGCCGCTTGCTTTTCAGCCTCTTTCTTGCCGCAAGCTTTGCCTTTTCCATAGGGTTCATCATTCACAGACACTATAGATTGATATTCCGGTGCATGATCGGGACCTCCGATCCGTTTTGTGGTGTATTTGGGTAATATTGAGCCAAAAGTTGTTTGGACATACTCTTGCAGCCTATTTTTGGAATCAATGTTAGAGCGAAGTTCAACGATTGTGGGAGATACCGAATCAAATAACTCCTCGATAATGGGACGGAGTACCTCCATTTTGCGATCGCAGTCTAAATAATAGGCTCCAACCACCGCTTCAAAGGTACTACTCAATAAATTAGGACTCTGATAACCCCCATTCCGAATCATACCCTGACCCAGACGCATCCGAAAGGTTAACCCCACGTCAGTGGCAAATTTGGCAAGTTGTTTTTCATCCACCAAAGCCGATCGCCGTCGAGTCATTTCATCTTCTGCCATTTCCGGATGCCGACAGTAGAGATATTCACCACTAATAAAAGTCAGGAGAGCATCCCCTAAAAACTCTAGGCGTTCATTATGCAATTCGCCAGAGTTTTCATTTGCATAAGAACGATGAGTCAATGCCTGTAGCAATAGCTTTTCATTTTTAAATTTCAATAATTTATGGTCCATTGGGTCTGAGTCTCCTAATTATTTTTCAGGCTCAAGTATAGCATTTTCATGGATTTTACAACAGGACTTAAGCATATTTTGAACACCCAACCTAAATGTAGAGGCGATTCGCGAATCGCCTCTACATTTAGGGGTAATGCGTAACTTCTATAGAAAACAAAAAGGCGAATTAATGTTCGCCTTTTATACTTTTATAGTTTAATTACATCAATCCTACCTACTTAATTAAAGCAAGTATCTGTTGTGGGTCAAAGCAGGGGCTTCCAAATTCTTTCTCAATCCAATCTAAATAGTAGAAATTATCCACTATATTTTTAAGCTCCGGCTTGGTACTTTCATCGGAACGAATTATCAAAATCACTTGTATGTTCCGCTCTTTTAGCTGGAGGACCAAGGGAATAAAATCCTTGTCTCCTGAAACCAAAAAGACTGTAGATATTTCGGGGTTATGGCGAACATCTTGGAGGCAGTCCTCAATCAATTTTTTGTCGGCATTATTTTTCTTGCCTTTGCCAGCAGGAGCATTAGGACAGTTAAAGCCTAAATTGTAGAAAATATTTTCTATTTTAGGAGATTCGCGCCGCCAATGTGCGCAGACATTTTTCAAGGTAATTCGCCCAAATTTCTGAGCGAAACAGTATAGAGATAGAACTTGAGATTGAGCTTGCTCTAGGGAAGGGTGGACATTCTGTAAATCCCAATAGATACCAACTTGATTCGACATTTTCTAGCTCCTTCATATTTGATGACTTCATGAACTGAGCCAGCTTCAGCGGATAGATCGGTACAGTAAAACTCCAGATACATTCTGGAACTGTTAGATCTATTCCGGTTGTCGTCTTAAAATCACAGTACCCTCATTCCCTAAATCATCACAGAGTTATTACATTGAGCTGGCTAAATTTGATACCAGACCAAGGCAATAACTTTATGAAGTCCAGGTACAGGGGTGCTGCTCATAAGACGAGAACCCAAGCGTAGTGCTTGCGTTGTTCTCTGAGCTGCTTAATTTTCATTAATGCACAGGCTTTTGGTTTTGTCAAGGGCAATCAAAAAATTTATTGCTCTACCCCTAACCCCTGGTAAAGTCCATACTCCATCAAAACCTTAAATTTTCTCTGGTTGGCAACCTGTTATCGATATCACTCTTTTCTCATCGCAATATCCCCATCCTTTTTTCCAATAGCCCACGCAAGGGGCTTTGAACGGTATAGATGCACCCTTTCCTCACGAAACGCTATGCGAACAGGGTGCATCTATACCCTTCATTTCTGGAACTTCTTCCGCACAATTTCTACGATTTTTTCTGAGGCATGACCATCCCCAAAGGGATTGACTGCGGTTGCCATTTTTTGATAGGAATTATTGTCTTTTAACAAGGCACTTGCTGCTGTGAAAATCTCTAGGGAATCGGTGCCGACTAATTTGGCTGTGCCTGCTTCGATCGCCTCTGGACGTTCTGTGGTTTCTCTTAACACCAAAACGGGTTTCCCTAATGCCGGTGCTTCCTCTTGCAATCCGCCGGAATCGGTTAGTAACAAATAGCACCGTTGCATGGCCCCGACTAATTCGGCATAGTCTAACGGTTCCGTTAAAAAGACCCGGGGATGATTGCCTAACATTTCTTGTAACGGTTCGCGGACGGTGGGATTTTTATGGAGGGGTAACAGTAAGGCGGTATCAGGAAATTCATCCAAGGTTTTGAGAAATCCTTGGGCAATTCCTGTTAGGGGTTCTCCCCAATTTTCGCGGCGGTGAACGGTGGCGAGGAGGACGCGATACTGTTGCCAATCTAGTCCGGGGATGGGGCAGTCGGGATGGCGGGAGGCGACGGAGAGTAAGGCATCAATGACGGTGTTTCCGGTGAGGTGAATCTCTCCGGTGACGCCCGATCGCTCTAAATTTTCTACCGCTTTTGTAGTAGGAGCAAAATGCAGTTGCGCCAGTTGGGAAATTAACCGGCGATTGGCTTCTTCGGGATAGGGATTGAATAGCTCATCCGTCCTTAAACCGGCTTCAACGTGACCGATCGCAACTTTTTGGTAAAACGCAGCTAAAGCGCCAGCAAAGGCCGTGGTGGTATCCCCTTGGACGATGAGCAAATTTGGGTTAGTCTCTTGCAAGAACCCTTCAAGTCCCTGTAAACTCCCACAGGTAATATCCGTCAAGGTTTGCTGATGTTTCATGATACCCAGGTCGCAGTCGGCTTGCAAGTCGAACAGATGCATGACTTGCTCCACCATTTCCCGATGTTGGCCGGTTAAAATAACTTGGGTGGTGAAATCGGGCGATCGCCGGAATGCCTGGATCACCGGGGCCAGTTTAATCGCTTCAGGACGGGTTCCCAGGGCAATCAAAATTTTCAGGGGAGAGTTTAGCATTGGGCGCTTTATCGGCAGGTGAACAACAGGCGGAACCAACCCATTCTGTTAAAAGATGTCAAGTTTTGGGAAAACTTTGACAAAGAGAGGGCTGAGTTAGATCTATCTTAGAATACATCCACTCGTTGATTGCTAGACTTACTCGACTGCCCGGATTCCCCCCTTCCCTAGACTGAACCAACTCCCTAAAATTTTAATCCCTGTTCGTTAAAGAGAGAGAGTCATGACACAATCTCAGCGTCCACCTGTTCCACCTCCGCCACCCCCGCCACCGGGTCGGCCCCCGGCAGCCCGCGCCCCTGGAGGTCCCCCCCCGCTACCACCGCCGCCGCCACCACCGGGGCGGCCACCGGGTCCCCCACCGGGTCCCCCGGCGGGCGTAGCCCCTGCCGCACAACCGGCAACCCCTGCGGCACCCGCAGCCCCCAAAGGTCCGGGCCCTAGTCCTGGACATCCCACCTTGCGGGACCTCGTGGTGCAGGCGAATGAAGAGGGAATTTCCGATATTCATCTTGGGGTGAATGAACTGCCGCGCTTCCGTAAACGGGGGGATATTGCTGAAGCTGGGTATCCCGTCACCGATCTCAATACCTTTATGAGTTGGTTGCGGGAATGTATGAGCACGGAAGAAATTCAGCAGTTTCAGGAAAACTTAGACTTTGACGGGGCGTTTGATTTTGGGTTTGTGCGGGTCCGGATCAGTGCATTTGACTCCTTAGCGGGTCCCGCAATGGTGTTGCGACTGATTGCGGCCAAAATCCTGACGATGGAACAGCTAAACTTGCCTGAAGTGTTTAAAAAAGTCTGCCATTATCACAAGGGTTTGGTGTTGGTGACGGGACCGACGGGTTCGGGTAAGTCTACCACAATGGCGGCGATGATTGACTACATGAATAAGAATTTCGCCTATCACATGATCACCATTGAGGACCCGGTGGAATTCGTTCATGAAAGTAAGAAATCCCTGATTAAACACCGGGAAGTCGGTCGGCATACCCTGAAGTTTTTTAATGCGCTCAAAGGGGCATTGCGGCAAGACCCGGACATGATGTTGGTGGGAGAAATTCGGGATAAAGAGACGGTCTCTATTGCTATGAAAGCAGCCTCGACGGGTCACTTAGTCATGGGAACGCTGCATACGAATAGTGCAGTCAAAACCCTGACTCGGATTTTGGATATGTTCTCAGCGGAAGAACAGATTTCAATTCGGGTTTCGCTGTCAGAAATTCTAGTTTCGATTATTGCCCAGTTGTTGTGTAAAACCACCGATGGAAAACGAGCTGCGTTCCACGATATTCTGATTAATACGGATGTCATCAAGGAATATATGCTCAAAGAACAGTATGAGGATATTCAACAAATCATGCTGAAAGATACTTATGAAGGCATGACGACAATGAACCGATCGCTCTATGAACTGTATCAAGAAGGGCGAATTACGGAAGAAATTGCCTTGGAACAGTCGCCCACCCCGAACGAAATGGCTCAAATGCTCCGAGGTCGGATTTAACTGTTCGCTCAGGTTTTTGTAGTGGCGTGATCGGTTATGAAGGGTCAGGGTTCCAAGCTACCGCCCCTTCATAACTGAACGCTCATCAAAGGGTTCCGTCCGGTACAGTTTCCTATAGCGCCTAGTACCCGTTTCTCATACTCCCAGCGATCGCGATTTGTTGAAAAACCCATCCTCTTCTCTTCCTCCCTTATTTAAGGGAATTGCTCTGTTTACTCCCGGTGGAGACCTGATTTACTGTATCGACCCGAGCAAAAAAAATCGGTGGCATCTGAATTTATGTGCGGTCCTGCAAGAATGGTTGGGGCTCATCGAACCCCCCCATTTCCTGGTTCCTTGTTATACCGCAACGGTGGACCGCTGGCTTGATCCCTATACTGGACAAGTCCAAACTTCCGCGATCGCCTCTCCTGCCGTCCTGCGCTATCAAGCCTTACTGAATGCTATCTTTGAAATGGAGGACTTGACTTGGGCGATCGCGCCTTGGTCCGAAGAGTTATGTCATCCAATGGTGTTAGGCACCTATCGTCAGCAGTTTCCCCAACTCTGGGAAAATCATGAGCTGATTGTCCGCTTGGAGTCTAGCGCAGACGAGGGCAGCGTTCACCCCCCGAATTTATCCCCGAAGTTGAGGTTTACTTTGTCCGAACAAACCCCGACTCAAGGATATGTGCTCCGGTTATTTGTTTCGGGTCATACAGGAGCAACGGAGAGAACCCTGAAGACCTTGCACCAGCTTTTGGAAGAGTCTTTAGGCTATCCCTATACCTTGAAAGTAATTGATGTTTCTAAACATCCAGAACAGGCAGAACAGGCTCATGTTTCCGCTACGCCTACCCTGGTCAAAATGTGGCCGTTGCCCGTGCGCCGCATTGTCGGAAATTTAGAAGATCAAGATAAAATTCTAAATCTACTGGGCTGTCTGAAATCTTAAGTAATTGTAGGCCCTTCGACAAGCTCAGGTGGGCATTACCTCCTGAGCTTGTCGAAGGGCCTACAATTACTTCATCCCAGGTGAGTTATTAAAAAGGGCGCACAGGGTGCGCCCCCTTGTTTTGCTAAGGGTTGGGAGAAGATTCGGGGGTGAGGGGTTCGAGGGTCTCGAATAATAAGGCGATCGCCGGTTCGAGTTTCGATGCAGCCACATCCGTTGCAGAAATCAGCAACAAATAGACACTGCGATCGCGCTGACGGACCAAAATTGTCCCCTGCATCGGCGTCTTATTATTAAAAATCCCCGTCCAAGGGACAAGCACCTCTCCCGAGGCGATCGGTCTAAACTCAGCGGGACTAAATCCTTCCCCGCGCTTAAATTCCTCAATGGCAATTTCTGCCAACTCCTCATTACTCAAGGGGCGTGCCGTCGCCAGGGGTTGAACAATCACCGTATAGGCTAAATTTCCATCAGGAGATTCGATTAATGGAATCCCCGCTGAAGACCCAATTTTATAGGGTTCCAGACGTCCTCTTTCCGCTTCAGCTTCTTCATTTTCAGCCGGTAAATATTCCGCCAGCAGTCCCACAGTAAACCGTCCCCCGGGGTCTTTATAGGGTTCTTCACTCAACTGGACAGGACTCGCCTCTCGTTCTTCCGCAGAGAGACTCGGGGCGGGAGTAGCAGTGGGGGAAGATTGGCGAGATGGGGAAGCGGGGGAAGATTGGGGAGATGGGGTGTTTCCAGACCCTCTTTGGGCGACTTGAATCACCCTAGGAGGAGCCTCTGCTGCGCGAGCATTCAACTGGAAATTCGAGAGACCCACCTGGGGGTGCAGGGGAATTGCCCGATCGTCGGCCATCATCAGGGTCAGGGCCGTTAACAGACCCAAACCGAGCAGCCAAAGCCGGTTGCGTTTCATTTTCAGCGTCCTCATTTTCATACGGGGAGTGATTGATCCAGGAAATAGGCGATCGCCCAGGGTATCGGTACAGGATTGGGAAGACAAACCGGGTTTATGCAAGAAAATATGAGCTAATCACTCACAAAGTAACGGCAATGAAACCCGGTTTCTTGTCCCCTTGATTTAATACAGTACCGACCCTCTAGCGGCCTAAGACAGCGGCGTTACCGATATCAAATAACCCCGCCATACAGCCGGTCATTAACGTGGCTAAAGTACCGGCCCAAAGCGCTTTAAAGCCCAGAGAAGCCACTTCATTGCGACGTTCAGGGATTAACCCGGATAATCCGCCGACAAAAATGCCGTAGGAGGCGAAATGGGTAAACCCACAGAGCACATAGCTGACGATTAACAGGGCGCGAGTGCTGATTTCCCCAGTCTGGGCGAACACCCCCAGGGCTTGATAGGGGGGGATATTCGTTTCAAACAGCCTGCGGCCAATCAACAGGGAACAGGTCCACAATTCCTGCCAATCTAGGGAGACCCCCGTTAAAAAGGTCAGGGGTAAAAATAACATTCCCAGGAGATTGGCTAGAGGATTAGCAAAGAACTGGGTCACCAAAGAAGTGTCACCCGCTGGAGAGGCTCCAAGGACGAGGGAGGAGATCCCACTAAAGACCGCATTAATGAGGGCAACCATTCCCAGAATGGCAATAATTGCAGCCGCAATTCCCACGGCCATTTTCACCCCATCCAAGGCCCCGCCAATTAAACTATCCATTGGGTTGGGACGTTTAGACGAGTCAGAGGTTTTGTCGTCGGGAATGTGCCCGAGGGTTTTCGGTTCGCCGGTTTCGGGGATTAACAGTTTAGAAATCACGAAACAAGCGGGAATGGTCATAATCGAAGCGGAGACCAAGTGACCGGCAATGGAGGGAAAAGTCGGGCGCAATAGACCGGCATACAGGGCTAAAACCGAAGAGGCGATCGAGCCAAAGCAACTGGTCAAAATCGCGCAAAGTTCGCTGCGGGTCATGTCTAATAAAAAGGGTTTGATGGCGATCGCCGATTCAATCCCCACAAAAATATTAGCCGCCCCTGCCACCGCTTCAGCACCACTGATTCTCATGGTTTTCTGGAAAATGACCGCAAACCACTTGACCACCGGCTGAATAATATTCAGGCGATATAGTAAACTGACCAATCCCGAGAAGAAAATCACCTGGGGCAAGGCGCGAAAGGCCAGAACATAAGCAAAACCGGGATTGAGGTTATCGGTACCGAGGCGATCGCCCGCCACCGCAACGTAAGGATTGCCCACAGTTCGGGCAATCCACCGACCCGCTAGCCCTGGACCTGCGGCAAAATTGGGGTCAGCCACCAACATCGAAGCTGGTCCCCCAAACAGGAATTGCGCCCCAGCTTCTGACGCATCTAGGACCACGTTGAGCAAGTCACTCAGTCCTTCAACGAGATTGCTCCCCAAGCCAAACACGATTAATCCCACAACCATTTGTAGGCCAATTCCCCAAAAAATGACCTTCCAGGGAATAATGCGACGATCTTCGGAACCCAGCCATGCAATAAAGCATAGCCCCACGATTCCGAGTAATGAGAGTAAATTTAATATCGGGTTCATTTTCGATTGACGTCTCCCGCACGATGAACGGTGTGGTGATCGACTGTAAGCCAACTGGACTGGTTTAACACTCCCCCATTCCAACCATTTGGAACCAGAGGAGGTGGGTGCGTTTTGTCCACTTCTCTTGAGGGGTAGCCAACTGGGTTTGAACCTTTAAGAAAAAAGTTGACTCAAACCTATAACCGTTGACTCTTTATATCAAACGCGAAAGTGAATTTCCATTTAGACGTCCCGGGCCAAATTCTAACGTTATCGCGGCATTCCTGTCTAGTTCTACGGTCAAAATTTTTAGAAAATTCTTTCTGTGTCCGGATAAAAAATAAAATCCCCGTTCGGGGAGGTTATTTAGGGGCTTTCTTGACTTGGCCTCAGACCGAGTGTCCTTCTTTTTGAAGCGGTCTGAGCCTTATGTTAGAGTCGTTAGTTTTTCGCTGAATTCTCGGGTACACAAAACCCCGGTGCACATAATCCAGGAAACTCCAGAGTGGTTACGGTTAAAGTATCTAATGCTACCTGTCGGATGCGATGATTATTGGTATCGGCAATATAAAGGATACCTGTAACAATACTCAAACCCCCCGGTTCAAAAAAGCGAGTGGCGGTATTTTTACCGTCTAATAATCCCGGGGTTCCATCTCCTAGAACCGTTTTGCACTCTCCCGTTTTGGGTTGGACGGTTTTAATTTTATGATTGTAGGTATCTGCAACCCACAGCAGGCCCTCGGCATACTCAATGCCGAGACAATGTTGCAAGAGGGCCTCTTCTGCGGTCCCATCGCGATCGCCAAATCCAAACAAATCCCCACTGCCGCAGAGGGTTCGCACCCGGGGTTCATCCCCTAACCCGATTCCGCGAATGGAACTAATTTCACTATCGGCAACAAACAGTTCCTCATCATCGGTGGTAATGCCGCTAGGTTGAGCAAATGCCGCCTCATCAAGTTCTCCATCAATGCCAGCTTCTGCACCGATGCCACTGTAGGTCCCCACGGTCCCATCCATCAAATCCAACGCCCAAATTTGGTGGGACCCGGCCATTGCAATTAATAACAGTTCCCCGCCAATTAGTTCTAAATCCCAGGGAGAATTTAAAGGCGTCTCTAACCCGTGACCCCCTTGGGGGCCTAGGGTGCGATTTTGTTCTCCTGTTCCGGCGAGGGTTTGCACCTGTTGCGTAGTGAAATCGATTTGCCGGATGGCATGGTTTTCCGTATCCGCCACATAAAGACACTGACAGTCGGCATCCCAACTCATGCCTTGGGGTCCAAAAAATTGGACTTCAGAAAAAGACCCATCGGTTAATCCAGGGGTGCCGTTGCCGATGATGGATTGTACAGTGCCTTCTAGGGTAGTGACAATGATGCGATGATGTCCGGAGTCAGCAATAAATAGGCGACTGCTGGCGGCATCGGCGAGGACTTTCCCCGGAAAGGCTAAGGGGGTAATTAAGGGATTTTTCTGTTTTTCTAGGACAGGTTTGATAGGGGGGATTGAGACTGAGCCTTGAGCTTGCTGCTGGGCGATTAATTGGCCGATCGCCTCATCCAATTCCCCCCGTTTCCCTTCTCCCGAAACCATTCCCACCACATATCCCAGGGGATCAATTAAAATTAAAGTCGGCCATGCGCGCACGGCATACTGTTGCCAAATTTCAAACTCCTGATCCACAATGACCGGATGTTCGATATCATATCGAAGAATTGCTTGCCGGATGTTCTCTGTTTCCTTTTCGTTCTCAAATTTAGCCGAATGAACGCCGATAACCGTGAGATGGTCGGGATATTTTTGCTCTAAGTATTTTAAATCGGGTAAAATATGCAGGCAATTAATACAGCAATAGGTCCAGAAGTCAAGCAGAACAATTCTGCCTTTTAATTGACCGAGGGATAAGGGTCGATCGCAATTTAACCAAGGTTGATGGGAAGGAAATTCTGGCGCTCTCACCCGAGGAAGGTTCATAAGATTGACTTCAATAAATTTACTACATTATTTTAAGTGATATGGCAAAAATTGTCGTAGAAACCCGGTTTCTGTTCCTTTTATAGGGGGGGGTGAGAAACCCGATTTCTTTTTTAAATTTAGGCCATGAAACAACAAGGGTCACAGAAACGAGGTGATGGAGTAAGATGCCAGACCGATCGCGATCGCATGATTGAAAATACTCCCACTCACATTCAATCCAACTCCTCCGCAAGCGCCTCTGCTCGGGCTTTTCGAGCAGATTTCAGAGTTTCTTCCGCCTCCAAGAGAATGGCACTCGCTTCCGCATCCCGATTAGCTAACTTGAGTGCGGCACCCACATGATTCAACGCTTCCCCGCGATAACCATCAACAGGGATGGAGTAGGCTAATGCAGTGGCCTCAGATAACTGTCCAGAACGAGCCTGCGCTGCCACAATTTCACAGAGCGCCTTTTCCGTCCAACCCGGATAGCGCATGGCGTGAGCAGCTTCTATAGCATCAGAAAAATGTCCAAGTTTTATGAGTGCCTTGGCCAGGTGGTTGAGACTATTCTCTCGGTCTACCTCATCACCCAGAGAATAGGCGATCGCTTTTGTTTCAGTCAACACCGCATCCGCTTCCCTGGGTCGGTTTACTTGCTCCAGAGTTGTCATCACATCAAGTAGAGAATAAACTGACAGAAACCACAAAGAACGAGCCGCAGAGGTGGCTTCGGCGAAGATAGCGCTGGCTTCATCTGGGCGATCGCTACTCTCCAATGCTACTGCCAACTCTAAAAACGCACGGACTCGCTGACTACCCTTGGTCATCGAACGAATCACATTTGCCGCTTCCTCAAAGTTTCCCGCTTGAGTCAAGGCAGTTGCCAAACTCCTCAGCGCCTTGATGCGCTCTTGTTCCCCCGCCAAAGAAGCCGCAACAGAGGCAGCTTCGGTAAACTGTCCTGTTTGCGCCAGCGCTGCCACTAGCTCACTTAGAACGTTTTCTCGACTGTAAGCAGGCCAAAGGGACTGAGCAATTTGGGGGATTTCGGCAAACAGAGCCTGTGCTTCTTCATGACGGTTGGCTCGGTGGAATGCTGTTGCTAATTCGCACAAGGCAATGGCTCGACTGGACATTTTACGAATAGCGCGAGTCGCTGTAGTTGCCTCGGCAAAAACGGCACTCGCTTCACTCTCACGATTGGCGATCGCCAACTCTACGGCCTGTTCCCTTAATTCTTGCGATCGTCTAGTCTCTACAAAGTCCATACCAGAGGCTACCTTTATGACCGATTGAGAATGCTGAAATGTCTATTTAAGCTTAATTATAACTATACAATATCACGACTTAATCTGAACCTAATATCAAATGGGTAGCCAAGATTAATGAAATGGGTATTAGGCGATGAAACAAAAATTGTTGTAAAAACCCGGTTTCAGCTCCTCTTGTAGGGGTTGAGAAACCGGGTTTTTGTCCTAAATTTAGGCAATGAAACAACCCTTATCGCCGAAACCCGGTTTCTGTTACTCTCTTAGGAGGGTGAGACTTTAGCGAGTTGTTGCGTACCAGTCCACAATCCCATCAGCCAGAGTTTTGGCTAACTTTTTCTGTTCCCGTTCATCGACAATCCACTCAAACTCAGTGGGATTGATCATAAACCCAAGTTCGAGTAAAATGGAGGGAGCAACCGTGGGACGAGTTAAGGCTAAATTATTCCAAAACACGCCATAGGACGGACGGTTTAATTTCTGCACTAAATAGTTATGCAAAAATACGGATAAATCATGAGCTTGGGGATGATACCAAAACATCCCAATTCCAGCGGTATTGATAGCATCGCCGAAGTCGGGTAAGGCATTATAATGGACGCTGAGGGCAAGGTGAGGTTCGTTTTGTTCGATTTGTTCAACGCGATCGTGCGGCCATAAATCTTCATCTCCTTCTCGGGTCATTAACACCGTCGCGCCGCGCTGTTGGAGTTCATCTCGCAGAAGTTTGGAGACAATCAGGGTGACATCTTTTTCGGGATACCCTGTGGGTCCGCGAGCACCGAGGTCCTCGCTACTGCCATGTCCTGCATCGAGGAGAATTCTCATCCCAGCTAGGGGTTGATTGCGGCTGCCGGTGACGGTGGGGGGATGACGTAGGGAGAGAATCAGGGTTGTGCCTTCATAGCGCAATTTGTATCCCCATTGATGGGAGGGTTTAAAGTGGAAGGTATATTCCACTTGATCCGTACCGGAGGGTTGCCAATCCATGCGTTCGACTAAGGGATCATCGTTGAAGGCGATGGTATCAGTTTGAGCGGTAGTATTGTGCAATGTGAGTACCATATTGCGATCGCCCTGGGTAACGGTAACGGGTACAGCGGTTTGCAGGGGAAATAGCACTTCGGTCCATCCGGGAACCTGCCGCGATCGCACCCCGCGAATGGCCGATCGCGGGGGAATCCCAGCAGACAAAATTTGGGCTTCCTCCGCTTTAATCCAGGCCCCGTAATCTAACCGAATCCATTCGCCCTCCCGTCCCGTGATGGCAGCGCGAGTCCCCTTGGGTAACGGTGTGAGACGAGAATGATTGGTGCTGGGGCCGGTGCGGGCCGTCGCTGCCTCGGCAGTCACTTCAGCTACTGTAATTTGACTGGGGGAAACAATCTCAATCTTACCCGCTGCCATTTGGGTTTTGGTTTGTCCATTCATGGACAATTGATAACGCGGTTGACCCCAATTTGCAGGATCTTGAGGTGCAGTAGTACAGCCTTCAAAATTACCCGCTTCCCGGGAAATATTCGGCTCTGTTGTTCCAGTTAATACTGCTAAATTAGAAGGCAGAGAAACTGATTCCCGATTCAGCATCAACGGAATCGTGCGATCGCCAACTTGCACAGAAACCGTCGCATTTGGCGGCGCAATTGCCCCAAAACAAATCAACTCTCCCGGCATTCGGGCAATATCAACCGTCGGCGTTAGAGAACTCTCCACAAAAGCCATTCCTTCGGGAACCGGCGGCGAACTAGACTCTCGGGTGATCTTGATTTGAAGTTGTTGGTCTTGATGGGTTAAGGTAAAAATATTTTCCCCTAATTCCAAGGGAAAACTCGGAGCAAAATGTCCAGCAGGACTGCGTTCAATTCGTTGCCCATTAACTAAAACTTCCGCATCCGGTGCAGCCGTACCAATTAAGAAAATGCGGTCAGAAGTGGTTTTGTGTTCCGGGGGGGGATAGGCAACAAACAGGCGTTTTTGGGCAGCAGCAGGAGTGGTGAGCATAATAGATGCAATCGCCGTAGATAGAAAAAGGTTTCGCATGGGGGTAAAAGTCAAAATTAGCTCGAATTCGGCAAGCATTAAAGGGGAAATTGAGCGAATTTATCCGGTCAACTACTCCTTTAATGCTTTAAAAAGAAGGTAAAGTATCTGGACGTTCAGGCCGGGTATCTAGGGGACGGGCCACAATAATGCCAATTTGACCCTCCACCGCTTGGACGTAAGATTGTAAATCAGGGGAAACCGTGACTTGTCCACTGGGAGAAGCATGAATAAATCCCATTTTGCCATCTTGGGATTGATAAACCAATCCGGTATGGCTGACATCGAGTCCTTCGATATCCGTAGCGGTGGCGATGATGTCTCCCGGTTGCAGGCGATCGTAGAGGGTAGAAATTTTGTCTTGTGGAATATAGGTCAGAGGAACATTCTTGAGCTTGGCTTCCACTTGACGGATGCAGTTGTAATTCCCATCATCGGCGAGTTGGGGATAGCTTTGACGATGCTCTGTCATAAAATTCAAGGTTTTATTCAGAGGAATTCCCCCGAGGGATTGGGTGATATTTTCGACGAGACCGCGTTTGCTATTATCATAAATCCAGTCGGAGAAATAGTGGAGACGGCTACAGTAATCCGTGAGTTTACCATCACGATAGCGTTGTTGTTCAACCCGATCGCTAAACCCTTGGTAGGTGTAATCCCGCACTGCAATTCCTCGGGCGATCGCCAGGACAGTTTCTATAAATAATACACAGTCAAACCCGGCGAGGGAAATTACCAGGGTTTCATCTGGAGATTTATCTAATAAACCGGCAACGTAAGGGGTACCGATAAATTGTTCCGCCACGAGGGAGATAATCTCACTTAGGGGGCGACGGCTCAAATTTTTAGACATGGCCCCTTGCATGACCTGTCCAAACTTGAGGTCCTCGGATGCAGACTCAACCCCCTGGGGTTCAAAATCAACCCAGTCCTGGGGTTCAAGATCCACAGGGTCCTCAGCATTCGGATCAATCAGAGGCAATTCCCGAGGTTCAGAAGTGTCCTGGGCGATCGGGGCCCCAGCAACCTCGGGAATGAAAGTAAAGAGGGTTTTAGGCGCGGTCCCCCCGGATACAGTCCCCCCTAGGGTCCCGAATACGGGGAACACCGTCAGAGATCCACATATTGCCAGGGGTAATAGTTTCGGTCGATTGCTAGACTTTTTCATTATGATCTTCTCTTTGCTCATACCCATCGCCAATCTTAATGACGTGGACAATCCACACAAGGAGCAACCCCAACAGGATTCTCTCCCCAAACTTGTCCGAATCATTGCCATGCACCCTAGCACCCAGAGTCCTTTGTTTGAACCCTGTTTGTGCCAGCGTAACATCTGTCATCAATCTTTCAATTTTAATGATGGGGTCTAAATCCTGACTGTAGAATAAATTATGCATTGCCCATCGGACCTCTTCCGCTCAAGGGGTCTGCCAGGACCCGAACCGAAAATGGGGTATTCTCCCATTCCCCGTTAGGATTAATGGTTTTAGGACCCAGATTGCGGGTACTCCTGCCGGAAAATGTGGCACAATGAACCCAGGATATAGGCGCGTAAATCACAGCGTTGGGTAAATTTTATGACTAAGTTTGTGTTTGTAACGGGTGGTGTGGTTTCCAGTATCGGAAAAGGGATCGTTGCTGCGAGTCTGGGACGGTTGCTCAAGTCCCGGGATTATTCCGTCTCCATTTTGAAATTGGATCCTTATATTAATGTTGACCCTGGTACGATGAGTCCCTTTCAACATGGAGAGGTCTTTGTTACTGAGGATGGCGCTGAAACCGATTTAGACTTAGGACATTATGAACGCTTCACCGATACGTCCATGTCTTGTCTCAATAGCGTGACCCAAGGTTCCATTTATCAGGCAGTCTTGAACAAAGAACGCCGTGGGGATTATCAGGGGGGAACGGTGCAGGTGATTCCCCATATTACGAATGAAATCAAAGAACGCATCAAACGGGTGGCGAAAAATACGAATCCGGATGTGGTGATTACGGAAATTGGCGGAACGGTGGGGGATATCGAATCCCAACCGTTTTTGGAAGCGATTCGGCAGTTTCGCAAGGAAGTCGGGCGCAATAATGTCCTGTACATTCATGTCACCCTGGTGCCTTGGATTAGTGCCGCAGGAGAGATGAAGACGAAACCGACTCAGCACTCGGTGAAGGAACTTAGATCGATTGGGATCCAACCGGATATTTTAGTCTGTCGATGCGATCGCCCTCTGCCTGTGGGACTCAAGGAAAAAATGTCAGAGTTCTGTGACGTTCCGGTGCAATGCGTGATTACCTCGCCAGATGCCAGCAGCATTTATGAAGTTCCCCTGATTTTAGAACGAGAAGGATTGGCGGAGCAAGCCTTAGATCTGCTCAAACTCGACCCCCGTCAACCAGACCTCAAACAATGGCAAATTCTGGTAGAACGGTTGTATGGAAAGGGTAAACCGATTGATATTGCCATTGTTGGAAAATATGTCCGGTTGAGTGATGCTTATCTCTCGGTCATTGAAGCGATTAAACACGCGGCGATCGCCTTTGGGGCTGATGTTAACCTGCGTTGGGTCAACTCCGAAGATATCGAAGCTTATGGACCCGAAAAATTTCTCAAAGATGTCCAAGGGGTCTTGGTTCCGGGTGGGTTTGGAATTCGCGGGGTGGATGGGAAAATTTCGGCGATTCAGTATGCCCGAGAACAGCAGATTCCCTTCCTGGGGTTATGTTTAGGAATGCAGTGCGCGGCGATCGAATGGGCACGTCACGTTGCTAAATTAGCCGATGCCAACAGCGCCGAGTTCGACCCTGATACCAACAACCCCATTATCAACCTCCTGCCTGAACAGCAAGATGTGGTGGATTTGGGCGGAACCATGCGGTTGGGATTATATCCCTGTCGATTAATTCCCGATACTCTTGCTGCCTCGGCTTATCAACAAGAGGTGATTTATGAACGCCATCGCCATCGCTATGAGTTCAATAATGCTTATCGCAACCTATTTATTGAAACTGGATATGTGGTGAGTGGCACTTCCCCCGATGGACGACTGGTGGAAATTATTGAACTGCCGTCTCATCCGTTTTTCATTGCCACCCAATTCCATCCCGAGTTTCAATCTCGACCCAGTAACCCCCATCCCTTATTTAAAGGCTTCATCCAAGCGGCATTGGCTTCCCTGTCGGATGATGATGCCGAATCCTCGGTTTCATCGGAGATTTCGGCTGCCATCACTCCTGGGCGATCGTAACCGATGACAGGGCTGTAAATGCGATTGAATTGCCGAGAGAGGAGGTTTTGTGACGTATTGGGTCAAATTTATTTATGACAGAGAGACATACGTCGTGGATTTAGCGCGGATCGGTGCTTTTTGTCGATCGCCAAACGGAAAAATTGCCTTTTGGTTACCGCAAAGTCGCACTCCTGTTGTTATTCATCCTCAGAGTAATACCGAGGCTTATCAAACCGTGGTCAATTTTATCAACAAAACCCGACAATACTCTCTCGGCTCTCATTGGGTGAAAATTCATTATGAGCGGGAAGAATACGATATCGATTTGAATCGAATTAGTTCCTTTTGTTGCGCGCCGGGTAATGGAAAAATCTCCTTTTTCTTACCCGATAGTGGGATGAGAATTATCATCCATCCTCAAAGCAATCCCGATGATTATCAGAAGGTCATTGACTACATTGAACAGACCACGGGTCATGATTTAACCGGATAGGCGGATTCATATTTATTTCTCCTCGATCGCCTTGGGTCATTCTGATGGGCGGGCAAGACTTGCCCCCCCTTTTTCTCCATTAAATCTTTGAACTTCTAAATCTTTGAAGTTCTGCAATCGCATCGTTGACTATCGAGCCCTTTTCTTGCTTAGTTATTTTTTATATTTTCCGGCCTATCAGGTAATTCGCACAAGCGAGTTCATCATTAACTTTGGGGCTAAGTTCGGTGACGAAATCGCAATCGTTATACTCGCGATGATGTCCCAAAAGTTCGCCTACTTTCATGTTTTTAAATTTTTCGGCAACGGGTTGGGGCAAACCCCGCAAATAAGCATTGAGAAACCAGGTTAAGCAGGCAATTGGGAGGGCTTTCGGATATACGTCACATTTCACAATTTCTACCCGGTCGGCAAACAAGTTTTTCAGTCCGTTACTGGTCATATTATAGTAATGATCGGGATAGCCATGAAACGGTTGCAGAAATGGGGCGATCGCGTAGATAGTTCCTCCCGGTTTCACCACTCTCAGGATTTCTCTCGCGCAGTCAAATGGATGTCTGACGTGTTCTAACACTAAAAACGAAAATACTGCGTCAAAACTTTCCGATTTAAAAGGTAAATTTTCTCCAATACCTACTACATCTGTTGTCGGATATTCGACAATCTCAAAATTAACGACATTTTCATAGTATTTGTTTTTTAAGCCACAACCATTATCGAGAATCAATCCATCAGCAAATTGCGAAATATATTCAGTAGCTACTGGATCGTATCCAAACGCAGAGACATTTTCCGTGCTTTTAATTTTCCCTTTTTCAATTAATTCTGAATTTAAAAAATTGTAACAACTGTCATTGAAACTAAATTCATTCTGGCAGTTGTCACAGTGCAAGCGGCGTTCTACAGCAGTCAGAACGGCACTGCCACAGATCGGACATTGCAAAACTTGCTTAATTTTGTTTAATTTTTGAGCTTTTGCCTTTCTCAATGTAGCGATTGCTTCTTCAGAAATCGATAAATTTATGGGAAATTGACAAGTTTCTCCAGCCAGAGAAAATGAAATAAAATAAGATTCTTGAGTCGGTAATTCAAGAATCGATAAAAGCTGGTGAAATCCCACCGCCGATTGATGGGGGTAAATGGCTTCGACATCGGGACGGCTGACTGAGTTGAGTTGGCGAGAATAGTTCCCGGAGGTTGTCCGGAGGTTCAGATCGGCGATCGCCTGACCCCCCTCGCAGATAATCCAACCGCTCACTACCACGGAAGGGGTAACGATGCGATCGGTTTGTGGAGAATCAATACAATAGTTAAACCGCTGAGAAATGGACATATTTGTAGGTTTAGATATCGATTTTGAGGATAAAAATTAAAGCGATAAGCCAGTTTATCTCATACAGTGGGAAAAAGAGAACCGAGCGGCGATCGCAACATCCCCTTCCCAGGCAAAATAAAATGGGAATCGATTAGAGATATTTTCCATGACACCCGATCGTCAACAGTTGCAGCAAGAACTCAACAATCTGAAAGACCGCTTGCCAGGGTTGAGCAGTCGCCTGTCGCAAGCGGCAGTAGAACTCAAAGAAGCGGGGGTGCTGATGGACAAACGGCTGATGGAATTGCTAATTGCCTATCGGCGGAATTTTACCACGTTGCGATCGCCAGTCGCTGAATTGGCAAAAAACTTTTTGGTGCCGGGAGTGGTGGCACCATCTCAAGTGTCTTCCCTGCACGATATCGATGGAGCACTGCCCACCCTACAATTGCTTGAGCTTTCGTCACCCGATTAATCCTCAAAACTTGACTTTTTAAAGGCTATCCTCGATGGTTTGCCATGCTAATTTAGCTGCTCCAACCATACCGGCTTTGTTACCTAATTCAGCGACTAAAACCTGCAAATTGGGCCGACAAACCGGCAGGACCCGGCGTTCAATTTCGGCGATCGCCGCTGGAATAAAAAATTCCGCACTCGCACTAATTCCACCACCAATGATGATCGCCTCTGGGGTCAGCACATAAATTAAACTGGCTAATCCCGCCCCCAAATGATGTCCATATCCTTCCCAAAACTCCAACGCCTGCCGATTGCCCGATCGCGCGGCATGACCAATTTCTTCTGGGGTGGTCCGAGTCGCCCGTTGAATCGCTTGCACTGAAGCATACTGCTCTAACGAGCCTTTATTGCCACTATTACACTCAGGACCATATAAATTAATCGTAATTAATCCTAACTCCCCTGCCGCCCCAGTATGGCCGGTAAACAACTTCCCATCAAGGATAATTGCACCGCCAACCCCAGTCCCTAGGGTGAGCAAAATTAGATTGCGAAACTGACGCCCGGACCCTAACCAAGCTTCTCCCAATCCGGCGCAATTGGCATCATTGGCGAGAATTACAGGTTTGCCGGTTTTTTGGGATAACCATGAACCCAGGGGGACATCCTGCCACCCATCCAAATTAATCGCTACTTTGGCAATTTGACCCGTGGCATCCACAGGACCCGGTGTCCCCACCCCAATTGCCCGACATTGATTATCCGGGTCCACTTGGGCGATCGCATCCACAAGCACTCGTAATACTGCCTCTGGTGTCGCCGGTTTCGGGGTATCTACAGACCAAGATTCATTACAGGTCCCCTCTAACTCAAATCGTCCTAATTTAATCGCCGTCCCGCCTAAATCAATTCCGATGACGAAGGGGTTATTTTCAGTTGTCATTTGTTATTTGTCCTGGGTCTTATGTCCTTGTTCTTGTTAACCCGAAATTGGGCTATTCCTTCCGCATTTTCGGATTAACAAATTCGTTTAATCCTTCTCCCAAAAGGGACAATCCCACCACCATTAAAGTCATGGTGCAGCCGGGGAAAAAGGCGGTCCACCAAATGCCAGTGGGTAAGGCATCCAGGGCTTGACGGAGGTCGTTTCCCCATTCGGGGACTTGTTCGGGAAGTCCTAATCCCAGGAAGCCTAATCCGCCGAGGATTAAGATGGCATCAGCAGCATTGAGGGTAAAGAGGACTGGGACGCTTTGAATCACGTTTAAAAATAGGTAGCGGGAGAGGACGCGCCAGGTGGAGGCCCCCATTGCCTGGGCCGCTTCGATAAACAGTTCGGTTTTGACGCTGACGGTGTGATTGCGGACGACGCGATAATACTGGGGAACGTAGGCAATACTCAGGGCGATCGCAGCATTAAAAATGCCTCTACCGACGACAAAGGCTAAGGTAATCGACAGCAATAATCCCGGCAAGGTGTAGATTGTGTCCATCAAAAATAACAGGGTCCGGTCTAATTTGCCGCCTAAATAGCCACTGACTAACCCCAGGGGAACCCCGATCGCCATACTCAAGGCAGTCGCTAAAATCACGACTTGCCATGCGACGCGAGACCCCATCAAGGTCCGGCTCAAGACATCATATCCCAGGCGATTGGTCCCAAACCAATGGTCCCAGGAGGGCGCGTCATGGATGGGATGACTGAGAAATTCTGTGGGGTCCGTTAGCCATCCCCAGGAGATTAACAGGGGAGAGAACAAGGCAATTAACACGAACATCAAGGTAATCCCTAATCCCACTCCCATCATTTGCATGGATAAGTTGGGACCGTGGGACGATCGCATGAATCGAGGCAGTCGAAGTTTCTGGGTAGTCATGAAGGGGAGTGGAGGGGTAGTGTTGGGTGTAAAAACCCTTATGGTGATTTGCCTTACAAGTAACGCCACCTCCGGTTCCCTCCCCTTAGCAAGGGGAGGGTTAGGGTGGGGTCAAAACAAGTAACGCCACCTCCGGTTCCCTCCCCTTAGCAAGGGGAGGGGACTGGAATGGGTAGGTTAAAACTCAAACCGCTGGCGATCGCTGGACCAACGCTGCAAGCTGTACCCATTGCTTCCTTCTACCACTAAGACGGGGAGTCCGCCAGTGGGTAGATCGGCAATGCCGGCGATCGCTTGGCTGTCTGCGGTAGAGAGTTCACTGTAAATCAGTGCCCCTTGGTCATCAAAAATTAAAGTGCGGGTCCGGTAGGCGGCATGGGAGAATCCGGGGGAGGGCACTAAGGCATCACTCCGCAAGGTGATCACGGCTTCGGGCCAGTTGTTGCCGGTGAGCTCCGTGGATTGGACGAACCATCCGCCCAATTGGGTGAGCATTTGTTCCTGGGAAGGAACTGGGCCCTGGGGGACCTGGCCCGTGGTTTGCAACTCCTGCCACAAGGAAGGCAGTAGCATTTCCACCCATTCCGGATCATCCCGTTGCAATTGTTTGAGGGTTTGAGGTGTGGGCGATCGCCATTGTAAGGCAGCCTCGGTCAAACTCAAGGGTTTGGACACGCCTGACCCAATTTCTGGGGTGGGAATCGCATCGCTTGTGGTCAGTAGGAGTAAGTTCCCCCCGACTAACCGCAATCCCTTGACGGTCCCCACGGTGGTTTTTTGCTCTCCATTCGGCATCCAAACGCCGATTTGAATCTGGGGGTCGTTGTGCAATCCCAACTCTTTCCACAGATGATTTCCCAGGGCGGATTTGGGGAGAGTAATATCTTTAAAGGGGGCCTGTCGCCAGCGACGGGAGTCATTAAACCCACTGACTTGCACTTGATACCAAACTTGTCCGGATTGCAGTTCTAAGGCTGGGCTGCCTTGGGGGCGAAGCCAGTCCTGGGGATTGACTTGGGACAGCATGGAAGCGGTCCCAATGATTTGACTTTTATGGGTTTTGAGTTTTTCGGAGTAGGTACTGGCATTAGCCCGGGCATCGAGCAAATTATAAATGCGATCGCGCAGTTGGGCCGTGTTTTGCCCTTGTTCTTCAAACCAGGCAACGGCTTCGCTGTCATTGTAGCGGGCGGCTAAAACCAATGCCCCCCAGGCTTTGGCATCGGCTTGGCCCGGGTTAACTTGAACGGCGGTTTCGATGCGATTCCATAAGGCAAATTTCTCATCGGTGAGCAAGCTTGCCATTTCATCCCCGAGTTTTAGCTGTAACTCATACACCTCTAAGGCTTTTTTCCAGTTGCCATCCATCAAGGCGGTGAGGATTTGCTGGGGGGGTTCCATGCCGGTGGCGTTGGCTTGGGTTTGGGTGATTTGGGCATGATACCGCAGCACATCCAGTTGGGCTTGGGCGGATTGGGGCCAGCTTGAACCGGAACTGTCCTGTTTGAGGGAGGCCATTAATTCCCAGGCGGCAGACCATAAGCCACTTCTGGCCAGCAAAAGGGCATCTCGGTAGGCGCGGGAATTGAGGAAGGGTTCCACGAGGGAGATTTCCTCTAGGCGGATGGGATTCAGGAAAAATTGGATGGGTTTGATTTGATAGATTTGGAACTGGGGTTCCATGCCGAGGGTGCGATTGATCACCAGTTCGGGATCCCCTCCTCCACTGATGTCCTGCCATTCGGGGAGATGACCTTCGGGACTGACCCATTCGGTCATTTCGCTGAGGTGAAAGGTTTCGGGGTTGTAATGGATGATTTTTCCATAAGCGATTTTGCGCTTGCCGAAGGTGCGATCGCTGTGTAAGTTAAACCAATTTCCCAGTTCTGGGGCCTGTTCAAAGGGGTCCAACCGGGTCAGGGGTTGCGGGCCCGCGCTGAGGGTGGCGGCTTCGCTGTCGGTTAAGGTGGGAACGAGGCCAGATGGGTCGGGTCCGGTGATTTCTAGCTTGTTGAGGAGTTGATAGTAAGGCTGGGGATCACTGGGATTGTTGGGATTGAAGACCGGACGATAGACCCGGAGTTCGGCTACGGCTTGACAAGGGGTGGCGGTGGCTTCTGGAGTCCCTGAACAGGGGATTTCCACCATCACCGGCATCAGCAGTTGCTGTTGGGCTTTGGAGGGGGTTGGGTTTGAGTCTTGGGGTGGAGAATCCAGGGGGAGGGTGGCGGCCGGAATCAGTCCGGCTTCTCGAATTTGGTCGGTGATCTCCTGGAGGGTTTGGGGGGCTTCTTTGTTGGCGATCGGGACTTGGGAGGCGGCAGGTAACCAGGATTGGACCCAGTTGATGGAGGCGGGATCAACAATCAGGCGAACGCTCAACCATGCGCCGCAAAAGAATAAAGTGGTACTGCCGGTGATGGCGGCGATCGCACTCAATCCATTGCCCGGTTGGGGATCTAGGGGGCGAGCCCCTCGCGATCGGCTGACTTGCGGCGTTTTCCGAGGCGGCGACACCCGATCGCCGCCATCGCGTCGCGTTCGCGATTTCGCAGCAGGCGATGCAGGCACGGGTTTGCGCGGTGGCCGCCGGTTCGCGGTGGCCGGACTCACGGGTGCTCGCTTGCGAATAGGGTTGTTCATCCGAGATCTCAAAGGTAAGGGGGATAGGTTTCTAGGACGCTGGCTCGACCCAATCTGAATTGAAGGTGTTGCTATCCTATCAGGATTTGCCTGCGGATAACTCGGTTAATAAGCTGGAGTAGCGATCGCCAGCCACTTCCCAGGTATAATCCCGTTCTACCAGTCGTCGGGCATTCACGGATAATTGGTCTCGCAGACGTCGATCTTCAAATAAACGCCCGATTTCAGTTACATATTCGTTGACTTCATTGGCGCGTAATGCGCGTAAGGGGATGTTGGGTCCATCCACGCTTAACCCTTCTAATCCGCGATCGCTGGCAACCACGGGGGTTCCTGCGGCCATTGCTTCTAGGGTTTTATTTTTAATTCCATATCCGGTTCGCATGGGAATCACGCAGACGGTCGCTTGGTGCAAATATTCGGCGATCGACGGGACCTGACCTGTGACGGTCACTCCGGGTTGGTTTGCCAGTTCTTGGACTTCGGCCACGGGTCGGGAGCCCACGAGGGCCAGGGTAGCATCAGGATACCGCAGGCGGATTAAGGGAAAGACTTCTAAGGCTAAAAATCTGACGGCATCAATATTGGCTAAAATGTCCATCGCCCCCACAAAGACGAGGCGATGTCCCCCTGGATCGACTTCGCGAACGGGAAACATCTCTAAATCTACGCCATTGGGGATGACGGAAATTTTGGCATTAGGATTTAAGTCTTTGATTTGCTGTTGGTCGTCTGTTGTGGTGACGACAACCCCGGAGAATTTAGAACAGTAGCGTTGTTCATACTTTTGCAAGAGGGGGAGTTGCAGGCGATCGCGTAGGGGATTTTCTGAGGTGTTGGTTTCCAGGAGTTGCCGACAGGTTCCATACACTGAACTATGAATATCTACCACACTGGCGATCGCTTCTGCCCACTCGGGACGTACATAAATCTCGTTCACACTATGCTCGCAGGTAATGGCAAATTCTGAATTCTGACCTTTAGCCATCACTGATTCCACATAATGATCCACCCAATGCTGCATTTTTGGCGAGTACCGGGACAGGACGTTTGGCGGTGTTCCTTGACTCAGAAATTTGGCAAAGCGCTTCACTTTTCCTAAACTGCCTTGTCCTGCACTTGCACCCGGAGGGGGGAAAATCGCCACATCTTGCACCCAATCCCGCAACCGTTCCACTTCCGCATCGGTGACATCGGGCGATCGCTGGGTCACTAAGATGACATGATGGTGCTGACTCAGATATTTCATTAAGTTAAAGGTCCTCACATGGGTTCCCCCCAGTGTGGGTGGATAAGGAAAGGTGCAAGATATCATTAAAATTTTCATACAATCATCAACCCTTAATCCGGTAAACTACTATAATAATCAAAAGATAACATGGGTGATTCCCAATCCTCCTTTTATCAGCTTTCTTCTCTAATTCGGCCCTCAATGCGGGTCAGGGAACTGCATCCGCACAAGCCGATGGGTTGGCTTGTGCGAGTCTACATCATTCCGGTTGAAAAACTTCCCCAATAACCCTGAATATTCTCCCTAAAAAGACTGTTCCAGAATTATCCCACGGATTGAGCCTCCCGATGCTACAGGAGTTACGCAGATTTTAAAAATCCCCCCTAAATATAGAGGCGATTCGCGAATCACCTCTATATTGTAGGTTCTGCCCTCCCCAATTGCGTAAGTCCTGGCAAAGCAAGAGACCTCTTGCAAACAAGAGGATTTTGCAATAATTCTAATTTAGTTTTATTTTCTACAATTTGGAGCAACTTTAAGTGCTGATTACGCCGTGAATCCCCCATCAATCACTAATTCTGCTCCCGTTACAAATTGGGATTCATCTGATGCTAAATACAGAATAGCTAAAGCAATTTCTTCGGGTTCTGCAAACCTTTTTAAAGGGGTATCTTCAGCTAATTTCTCCCATAATTCCGCTTCTCCTCCCGCTTGTTCTTTAAAGCTTTCCCACCCTTCCATACTCGACCAAAGGGGTGTCCTGACGCCACCGGGTAGCACGGTATTCACCCGAATCCGAGGTTCAGTTTGAGCGGCTTCTAATGCCGCACATTTGGAAAACAAGCGCACTCCAGCCTTGCTGGTAGAATAGGCTGAGGCACCGGGGGCCGCTTTAAATCCAGAGGCCGAAGAAACATTAATAATGCTGCCACCCTTACCCTGCTTCATGGCGATTATCCCATATTTTGTTCCCAAAAATACCCCATCTAAATTCACCGCCATCACTTGCCGCCATTGGGCTAAGTTCATGTCAGTAATAGACTGGGCCACGGATATCCCAGCATTATTGACTAAAACATCGAGTTGATCCCATTCTGCTAATACCAAATCTAAGCCCTGTTGCCACTGATTTTCATCGGTAACATCCAGTTGAAACGACAGGGTTGGATATCCCTGTTGGCGCAGTTCGGACGCGGTTTGGGCGGCTTTTTCTCCATCAATATCAGTAACAGCAACCCTTGCACCTTCTTGTCCCAAAATCATGGCGGTGGCCCGCCCAATTCCCGAACCTCCACCCGTAACCCAAGCCACTTTTCCCTCAACTCTACTTTTTGTCATTTGTTGTTGGTCATTTGTTGTTGGTGAACAGAGGAATGATGGATTAGGGGAAAAGAAACGACTGAAGTCGTTACTACAAACATTTCCCCATTTCGATGGGGGTTTACCCCATTTCTCATCAACTTTTACCCTTCCCTTCCGGCAACATCGGACGATTTTGATAGGGCATTGGAATATACTGAACCGTGGGACGGGCTGCTTTAGCTTGGGGATATAAATCCATTAAGTCATAGATAGAATGAGGTAAACCAACGGTTATGGGTAAACCCATTTCCGTTGCTTCTTCTACGGTAATGGGATAATCATGAGTGACTTGACCTGTGGTTAGTTTTTCAATGATGGTATCAATATCTTCGGGGTTGATTTTTTGGACGGGAATATTGTCTTCTAAGAGGGTGCGAACAAACCGCTGGACTTGGGCGATCGCCTTGCGGGCAATATCCGCCATAATTATGGTTTGGTCGTCAATTTCTGAATGGGGCTTGTCTTCTAAAACTTTGAGAATACTGGCCGCTGGAGAGGTTCCTAACTGCGGGTCAACGGGACCGAGAACGGCATTTTCATCCATGACAATTTCATCGGATGCTAGGGCCAGCATCGTCCCTCCACTCATGGCATAATGGGGAACAAAAACAGTAACTTTTCCCTGATGACGAATTAAGGCCCGGGCAATTTGTTCGGTGGCTAAAACCAGTCCGCCTGGAGTATGTAAGATTAAATCAATGGGAACATTGGGGGGAGTCAGGCGAATCGCCCTGAGAATTTGTTCTGAGTCTTCAATACTGATATAGCGGGACAAAGGAATCCCTAGTAAACTAATGGATTCTTGGCGGTGAATTAAAAGAATGACGCGGCTATTTCGTTGTCGTTCAAATTCGGATATCGCTTGATAGCGACGGGTTTCAATTTGACGTTTTTGCCACAGAGGTTGCAAGGAGGCGAGTAAGAAAAAAATCCAAATAAAATCTAGGAAATTAAAGTCCATATTCATGAAGGAAACCCTTAAAACAAGCGGCTATTACTGGTATTTTAGTGTAAATGCTGAAAAATTGGACCCGAAGGGGCGATCGCCGACTTTGGGTCGGGTTTGAAATTATCGCCGGTTTCGATGGGATGATTGAACGGGTAAGGGTTCCAGGCGGCCATATCCCCTGGGAGGCGATCGCCAAGGCAATTCTGGGAGTTCTCTGGGTCTCCCTGCAATTTAAACTGGTATTAGACGTTTTGTCCTTTATTGTCGTTGCCAATCCAGTTAGGGGGAGCACATGGAAGTGCAGGAGCTCAAGTTTCTGCTAGATTTATTAGGGTTTCCCGATTATCGGGCAGCCATCACCCAGATTAAACCGAATCCGAAAACCAAGGCGGCAGAACGCGATGGCATCTGTCGGACACTCGCCGATCGCGAGTTAGTCGGATATGCTGAGGAGATTTTGACCTTTGCGATTTCTCCGGCAGGAAAGTCGCTGCTGCAACTCGACCCCGCCCGATTGCCGATCGCTGAGACGGAAGTAGCCATTCTAACGGCTTGTGCTGAGTCTACCATCACTCCGGCACAAACCAACCTAGAGGCAGCAACCCGGCAATCTGTTATTCAAGGGTTAGCAGAAAAGGGATTAATTAAGGCGGAAAAAACCCAAATTACCGAGGTTTGGTTGACCCCCCGAGGACAGGAATATCTCCGGGAAGAGTACAATCCCAGTGGAACGTTACCTGTCGTTAGTTTGGATATGCTGACGAATTATTTGCGCTTCTTGCGGAAATCGTTGCGATCGCCAGAAGAGTCTGTTTCCCCCCATTCATCCCCCGCAACCATCCCTCCGTCATCATCGGAGATGATTCCACCTAAACCCTTATCCGATGATGAGATTGTGCGTCTCATTCAGCAGTTAGATCGGGAATTAGCAACGGATAACTATTTGCCGATTTTTCATCTCCGGCAGAAGTTGCAACCGCCCTTGTCCCGAGAAGAGTTTGACCGCACACTCTATCGCTTACAACGGAACGATCGCATTGAGTTAAGTTCTTTACAAGAGGCCATTTCTTACAGTCCGGACCAAATTGAGTTGGGGATTCCCCAAGATATCGGCGGTCCTTTGTTTTTTATTATTGTAACTCAATAACCCGAAAACAAACCCATTTTTCATCCTTCATTTTTCTGTTGAGGAACTCTTATGGCAACACTCGAACAAATCATTCAGCGTGAACCGAATCCTTTTGATGCGGAAACCTTTTGGTCAGGTAATTTTTGGCAGGAAAAACAAAATCCGGCGTTTACCGTTGATTCTATTCACCAAGAGGCCATTTCCCAAATCGAAACCTTACTCAATCAGGTGGCCGAGGACCATCGCACTCGCACTGTTTTATTAGAAGGGGAAACCGGGTCGGGAAAATCTTATCTTTTAGGCAGAATCAAGCGGATTCTCAACCGGAAAGCCTTTTTTGTTTATATCGAACCCTTTACCGCCAGTGATTATATTTGGCGGCATATTCTCCGGTACACCGTGGATAGTTTACTGGAAGTTCCCGAGGGAGAAGAAGATTCCCAATTGATGTTGTGGTTAAAAGGGTTATCGGAGTTTGAACATCGCAGTATCATGGATATGATTCGCGGCGATCGCCAGGTGTTTATCCGGAATCTTAGGGATAACTATCCCACGGGAATCTATAATGCTAATGAGTTTTTTGGCGTCCTCTATGACTTGACCAATCCCAAATTTTCGAGTCTCGCCTGCGAATGGTTACGCGGCGATGATTTAGATGAAGAAAGTCTCAAAATCCTCCGCGTGCAACATTCCATCGATAGCGAAGATGCGGCCCAAAAAATCCTCGCCAACTTTGGCAGAATTTCCGCTGAAACTCTCCCGATTGTTCTCTGTTTTGACCAATTAGATAATATCGCCAGGTTGCCCGATGGATTGATTGATTTACCCAGTTTATTTGGGGTCAACTCCGTGATTCACACCCAAAAATTAAAAAACTTTCTGGTGATGATTAGCATCATTACCGATACTTGGAAACAAAATGCCTTTCGCATCCAAGCAACAGATAGGGACCGCCTTGATGCGGTTGTTCTACTCAAACAAATTAGTCTCTATCAAGGGGAGGCACTTTGGGCGAGTCGTTTGTCCATTTTGCATCGTCAATCTGCCACCCAACCCCCTTCTAATTTGTATCCCCTCAACCGAGAAAAGTTAGAGGATAAGTTTCCTGGGGGTAAAACTCGTCCCAGAAATGTTTTGATGTTGGGACGCCAGTTATTTCAGGATCACAAGTTAGAATTAATGCGCGATCGCGTCGAGTATATTGATGTAGAATATACCCAGGTGATGGATCGGGAAACCTCCCATTCCCCTGAACCAGCGATCGATGTTTCAGAAGCGCCCAGTTTACCCCCAACTTCTGAAACTAAAGCCGATTTGCTGGCAGCTTTCAAGTTGTTATGGTTGCGGAAATTTACGCAAACTCAGGAGAGGATTTCCCGAATCCGACAGTTTTCTTCCCCGGAATTAATAGCTATGTTAGGGGAAGCATTAGAAGCATTATCCATCCAAGAGGTGAAGCTACGCTTCCTGGATAGTCGCACTTATAGCAGTTATTCCCTCAGCTATCAATTCCCGGGAACTTCGGAAACCGTTGGGGTGGCATGGAGTGAAGATGCCAATTTGACGAAGTTTTGCAATTTTATGAAAGTCTGCCAAGAGGCGATCGCGGCGAAACAATGCCACAGATTGCACCTGATCCGCGAAGAAAGTATCGGCAATCCTAATAATACCGGATACCGAATTTATAGCGATATTTACCGCACTTCTCGTCATCAGCATCTCAAACCAGACTTACTGTCGGTTCATTATTTAGTCACCTATCACAGTTTAGTCAATGATGCCTGTGGCGGAGATTTAATTGTCGGCAATGCTACCCCAAATTTAAGCGAATTGCAAACCCTGATTCGAGAATCCAAAATTTTGCAATACTGTCCCCTGTTGCAACAATTAGAGTTAGTCCCCAGTCTCCCGATTGGCGAAGCAACTCGGGAATTGTGGCAACCTGTGGAGGATTTTCTGTTAAATCGGGCCATCAGTCAACAATGTATGGCCCGCCAACGGTTATCTCAAGAAGCGATTTTGCAATTTTCCCATATTAACGAATCTGAAGTTCATCATTTAATTGAACATCTTTGCGAAAATCATCCGGAAGTTGCCATCCTGAATCCTGATGCAAAACTGGAAGATCAGTTAGTCTATTTGGTCAACACGCAGCGATAACTCCAATTGCGATCGCCTGGAGACTGCGATCGCCTCTGGACGAAATTGCAACCCTATTACACCCTGTATTCTCTCACTGAGGAGTCCGCCGTGGCATCTATTGACCGCATTATTCAAGAATCCGTTAACCCCTTCGATTCCACCACCTTTAGACCGGGCAATTTTTGGCAAGAAGACCAAAACTCAGCCTTTACCGTCGATTCCATTCATCAAGAAGTCTTAACTGAAATTACCTCCGTCGTCAATCACGTCACACAAGACCATCGAACCCGGACAATTCTCCTCTCCGGAGATTCCGGATCGGGAAAAAGTTATCTCTTAGGACGGATTAAAAGTACCCTCAATTCCAAAGCATTTTTTGCCTATATCGGACCTTGGCCGGAAAGCGAATTTATTTGGCGGCATACCCTTCGTAATACCGTCGATAGTTTAATGTATGTTCCCCAGGGTCAAACCGAATCCCAATTATTACTTTGGTTAAAAGAATTAGCCGCCTTTCAAGATAAAAGCCTGATGAAACGGGTATTCGGGGAACGGCAACTGTTTATTCATAAATTAAAAGGAACCTATCCCGCTGGAATCTATAACGCCAATGAGTTTTTTGGCGTTCTCTATGACTTAACCAATCCCAAATTATATCCCCTCGCTTGTGAATGGCTAAAAGGGGATGATTTGGACGAAGCCAGTTTAAAACTATTGCGGGTCAAACGGTCCATTGATTCCGAAAATGCTGCCCAGCAAATCTTATCTAATTTTGGTAAAATTGCCTCAGCAACTCAGCCGATAGTTTTATGCTTTGATAACTTAGATAATATTGACCGAGGAATCGATGGATTAATTAATTTACAGGCATTATTTAACGTTAATTCGATTATTCATAACCAAAAACTCAAAAATTTTGTTATTATTATTAGTATCATCACCAACACATGGCAGCAAAACTATAAACGGATACAACCGGCGGATTTAGCCCGAATTGATACAAAAATCCGCCTGAGTGCGATCGACCTCAATCAAGCTGCCGGATTGTTGGCGATGCGATTGTATCCCTTACACCAACTCTCCCAAACTCCACCCCCATCCCCCATCTATCCCATAACCGAACAAGATTTAGAAGCGAAATTTCCCGGAGGGAAAACCTTGCCTCGGTTTACACTCCTCCTGGGAAGACAACTGTTTCAAGAGGCGAAGCAGCAGGAGGGAACAAGAACCGAAACTGTCATCTCACCTTCCCCCAACGAAGTAACTGCCGCCTTTCACCTGGTTTGGGTGAAAGAATTTAATAAAACGCAGGATAAAATCACCCGCCTGCGCCAATTTTCCGCCCCGGAACTGATGCAAATGGTCCGAGAAGCCCTAGAAGCATTAAATGTGAGTGGCATTCAACAAAAACTCTTACCCAGTCCCACCTACGCCAGTTATTCCCTCAGCTATCACCTCCCGGCGCAACTGGGAAGAATTGGGATTGTCTGGACAGAAGACCCCAATCTAGTCAGCTTTTATCATATCATGAAAGCCTGTGAAAAAGCCCTGACCATGCAACGCTGCAAAACCCTCTATTTAATTCGCGCTGAACGCTTAGGAACGCGCAAAAACCTGGGAAATAAACTCTACTCAGAAATTTTTACCGGACATCCCCATCGCCACATTTTACCGGACATGGTATCAATCCATTATTTAGTAACGTATCACAGTTTAGTCAATGCCGCTTGTGCCGGTGAATTAGTCGTGGGAAGTCTCACCCCGAATTTAAAAGAATTACAAGAAATGATTCGCCATGCCCAAATTTTAGAGGACTGTCCAGTATTACAAACCTTGGGCGTGTTTACCGGATATACCCGCATCATCGGAGTCAGCGATAATAAACCGAAACAACTCGGACCCGCAGGCGATCGCAGCAAAGCCTTAAAGCAGGCAAAAGAGTATTTACTCGCCTTAGTCCGCACCCAACAAATCATGGGCCGAACCGTGTTGATTCAGAATACCTTAGACCAATTTACCGATGTACAAGAGTATCAAGTTAAAGAGTTACTCTTTCAGCTTTGCACCGAAAACAAGCTATTTATTTTAGATGAAACTGTCCCAGAATCCGCCCAGTTAGTTTGTGTGTTAGAAGCCTTTGGCAAGAAGGCTAAAAACTAGACAGAGTGGCAGGTTTGAAACTGCCACTCTTCTAAAATTCACAGAGTCAGGGTATCTTTACCTTTGCCAACCATCAATCAGTTTAGCAATTGTTTTACCACCTAAGCCCTTAATTCGGGTAACCAAATTTTCAAAATTGATAAAGGGTTCAAAGGGTTTCTTCTTTCGCTCCTTGACTATATTCTCAATGATAGTTTTACTGACCCCAGTCTTTCCTAACAGTGAACGCAGTTGGGCTTCAGGCAACTCTAAGTTATTCAGAGATTCTAATAAGGGGGCAGGTTTGGGATTTTGATTTTCAATATCTTTTAACCGTTCCTCTAACTTTTGACTTAATGCCTCTTCCATTCTCTGGAGATTCTGAGAATATTCAGCCTTTAATTCATTGAGTCGGGTTTCCAGCCGAACTTCAATATTAATGAATCTGGCTTCTACATCTGATTGAATTGGTGTCTGAATGGGTAAATCTTTAACACCTTGAGGATTAGGTTCAATGGGTGCTTGAGTGGGTGAATCTTTAACCCCTTGATTGCTCCTTGGCTGTGCGAAACTCTTTAATAAATCCGTTTGCTTGAGGATAATCTCTTCATTTTTTGGTGCAAAAACAAAGGCATAAACCATTTCCCCTTTACGAGGATTTTTTTCTCTAGCTCTAACCGCAGCATAGTATTCTAAATGCCCATCAACTACGGTATAGCTTTCGACTCCCATCCTTTTTAAAACTAAAGGTCTTAGAAGTCCATCACATTCTAACATTATATCCGAAAGGCTATCTAATGCTGTTTCCGGGAAAGTTGATCGAGACACCGGCGAATTGATACTTTTAACATCTACCAGGGAAAAAGAAATCATTTTTTCATTCCTATTTTAGCTACAACTTCTAAGGCTAATGCTTCAAATTCACCCGATGATAAAGAATCCGGTGCATATTCTAATATGGATTTAGGTTCAGGTATGTCTTGGTCTCCGATTGGAACCGTATGATTAGTACATTGAGAAAGAATTGTTCGTTCATAAATAATTGTTTCCATTAGATTGAGGTGATACGTTGCAGAAATAACACTTTTTTGTTTAGGAAAAGTATATTGCAAAAATTTGGGGTTGGGTGAAATTTTAGAAGGTAAGACTCCCAAAATCTTAAGCGGTTCTTTTCCAATCATGTCTCGAAACTCATTCACTTGACTGATAAACTGGATGACACTGGGTAACCCTTGGTTAGCAAAAGGTTTCAAATCAGATGGAATAATCAGATGGTCCGCAGCAATCAACGCGACTTCTGCATATAAGTCCCGGGAGGGAGGAGTATCTATAATTACGATATCATATTCTTTTTCAACTTGGTTTAACTTAGTGACTAGCCGACCTTTAGTTGCTCCGATTTGATTCAATTTATATTGCCCTTCAATGAGGTTAATATGAGAAGGAATTACATCAATTTCGGGGGTGTTAAAATTATCAGATTGTCGAGTAACATTTGATACAGAATAAAAGTCTCCTGTTTCTAAAATATGATAAACATTTTTATCTTTTAAATTGTCATCTTCTTCAAATAAAAACTTCATTAATCCTGTGGCAAAAGTTGAATTAGATTGAGCATCTATATCAATTAACAGGACCTTTTTTCCCTTTTTTCGGAGGGCGGCAGCTAAGTTGACTGCAACCGTGGTTTTTCCGACGCCGCCTTTGTTATGATAAACAGCAATTACTTTCACCGTAGAATTCCTCTTAGTATTAGAAGTGGGTTCAACAACGGGTTCGGGGTCACTGGGAGTGGGCGGAAATAAATCCTCTGGAAACGGGATTTCTTCCGATGCTTGTTCAGGAATTGACTGGTCCCTAATAGGAGGGAGATTAGAGTCTGTCGCCGGTGAATCCAAGGTTTGTTTATGTTGACTGCTCTCTTTCCCAATCAAGGCATTAATTTCTTCAATTTTTGCCTCGACTTCTTGTCCCAAACACTGAAAGACTAGATGGATGTCCTCCCCCACTCGTTCATAAATCCGCATTTCCTTACCATTCGTGAGGACCCCATATTTAACCTGTAGTTTTGTTAAATAGCGTTTAAACTTTCTCAGGTGTCGGTCTAGGTTTTGTTTGGGACTTTTGGCCTCCATCACGACACTCAGGGGAGAATTGGCATCAAGGACGAAGGGAACGGCTTGGATGGCGAAGGCTAAGAAATCTAACCGGATGCTACTAAAAGCAACTTCTTGATGCCAACTGTCCGGGGTGTACCCTAATGCTGGCAACAAGTAACTGACGATTAGTTTACTCTCAACTTCGCTCTCGTTTCGGCAAAGGTCTGGATGGAAACTCAAGGTTTTTACCCGGATTATCCGGTGCCTTACGGAATCGTTTTAGATCTTACCTGATCTGAGGTAAAACCCGAACAATATCTTAATATTTTTTAACAAAAAAAGCCGATCGCCACTGAATCGAGAGGGTGCGTTACTTTAGATTGTCGCGCACCCGATGATCAGGGATGTAACTGTTTTCAATTTGCCGATCGCTCTTTAGAACCCGAAAAACTCTCTTTCAACTTGGCGATCGCACCTTGGATAAAATTCGGCTGTTTTTCTGGAGGACGCACTGCTAACTCGATAGGATCTTCGGCATATTCTTTCCCTTTTAAGCGATACCCATATTCCAGATTCTGTTGATTTTTTCGCAGAATAGGAAACAAGCGAAATCCGCCTTCTCGCAACTCTTCCTCTGTATCAAAAATCGCTTGATTAATCTTACTGGTTCGATTCACCATCAATGAACCCACGGGAAACCAGTTCTTTTTGCCTTGTATCCGCATAAAAATATGAAATTCGGGCATATCCCCTTCTTTCATTTTCTCATACTTCTGTGCTGCCTCTTCCCGCTTTGCTGTGCCTTTGCCGCTTTTCTTGCGCGGTTGCACTTTCCCAAATCCCTGTTGTGTCGTCACTTTGGCTTCCTCCTGGGTGGTATTTACAAAAGTTTACAGTATTTCTCAGAATTCTGCAATCCTTTTTGTCGTTTGTCCTTGGTTGTTCGTCCTTGGTCCTTCTGGGTTGCTTGCAGAGGGGGACCCCACCCTAACCCTCCCCTTGCCAAGGGGAGGGGACCGGAGATGCCGTCAATTGCTAAATATAGGGTTGATTCGCGAATCAACCCTACAGTTTGGAGGCGTCAGGGGGGCTACAATTGCTCATCCTCGGGTGGAATGATTTTTAACTGCAAGGTTTCGGAAGTTTCAACGGACATGGGGAGGCGATCGCTGACGGCATCTAACTGAGTCCGCATTTCCTTCGTCAGAGTGAGAACACAATCAAAATCAATCTGTTCCTCTTGCACGAGTTTCGCCAATTCTGAAAACGGTGTTTTATACGTCGATCGCTCATAACTGGAGAATTTAACTCGATGCATTTGCTTGATCCGTTGAGCTTGCATTGCCGATTTGAGGCGCTTTTCCACATAACTCAATTCCGACTCCAGTAACGCCGCTTCCTGCTTTAATCTTGTATATTCTGCCGCTAGAACCTGCACGTTATCCGTTGCTGGATCTCGCTGAGTCATGCCTTCAATTTCCATCAGACGGCGATGCACATAAGCTAAATAAATCGGGTCGAGGGTGGCATATCGAACTTGGCTCTCACTTAGCGATCGCCTTCCCCAGTCACTTTGTTGCTCTGAACTATCTGGACGAGGTAACCCGCACAATTCACAAGCTAAAGTTTTGAGTTGAAAATTGGAGGTTTCTAACATAAACAACGGCAAACTTTTCGCCAAAAGTAACGTACAAGTTACATTTCTGGCTTGGGCTTTTCCTAAAAACCTCAAATCATAACTGGCATTGTGAAACACTTTTTCAATGGCAGGGTTAGCCATGATAGTGTTGATAAACTCGGCAGTTAATTGGGGGCGATTAAGAACATCTAAGAGATAAACCCGGTTCATTAACAGTTCTAGGGAGTTGGGGAATTCTCCTGGGAAGTCTGGCAAAATCTGAATCAGAGAAAGTCGGGGGTTTTTGGTTCGATAATCCGCCACTTCTGTATCCACCCAAAGGCGTTCAACTTGGGTACAGGTGGCGATCGCATCTTTAATATCCGTGGGATCCGTTAAATAGGGCATCGTCCTAACTCGGGGTGATTATTCTTGATCGAGGTTAAATCTCTAGGGTACTGGGAATTTAACCCCGAGTGAAGGGCAACCCGTCCTAGAAAGAGTGCCGAAGGGAATCTAAGTTATCTTTGAAAGAGTCCAAACTCTGAAAATGCTAAACAATCGACAGCGAACTCATTAAACTCATATATGAAAAAAGCGCTAATTTGTGGAATTTCCGGTCAAGATGGAGCCTATCTAGCCCAATTACTCCTTTCCAAGGGCTATACGGTTTGTGGTACCTCTCGCGACGCGCAAATGTCATCCTTTCGCAATCTGACCCGCTTAGGCATTCGCGAACAAGTCAAGTTAGAATCCATGTCCCTAAATGACTTTCGCAGTGTGTTACAAATTTTGACAAAAATTGAACCCGATGAGGTGTACAATCTCGCGGGACAAAGTTCTGTGGGGCTATCCTTCGATCAACCTGTGGAAACGTTAGAAAGTATTGCCACCGGGACGCTGAACTTGTTGGAAGCGATTCGGTTTACGGGAAAAACCATTAAATTTTATAATGCGGGGTCCAGTGAATGTTTTGGCGATACGGGCGATCGCGCGGCGGATGAAACCACCCCATTTCGGCCCCGCAGTCCCTACGCTGTCGCCAAAGCTACCGCCTTTTGGGAAGTCGCCAACTATCGGGAAGCTTACGGATTATTTGCCTGTTCTGGAATTTTGTATAATCATGAGTCTCCCCTGAGACCCGAACGGTTTGTCACGCAAAAAATTATTGCTGCTGCCTGTCGGATTGCCGGGGGGAGTCGCGAAAAAGTAAACCTCGGGAATATTTCCGTACAACGGGACTGGGGTTACGCGCCGGAATATGTAGAGGCGATGTATTTGATGTTACAGCACCCGGACCCGGATGATTATGTGATTGCCACCGGGGAAACCCATCGGTTGGAGGATTTTGTGGCGATCGCCTTTTCTAGTGTGGGACTGGATTGGCAGGAGTGGGTCAATATTGACACCAGTTTATATCGACCCACCGATATTGCCGTGGGTCGAGGCAATCCAGGCAAGGCGAAAGCCAAGCTGGGATGGGAGGCGACGTCGAAAATGCCCGAGGTGGTTAGACAGATGGTAGAGGCCAAAAGGCAAGGGATTTAAGCAACACCGGGCGGGCAACAACCGGCGGGGGCAGCAGCAACAACCGGCGGGGGATTTATCCCCCGCCGGTGTTGCGAGGGGTGCAAAATGTCCGTTGAAACCGACTGAAAGCCTTATCCCGTAGTATTTTTAGTCGGTTTTAACCGACTTTAGCTATTAGGCGGGGGTTTTAACCCCCGCCGGTTCCCCCCGCCGGTTCCGCCGGTTGTTGCTTTCAAATGTCAGGGTTTTGTAACAGGTGGATACTCAATTGGCGACTTTTACTCCCCCTGAGATTGAAGACAAAAATCGACGTGAAATTTAACATTTCAGACCCAGAAAGTTTGACAAAATAACAGTGCCACCAATCTAGCCTCAACACCTTGTTGTCTAGGCAAGAATCATTATGTAAATTGGAGATGAGCTCGTGGCTATTGCCAGTATCAACCCGGTGACGGGAGAAACGATACAAACCTTTACAGCCCTAACCGATGCGGAAGTCCAGGCTAAACTGGAAAAAGCGCAACAGGCTTTTGAAAAATATCGGCGGATTCCTCTTGCCCAACGGGCGGTATGGATGAATGCCGCAGCGGATATTTTGGAAAAAAATAAAGAGCACTATGGGAAAATCATGACCCTGGAAATGGGCAAAACCCTCGCTTCGGCGATCGCAGAGGCGGAAAAAAGTGCCTTGGGTTGTCGGTATTATGCAGAGAATGCCGCCCAATTCCTGGCAGATGTTCCCGGACAAACCGACGCCAGTAACAGCTTTGTGCGCTACCAACCCCTGGGCCCGGTTTTAGCGGTGATGCCCTGGAACTTTCCATTTTGGCAAGTATTTCGCTTTGCGGCCCCGGCCCTGATGGCGGGAAATGTGGGTCTACTCAAACACGCCTCCAATGTGCCGCAATGCGCCCTTGCCATTGAAGAGATTTTTACCGAAGCGGGATTTCCCGAGGGTGTCTTCCAAACTTTGTTAATAGGTGCTGACAAAGTAGGGAACGTGATCGCTGATGATCGCGTCCAAGCAGCGGCTTTGACCGGATCCGAGTTTGCCGGTTCCAGTTTAGCGGAAAAAGCCGGGAAATATATCAAGAAAACTGTCCTAGAATTAGGAGGGAGTGATCCGTTTATTGTAATGAAGAGCGCGGATCTAGAAGTTGCCGCAGCAACGGCGACCAAAGCGCGGATGATTAATAATGGGCAGTCTTGTATCGCAGCAAAACGCTTCATTGTCGAAGAAGCGATCGCGGATGAATTTGAGCAACGCTTGATTGAGCATTTCAAAGCATTACGGGTAGGAGACCCAATGGATCCGGCCACGGATATCGGACCCCTGGCCACTCGCTCAATCCTAGAGGAATTACACCAACAAGTGTTAGCTTGTGTGGAAAATGGAGCAAAAGCGGCGACTGGGGGCATTCCTTTAATTGATCGTCCCGGAAACTTCTATCCGCCAACGCTAATCACCGATATTCCCCTCGGAATACCGGCAGAACGGGAAGAATTTTTTGGACCCGTGGCCTTGTTATTTCGGGTGGCCAATATAGATGAAGCGATCGCCCGGGCGAACGATATTCCCTTTGGTTTGGGTGCTTCTGCTTGGACGAACGAACCCCAAGAGCGCGATCGCTTTATCGAAGAACTCGAAGCCGGTGCCGTCTTTATTAATGGCTTAGTCAAATCCGACCCGCGCCTGCCCTTTGGTGGCATCAAACGGTCCGGATATGGACGCGAATTAAGCATTCAAGGCATTCACGAATTCGTGAACATCAAAAGCGTTTGGGTCAAATAAACCCTAACCTTACCCTGACCGATTGTCAGAGGTTCCTAACTTACCGAACCCCTGGGCAATCTCCGCAGGTTCTCACTTTTACCACCGTCATCAACCCCACATTTCTCTGAGGTAACACAAGATTATGGGTGAACTTAACACCGCCGAACTCTTAGTTCATTGTCTGGAAAATGAAGGCGTCCAATACATTTTTGGACTCCCCGGAGAAGAAAACCTCGCCGTTTTAAAAGCGCTGAGTAACTCTTCAATTCAATTTATTACCACCCGTCACGAACAAGGCGCGGCATTCATGGCCGATGTTTACGGACGGTTGACCGGAAAAGCCGGAGTCTGCCTCTCCACCTTGGGTCCCGGTGCCACCAACTTGATGACAGGGGTCGCCGATGCCAACTTAGATGGTGCTCCTCTTGTCGCCATTACTGGACAAGTCGGAACTGATCGGATGCATATTGAATCCCATCAATATTTAGACTTGGTGGCAATGTTTGAACCCGTCACCAAATGGAACGCACAAATTGTCCGTCCCAGCATCACCCCGGAAATTGTTCGCAAAGCTTTTAAACGGGCACAAACGGAAAAACCTGGGGCGGTTCATATCGATTTACCGGAAAATATTGCCGCCATGCCGGTTGTCGGTGAACCCTTGAGAAAAGATAAGCAAGAAAAAAGCTATGCCTCTTATCAAGGATTAAATGAAGCAGCAGCAGCGATTTCTCGGGCGAATAATCCCCTCATTTTAGTCGGAAATGGCGCAATTCGCGCTCATGCCGGGTCTGTGTTAACGGAATTTGCCACTCGCCTGCATATTCCGGTGACCAATACCTTTATGGGGAAAGGCGTCATTCCCTATACTCATCCCCTTGCCTTGTGGACAACCGGATTGCAACAGCGTGATTATATTACCTGTGCGTTTGAGCAAACGGATCTGGTGATTGCCGTGGGCTATGATTTGATTGAGTATTCCCCGAAAAAATGGAATCCAGACGGAAAAATTCCAATCATTCATATTAATGCAACTCCTTCGGAAATTGATAGTAGTTATATCCCAATTGTGGAAGTGGTGGGGGATATTTCTGACTCGTTGATGGAAATTTTGCATCGCGCCGATCGCCAGAGTAAACCCACCCCTCACGCCTGCGAACTTCGCGCCGATATTCGCGCCGATTATGAACAGTATGCTACGGATGATGGATTTCCCATCAAACCGCAAAAACTGATTTATGACTTGCGCCAGGTGATGGGACCGGATGATATTGTCATCTCTGATGTGGGTGCCCATAAGATGTGGATTGCCCGCCACTATCATTGCGATCGGCCCAATACCTGTTTAATTTCCAATGGATTTGCTGCAATGGGAATTGCGATTCCTGGCGCATTAGCGGCTAAATTAGTCTATCCCGATCGCAAAATTGTAGCCGTAACCGGCGATGGCGGATTCATGATGAACTGCCAAGAATTAGAAACCGCCCTGCGCGTCGGAACCCCCTTCGTAACCATCATCTTTAACGATGGCGGATACGGACTGATTGAGTGGAAACAACAGAACCACTATGGCGAATCTGCCTTCATCAAATTCACCAATCCCGACTTTGTGAAATTTGCAGAAAGTATGGGATTAAAAGGCTATCGCATTGAATCCGCAGCGGATTTAATTCCCACTCTGAAAGAAGCCCTCGCCCAGGATGTTCCAGCGGTGATTGACTGTCCGGTTGACTATAGCGAAAACATCCGCTTTAGTCAAAAAGCAGGCGGATTGAACTGCACCATCTAAATCACCATGAGTTAGGAGTTAAGGAATGAGACAAAACGCGGTACAATTAAGCCCTCATTCTTAATTCCTAACTCATGAAAATTGCCACTTGGAACGTTAACTCGATTAGAACTCGATTAGAACAAGTAACCGACTGGTTACAGACCAACCCCGTTGAGGTATTGTGCTTGCAGGAAACAAAGGTAGTCGATGCGGATTTTCCGCGATCGCCCTTAGAAGCATTAGGCTATCACCTTTATATCTCCGGCCAAAAATCTTACAACGGGGTTGCTTTATTAAGTAAAACTCCCCTCACCGATGTCAGCATCGGTTTCACCCCCATCCTCGGTCCAGAAGTCGCCGAATTAGACGAACAAAAGCGCGTCATCACCGGAGTTTTTGAAGATATTCGCATCCTCAATCTCTACGTTCCCAATGGTTCATCCGTCGGCAGTGATAAATATAGCTATAAACTAACCTGGCTGAAAACCCTGGAAAACTATCTTAAAAATATTCTTGACAAAACCGATAAATTATGTATTTGCGGTGACTTTAATATTGCCTTAGAAGCCATAGATATTCATCGAAAAACCACCCCCAATGATATCATGGCCTCCCCCGCAGAACGGGCCGCCTTAACCCAAATTTTAGAACTCGGCTTAACCGATGCCTTCCGCCTATTTAATTCAGAACCGGGACAGTTTAGCTGGTGGGATTATCGCGCCGGTGCCTTCGCCCGAAATCGCGGCTGGCGCATCGACCATCATTATGTTACCCCGAAGCTGAAAGAACGGGCGATCGGCTGTACCATTGACACTGCACCCCGGCAGTTATCCAAACCCAGTGATCACACCCCAGTGATTTTAGAATTAGAGTGATTTCAGGCGAGTAGGGTGGGCAATGCCCACCCTACTAGATGGGTTTAAAATCATTCGGAGGGTTAAAGATGAGCCATTCATTATCTATGGATGACGACGAATTAGCCAAAATGAAAGAACTGCTTGAATTGGCTAAAATTACTGAGCATCAGATGAAAGAGGTAGCTGATTTAACATTGGAGATAGACCAAAAATATGAAAAACGGTTAGCTGAAATTAGAGTGGCCGAAAAGATGGAAACCCAGGGGATTGAATAGCAAAAATAAAGTAGGGTGGGCAGTGCCCACCTTCAGCCTCGTGAGGGGCTTCAGCCAACTCGTCGGTGGGCATTGCCCACCCTACAATTACTCTAAATTATTTAGGATTTAATGTGAAAGATTGCGTCAGTCGGTGGGCAATGCCCACCCTACAATTACTAACTATTGCTTTAAACACGGGAGCAAAAAAGTTAGCAAAACTTTAGCCATTTAAACCGGAAATGGCTGGGTTAAGGTGAGCCTAGGGATAGGTTGTGCAATTCTTTGATGGCATTGCCTAAAATGTCTGTTGTTGGACCTAAACTTGTCAGTCTAAGCTAATCCTGACCTCTACAGCTAGAGTTTTTCCTAACCCGATTTGCGATCGCCTCCTTAATAAGCTGGAGCCTTGGATCGCAAAGCGAAACCCATACCACTAGCCAGCTTGATCCCCGAATCATTAAGTGGGAACTCCCTGACATCTGTACCCACGGACGGAAAGGGAACAGAACCCACATCAACTTCTGATTGTTGCTAATATTTTTTCTAGGCTTTTAAAAACAACATGAAAATTGTTTAACCTCAAACCCTGAAAGAGTGAGGTTTTTTTCACAGTGTAACTATCGCTATGCCTTCTCGTGTTGAGACTCACTGTCAATATTCATTTTCTTTAAATAAACCCTTTATAATGATTTAATCTTCAAAATAGATATCTTATATTGACATTATTTCCCCGGGTTACTAGATTGGGGATAGCCCAAGTTGAGAGGTCAAACGACTTAACCGTTACATCAGACCCAACCCACCAGTTTCCTTTGCATCCTTTCTGGTTTTCTATCCCAGGAGATGGAGTGAGAATCCATCTGAACTGCCCGTTCAGGAGACTGGAGGAAATTTTGTCTTGCTTTTGATTCAATTCATGAATCATCACCGATATTATTTCTCAGCGACCCTAGTTTCGGCAAAAACTTAAGGCGTCTGTTGTTTATCGACAGCGCCAACATCCTGAAAACCAAAGGAGTCAACGATTATGACCACTGTTCATCGAGAAAAAGTCAAATGTCCCTGTTGCAAAAAAGCTCTAACAATTGATGTTTTAGGAAGCACCAATTCGGTCGGTTGCTATACAGATTTTCACGGCCTCACAATGGGTTATGCACCCCTGCCCATTCTCATGAATACTTGCCCCAATTGTGGGTTTTCGGGTTACCGTCAAGATTTTAGCACTAAATTAGATAAAAATCTCAAAAGTCAAATTGAGACAGTGATTACCCCATTGTGCCCAGCAGAAGAACTCAATGCAGGGCGTCGCTATGAACTCCATGCAAAAATTCGGGAAATGGCGGGGGATAATGCTTGGGAATTGGCCCAGGAATATCTGAAAGGAGCATGGGCGGCATTCGACGAACAAACAGTCAATGAGACCCATTTACGTCAGTTAGCTATAAATTATTTCGAGAAAGCTCTAGCAGAACAGCTTGTGCCTCCGGATGAGAAACCAAATATTACCTATTTGATTGGGGAACTATATCGGCGCATTGGTGAGATTGAGGCGGCGCACCAGTATTTTAATCAGGTGATTCAACAAGCGGAAACCAACCCAGCATGGGACAAAATGGCAAACTATGCCCTCCAACAACGGGATAATCCGCAACTAAGGTTTAAAGCTTAGTTAAACCCAGAGCGAAGTGGTTCCTGAAATCAGGAGTGCGAGCATCTTGCTTGCTCTTTATTCTAGCGAGCAAGATGCTCGCACTCCTCTCCTCTAAATATCTGTTCATCATCAGTCCGGGAACCGCTATAGCATAAGCTGCTGCCTATCTAAATTGGCAATTCAAAAATTACGAACTCCTCGGATTACCAACATCTTCCTGAATTGCATTCTCCCATTTCAATGTAGTAGCTAAATCCAGACCCTCCCCAAAATCAGCCCTAAACGGTATCGTTTTTCAGGATTTCCATCGATTAAACCCAGCCCAGAGGTAATATGAATAAACTGAATGTTTTCCTAGTCGGATTAGCAGTTGCATCGGTCTTTCAGACACCGGCAATCCTCGCTCAACCGATTACTCCCACCCCTGATGGGACGGGAACCGAAGTCACTTCAGAGGGAAATCAGTTTAATATTACCGGCGGCACTCTCTCCCCGGATAACAGCAATTTATTCCATAGTTTTGAACAATTTGGCCTAGATGCGGGTCAAGTGGCGAATTTTCTCTCTTCCCCCGAGATTCAGAATATCCTCGGACGAGTCACCGGGGGGGATGCCTCAATTATTAATGGCTTAATTCAAGTCACTGGCGGCAATTCTAACTTATTTTTGATGAATCCTGCGGGGATGCTCTTTGGACCGAATGCGGCCTTAAATGTACCCGCTTCATTTACCGCTACGACTGCGACGGGTATCGGATTTGGAAATGATTGGTTTAATGCCGTTGGCGAGAATAATTGGGCGAATCTAGTCGGAACTCCCAGTCAATTTGCCTTTGATATTGCCCAACCGGGGGCTATTGTTAATTTAGGAAACTTAACTTTATCAGGCAATCATGACTTAACCCTGTTGGGTGGGACGGTGTTAAATGCCGGAACGCTTTCTGCACCTGGGGGAAATATCACCATTGCCGCAGTACCCGGAGAGAGTCGAGTTCGCATTTCTCAAGAGAACCATTTGCTGAGTTTAGATTTGACCCCCTCGGGTACAACCGCTTTGACTTCCCAACTGACTGCGCTAAGTTTACCGGAACTGTTGACAGGGAGTGGGGTGAGTCATGCCAGTCAGGTGCAGGTGAATCCCGATGGCACCATTACCCTGACGGGTTCTCAACAGCAAATTCCCATCCAACCGGGAGATGCCATAGCTTCCGGTGAGATTGATACAGTGGGAGAAACCGGCGGCATCGTCCAGGTATTGGGAGAGCGAGTTGCCGTAGTCGATGGGAATATTGACGCCTCGGGGATAAATGGCGGTGGGACAGTCCTAATCGGGGGAGAATATCAGGGAAAAGGGCCCGTTCCCAATGCCTCGAATACGGTTGTGAGTCAGGATTCGATGATTTCGGCAAATGCAATCTCCCAGGGAGACGGGGGACGAGTGATTATTTGGGCGGATGATACCACAGCATTTCATGGTACAATCAACGCCCGTGCAGGGGTTGAACCAGGGAATGAACCGCAAAATGGCGGGTTTATAGAGGTATCCGGGAAGGAAAACCTGATTTTTCGCGGGTTGGTGGATTTAAGCGCGCCTTATGGGAGTATGGGGACGTTACTCCTCGATCCAGAAAATATCAGTATTGTCAGTGGGGGAGCAGATGATAGCGAACTCAACGCTGATGTTCCAGTGGGACAAGCGCAAGGTGTAATTTTGTCGGGGGATGGGACTGGATACTACACAATCTCCGAATCGGCTTTAGAGACTTTGCCGGGGAGTGCAAATGTCATCCTAGAAGCGACGAATGATATTACTATTGAAAACTTGGCTGATAATTCCCTATCTTTTCAGACTGGAACGGGTTCAATAACCTTTACTGCCGATGCTAACAAGGATGGAACCGGATCGTTTCTCATGCAAGATCTAAATGATGCGATCTGGGCACCCGGGAGAAATCTCTCTATTTCAGGGGCGAGTATAACCACTGGAACTCTGGATACTAGGTCCATTAATGGAGGAGGAGCAATTAATCTAACTGCGACGAATGGCAACATTGAAACCGGCAATATTAATACTAGAGCCTGGGCATATGAAGGGTCATCCGGAGCAGGTGGTTCAGTTACCTTTTCTACAACCAGTGGCCGCATTCAAACCGGCTATATTGATACTAGATCTAGAGCAGAGAAGGGGTCATCTGGAACAGGGGGTTCAGTTACCTTAGAGGCTACAGAAGGAATTGCGACCGGCTTTCTTGACATTGGTTCTTATGGAATTCAAGGTAGTAGTAGTGATGGGGGTAGCAGTGTTATAACTACTTCAGGGGGTGATATTGGGATACAATCAATACATACTACTAGCCATTCCGGTACTCTACAGTCCGGCAATGCTGGCTCTGTCCAGATTCGTGCAGGAAATCAAATTAGCATTAATGATAGTGGTGCGTGGGGGATTGGCACCGAAAGTTCAGGTCCTGGTAGTGGGGGTAAGGTAGAGTTAACCGCTAATGAAATTGCTCTATCTATAGCTTACATTATTACCTCGGATCAACCACTCATCCTCGAAGGAAATGTCACCCTGAATAGTCCGATTGCCCTGACCACCGGGAATGCACCGATTACCGTGACGGGACGTGTCGATGGCACTCAACCCTTAACTTTAAATAGCGGCACTGGGAATATTAACATCACCGGAGCTATGGGCAGTGTGACCCCAATTGGTGACTTAACGGTAAATAGTACCGGCATCACGAACTTTGGAGGGCCAATTTCTGCCCCAGGGAGAAACATTTCTATTTCAGGAGCGAGTATAACTACTGGAAATTTGTTTACTGGAGCCATTAATGGAGGGTCAATTAATCTAACAGCAACGAATGGCGGCATTCAAACCGGCGATCTTGTTACTAAAGGCTATGCATCTAGCGGGGTAGCTGGAAATGGGGGTGCAGTTACCTTAAATGCTACACAAGGAATTACTACGACCGGCATTATTGAAAGTATTTCCGATTCAAAATCAAGTGCAGATAGTAGTGATGGGGGAAACATTACGATAATTACTTCAATTGGTGACATTGAAATACAATCGACAATACATTCTGCATCTATTTCAAATGGAACTTCTCATAATGGGGGCAATATTGTTCTACAAGCACCAAATGGTTCTATTTATACACGTGCTGCTATTTCTACCGCCAGCCGTTCTTGGAACGGAACTGCTGCCGGGAATGGTGGATCGCTCAACATTGAGGCAGGAAATCTATTTAGTAGTAGTAACCTTAATCCCAATTGGGTGGGGATTGGCACTGACAGTGGAGGTAAGACAGGTTCTCGTGATGGGGGTCCTATAAATTTATCCGCTCCACAAATTGAGATATCATCTCTACCTGGCATACAAGCAACTCTAGTTGGTATGGACACAACACCTGGGATGTACACAACGAATCAACCGATCGCCATCCAAGGAAATGTCACCCTGAAGAGTCCGATTACCCTCGCGACAGGAAGTGCACCGATTACCGTGACTGGACTTGTGGATGGCAATCATCCCTTAATTTTAAATACCGGCACTGGCAATATTAGCATTACCGGAGGCATTGGTAGTGTGACCCCTATTGGTAACTTAACGGTGAATAGTACCGGCATCACGACTTTTGGAGGGCCAATTTCTGCTGCAAGTTTGACCACCAATGCAGGTGGGACAACCCAACTCAATGGGAATGTTACTACCACGGGAGGTATCGCACAAGTCTATGGAGATAATGTTCTTACTAATGGCGATATTACGTTCACCGGCAACGCGCTTAACTTTGGGGGAACGGTCTCGGGAAGTGGGAATCTGACGCTTAATAGTAGCGGACTGACTCGATTGGGCGGAACTGTTAATGCTGGCAGTCTGACTACCGATGCGGGGGGAACAACCGAACTGAATGGGAATGTTACCACGAGCGGGGCAGTAGGGCAAGTGTATGGAGATAATGTTACCACGATTGGCGATATTATCTTAACCGGGAATGAAATCGACTTGGGTGGGAATGTGACGGGAACGGGTCGTTTAACGCTGCAACCCTTTACTCCTGGTCAATCCATCGCCGTGGGGGTGGAGGCAACGGGGTATGGCACGACTGATGCTTTAGATTTGACGACGGAAGAAATGGCCCGGTTGCAACAGGAGTTGAGTGAGGTTTATATTAATACCACCGGCACTATTAATACCGGAACGTTAACGGTTGCCGACCCGCTGAGGTTACAAGGGGGAACTCTATCTCTGGGAGGCAATATTACCGGGACGGATAACGCCTCAATTACCCTCAATAGTAGCAATATCAGTCTCAGTGGGGATACGACGATTACCACCGCTAGTCGTGATATTACCTTTAGTGGCAGTGTCAATGGTGGCAGTTATAACCTGACTACTCAAGCATTCAGTGGCAGTGCGATTCTGAATGGGGATATGACGGCGGGGAATCTGACGTTTAATAATAGAGTTACCCTGAATGGCGATACGATATTAACGGCGGATGAGGTCAACTTTGGGAGTAGTGTGACGGGAACGGGGTATCATCTGACGTTGCAACCAAATTCCCCCAACAGCGCGATCGCCATTGGTGGGTTATCGGACACTAGCGCATTCGATATAACCACCGGGGAACTGGGGTATTTAGGAAATGGGTTTAGCGGGATTACCATCGGACGCAGTGACGGCAATGGTGCAATTACGATTGAGAATGGCGGGGTCACGTTCCCAGATCCGGTGACGTTGCGATCGCCGTTAGCAGTCGGAACCCTGACCACCAATGGTCCCATTACCCTGACGGATAATGCTACTCTCACCCTGGAGATTTACAAAACTAATCTGAATGATAATATTACTGCCACAAATCCCACAGGAAATGCCATTGACTTCGGAAGCGGTGCAGTCCAACTGGGAGATAATGTAACAGTTCAAAGTAATGGGGGAAATGTCAGCTTTGGCGGTGCAGTGGATGGTAATTTTCTGCTGACGGTGAATGCCGGTTCGGGTCATTTAACCTTTGGGAGTGAGGTGGGTAGTTCTAACCCGTTAACGGGTCTATCTGTCACTGCTGGAAATACAGAAATTGCCAGTAATATCACGACCAATAATGGAAATATTACCTTGAATTCCCCGAGTAGCTTAACCGGAAGCAGTAGCATCAATGCGGGAACAGGAACGATCGCATTTAACCAGACTTTTGCAGCGGGAAATCATCCCTTAACCCTGACTGCCGATGAAATTAACTTCCTGGGGGGGAATAATAGCGTTAGCGGCAGCAGTAGTCTGGTTTTACAACCGGCGACGCCAAGTCTAGCGATTAATCTAGGCTATACTGTTGACAATTTGGGACAATTAGACATCACTCAGACGGATTTATTGGCTTTACGAAATGGATTTAGTTCGATTACAATGGGCAGTGCCTCCGGTAGCGGTGCAATTGATATGGGAACTGTTACTTTTTACGACCCCATTATATTGCGATCGCCTCAAGTCGGGGGAACCCTGACCCTCAATGGTGCAGTTAGTCTGCTGGATGATGCTACCTTGACGCGGGACATTGCGGGACTGACAACTTTGCTCAATGATATTTACACGGAAGGAACCGATATCATTTTTGAGGAAGATGTTCTACTGGGTGCTGATGTCACCTTTAGTACCGGAGAAAATCTTCCCGGCAATATTATTTTCAAAGGTCTCCTGGATGGAAATCGAACGCTTAATTTGATTTCTGGATTGGGATATATCGATTTTCAGCGTCCGGTTGGAGTCTTTGAAGCGTTGGGTAATTTAACCTTTGGACCCGCAGCAGAAATTAAAGTCGGCGGTGGGATTCGCACCCAGAATAGCGATTTAACGTTCAACAGTCCGGTGAATTTGCAACGGGATTCTAGTTTCAATACAGGTGAGGGAATTTTAACCTTTAATGACAGCATCACTGCTGGCACTAACGCACTGATTTTAGCGGGGAATGAGATTAATTTAACCGGAAATGTCAGTGGCACTAACTATCTGGAAATTCAACCCTCGATCGCCACCCAAGGGATGACTATTGCAGGAACAGATAACAATACTGCTGTGCTGGATTTGACTCAAACAGAATTGAGCTTAATTCAACCCGGATTTAGTGAAATTCGCTTGGGACAAAGTAGCGGTTCTGGAACCCTTAATGTCAATTCCCTCACGGTGGGTCAACCCACTACGATTCGGTCCGGGGTGGGAGTGGTGAATCTGAATGGTGCTTTGACGGCAACGGGTAGCGCTGGGGTGACTCTGGAGGCGCAAACGACGAATCTATATTCTAATATTACGACAGAAGGCGGCCCGATCGCCCTCAATGGTGGAGTGCAATTACCCAATGATGTTACCCTCACCAGTAATAACGGTGATGTTACTTTTACCGGGACTATCGATGGTGCGAATAGCTTATCGGTGAATGCCGGACGTGGGAATGTGCGCTTTGAAGGCGTCGCTGGAGGCGTGAACCCCTTGGCAGGACTGGACATTACCGCAGGAGAAACCTTCGTCAACGGTGGCGGCATCTATACTCAAAATAGTCCCCTGACGTTTAACTCCTCGGTGACGGTGAGTGGCAATAGTACCTTGTCTACGGGAACCGCAACCCTCACGTTTAATCAAGCGGTGAATGCGGGAACGGGAGATTTAACCTTAACTGGGGATGAAATCAACTTTGGCGATCGCATCAGTGGGACGGGTTCTCTGGTGTTGCAACCGGCAACTCCCTCTCAGGGAATCACCATCGGGGATTCCGGAAACACTGCCGGTTTAGATATGACTGCCGCAGAATTGGCGCAGTTACAAGATGGATTCCGCAGTATTGCGATCGGACGCACTAATGGCAGTGGTAGTGTGGTGATTCAAAATGCCAGTTTTAATGATGCCGTTGCCGTGCGATCGCCGGACGGTGAAATCACCGTGAATGGCGCGGTTTCTGGGAATGGAGGCATTACCCTCAATGCCTCTACCCTCAATCTGAATAGCGGATTGAGTAATACTGGGGGGGAAATGAACCTCACCGGAAATACACAAATTGCCAATGCTGTCAATCTCAGCAACAATGGGAATATTTCTCTCTCCGGTGCAATTAATGGCAGTGGGAGTCTGGCGATCGATGCGGATACCTCTCAGGTTACGTTTGGTGGCGCAATTGGCAGTAGCACTCCCCTAGAACAGTTAACCGTCACTGCTGGGAATGTGACCGTACCCGGCGCAGTCGCCACCACGAACGGCATCACCTTGAACAGTCCCGTGAGTGTCACCAATAGCGGCGGTACCTTTAATGCAGGCACAGGCAGTCTCGCCTTCAGTTCCTCCCTCACTTCCCAGTTCCAGGATCTAATCTTTACCGGCAATGAGATCGACTTTGGCGGTCCCCTAAGCGGTAGCGGAAAAGTCTTCCTGCAACCGGCAACGGCATCAACGCATATCGAAATAGGGGGTTCGGGGACAACTGCCAACCTGGATTTAACCGCTACAGAACTCGCCAATTTCGTCAGCGGATTCCACAGCGTCACCATTGGACGGACTGATGGCAATAGTAATATCACGATTGGTACTACCTCTCTCCCAGTTCCGACTACAGTCCAGTCTGCGACAGGTGCGATCGCCGTGGATGGAACAATCACCAGCACAGGAGGTCTCACTCTGACTGCACCCACGGTCACTCTGAATGCCAATATTAACAATTCTACCGGCACTGTGAATATCCAAGGCCAAACCGAAATTAATAATGCAGTAAATGTGAGCAATAATGGGAATATTGCCTTTGCTGGCGCGATCGATGGCAGTGGAGAATTGACCTTAAATTCCGGCAGTGGTAACGTGCAGTTGAGTGGTGCAGTCGGCAGCAGTACCCCATTACAGCAATTGACCCTTGATGGTAATCTCGCCACGGTTAACGGCGCAGTCGCCACCACTAACGGCATCACCTTGAATAGTCCCATCCAACTCGGTGCCAATGGCGGCAACTTTAACGCCGGAAGCGTTACCCTGACCTTTGGTTCCACCCTCACTGCCAATACCCAAGATTTAACCCTCACTGCCAATGATATCAACTTAGGCGGTGCCGTCAGTGGGACAGGGAACCTAGTCCTAGAACCGACAAACCCCACCCAAAATATGGCGATCGGCGCTGCTAATGGCAATGCTGGATTCACCCTCACTGCTGCTGATATCGCCAACCTGCAAGACGGATTTACAGGGGTGACGATTGGACGGAGTGATGGCAGTGGCACCGTGGCGATCGGGACCATCACCCTCCCTGACCCCACCATTGTGCAAGTTCCTCTGGAACCCGGTTCTATCTCCGTCAATGGCAACACCACCCTGATCGGCAATGGTTCCCTCACCTTAATTGCTCCCCAAACCCAGTTAGGGGGAAATATTACCTCACAAAATGGCAATATCGCCCTGAATAGCAACGCCATTGAACTCGGCAACGATGTCACCCTGAGTACGCAAAATGCAGGTAACATCACCCTCAGCGGTACCATCAATGGCGCGAATCAGTTAACCGTGAATGCTAGTGGAAACGTGGAATTAGGCAATTCCTTGGGAAACATCACTGCCTTAACGGGATTAACCGTCATAGGTCGAAATCTCGCCTTGAATGGAGATATCACCACCAATCAGGGGAATGTCAACATTGATGCACCGATTTCCTTGCAACGCGATACGTTTGTAACCACTGGCAGCGATGCCACGGGATATGGCGATGTGACCGCCACCAGCACCATTGATGGCAACTATCGCTTACGGATCAATGCCGGTAACGTGAGAGTGGACGGGGCGATCGGGGGGAATCAACCCTTAGAAAGCGTGACCGTTGTGGCGAAAAAAGGCATTAACTTGCAAGATGTTACCACCGACGGTGGCGATATCCGACTCCGTGCAGAAGAAACGATCACCACGGGTGATCTCTCCACCCGTAGTGAGACTGGAGAGGGGGGTCAAGTTGAGCTAGAAGCCAAGGGCGATATTACCACGGGAAATATTACTACCAGCGGATTTTTAAATGCCGGAAATGTGCTAATTAACAGCATTTTGGGGAATATAAGAACGGGAAATATTCTAGCCACCTCAACCCAAGGAGCAGGTGGGACCGTGAACCTCAATGCTGCAGGGAATGTGAACACCGGAAATATAGATACCAGCGGATATTCAGAAGCGGGTGAAGTTAACTTAGTGAGTACCGGAGGGGGAACGATCTCAACGGGAAATATTACCGCACTCTCGGAGCTAGGAGGCCCCAGTACGGTCACGATTTCCACGTCAGGTGAGGTGAGGACAGGAGTGATCACGGCCAAACCGGAACCGGCACCAGAACCGGAACCGGAACCGGAACTGGAAGCAGAACCGGAACCAGCACCAGAACCGGAACAACCTCGATCGCCTCAGCAATCTACGCGGATTCAACCCGCCTCAAATGTGCCAACCCAGGCGGCAGGTAGCGTCCCGACAACAGAAGAGAGTGGGACAGATTCACCCAGTACCAACCCATCCGGTGAATCCGCAGCACAACCGGCAGTCGCTACCCCAGAGTTAGGAGGGACAGAAACAGCCACCCCACGGGTTGTGGAATCCCCGGCGATCGCCACAGCGGAGGTTTTGCAACCCGTACAGGATCCGGTGCAATCCCCCCAACCCGAGGCAACGACTCCAGCACCCGCAGGGGTAGGTCCCGATCACAGTCCACCGGCCAATTCCACCGCACCCGTGGAAACGGCATCTGGTGCAATCATAGCCATGCCAGAGGGAAACCCCGCTCAAACCCTGATACCAAGTTCCACCCCCTTGGAAATCGTCACCAACCCCGGAAACGTTCAAATCCCTCAAGCTACGGTTCTCAATAACCCGGTTTCCATGTCTCAAATCCTCGATATAGCGCGCTATAACCTTAACCAGAACTTGGCATCCGGGAACCTCGTTGACGCTGTGGGTGGCATTGAAGAAATGCGATCGCAAGAATTTACCGACTATTTTGGCTCCGAGTTCCAAGAAGTCCCCACCAGCCTCCAAGGGATTCGCGATAGCCTGGGTAACATCAGCCGCGAAACCGGCTCAAACCCAGCAATAATTTATACATTAGTTCAGCCGGAGCAACTTGAATTGATTGTCATCACCGCCAATGGTGCTCCCATTCGTCGAACTGTAACGACGGACCGGGAGACCCTACTCAAAGCCGTGACAGCATTTCGGGGAGAACTGACCACTCCCAATCGTCGCCATTCCCAGAACTATTTACAGGAGGCACAACAACTCTATCAGTGGCTAATTGCACCCATCCAACCTGAACTAGAGGCAAACGGGATTGATACTCTCCTGTTTAGCATGGATTCGGGACTGCGCGCTTTACCAATCTCCGCCTTACATGATGGAGAACAATTCCTCATTGAAAAATACCCCGTTGCTTTGATTCCCAGCATCAGCTTAACCAATATGCAGTATCGCTCCTTGGCGAATACCCGCGTCTTAGCAATGGGAGCCAGTACCTTTACGGAACTCAATCCCTTACCTGCGGTCCCGGTGGAACTCTCCACCATCACTGAGCAGCTTTGGCAAGGTGTCCAATTGTTAAATGCTGACTTTACCCGTGCCAATCTCGTGGCAACGCGCCATGACTATCCCTATGAGATTATTCATCTGGCAACTCATGGGGAATTTAGCGCCGGTGCCTTGAGTAATTCCTATATTCAATTATGGGATGAAAAACTGACCCTGGATCAATTGCGAACCCTGGGATGGCAGAACCCCCAAGTGGAGTTATTAGTCCTCTCTGCCTGTCGGACTGCGCTAGGGGATGAAAAAGCCGAATTAGGCTTTGCGGGATTTGCCTTACAAGCGGGAGTCAAAACAGCGATCGCCAGTTTATGGTATGTGAGCGATGAAGGCACTTTAGCCTTAATGAGCGAATTCTACAAGCAGTTACGCACCGCACCCCTGAAAGCAGAAGCCTTGCGCCAAGCTCAAATCGCCATGATTCGCGGGAATGTGCAAATCGAAAACGGCATCCTGCGATTCAGAGGAGAATCCCAGGGGATTTCTCTACCGACTGAATTCTTTGGCACCCAAACAACCCTTCTTTCCCATCCCTATTACTGGTCGGCTTTCACAACCATAGGCTCTCCTTGGTAAGTCCCGTTCTCAATCTGTAATACTATCAGACAACCGAATTGGGTATCACTCCTGATTGTAGAGTTAGCCTGATTTAGACTCGTGATCACACTGTAAATTCCCGGAAAAAACAGTCTGCTCTCATCCCCTGTGCCCCTTCTCCCAAAAAGGGCGGCAAAAGTGCGATGCTCTCGGGCTGGAGACTTCGGAAAACCGCCTCTAGCCCTTTTTTTTAGAATCGGTTAAACTAAGCAAAAGACTGATTCATTTATCCATAAATAAAGATGTTCTTAGTTACTGGAGCAACAGGCAGTTTAGGACGGCGCGTGGTGCGGGTTTTGACCAGCAGACAAGCCCCTGTACGGGCTTTTGTGCGGTTGAGTGCGGACTACAGCGAGTTAGAAAACCGAGGCGCTGAGATATTCATTGGCGATTTGAAGCGGGAGCGAGATATACAAAAAGCCTGTGAAGGAGTGAAGTATATCATCAGCGCTCATGGCGGGAAGGAAACCGGAGGCGCACAGGCGATCGACTATCGCGCGAATATTGACCTGATTGATTACGGGAAAGCAGCCGGAGTCGAGCATTTTGTGTTGATTTCTGTCCTGGGTTGCGATCGCGGTTATCTGGATTCCCCCGTGTTTAAAGCCAAGCGCGAAGTGGAAAAATATTTACAAAAAAGTGGCTTGACTTACACCATTTTACGTCCTTCTGCTTTTGACTCGGCTTTAATTCCCTTTGCACAACGATTCAAAGAAACGGGGATTTATTTAAGTCTGGGGGACTTGCGAAATCGCACCTCCCCGGTGAGTACCGATGACTTAGCCAAAATAGCCGCAGATTCCGTATTAGTCCCGGAGGCAGCAAATCAAATTTTCCCGGTGGGAGGCCCAGAAATTCTTTCCCGCGAAGAGATTCCCAAGATTTTTGGCCGAATTTTTAATCGAGAACCCCTGATTATTAATCCACCGATGATGGTCTTTGATGGAGTCCGCAATGGGTTGGGATTGGTGAATCCAGGTTTACAGAAATCTCTGGGAACTGTGCGAGTGTTGGTTTCTAATGAGTTTTTCTGCACTGCACAAGAGATAGACACTTTAGAGTCCACCTTTGGGATAAAAATGGAGTCTTTAGAAAGTTTTATCCGCCGTTATGTGAGTTGTTGATTCAGGTATTTTGCGTCTTTTTATGACCTAGGATTATAGCAGAAATAGCGAGATAACTCTTGGAAAAGTTGTCTCGCTATTTTTATTTATATTTAAAGTTTCCTTCTAAGAAGGGTTACAGTGAGCCCCGCTACTTTTAAGAGGTAGAGTTAATCGATAAAAATATTATTTTTTGTTACAGAGTGAGGAATATTTAAAGCAATAATGCTATAAAATAAATATTTACTTGACGCAAATAAGGTGGGTAAGATGCGGGGAAGATTAAGACTCAAAATCACAAGTAAGCAGGTTGTGGAATGGGTCATTTTGGCAATTCTTTATGGATTGTCTGGTAAAATTGGATTACAGTTTGCTTCTCTCCCGGGCAATATTACGGCAATATGGCCCCCCACAGGAATTGCATTAGCAGCGGTCTTGCTACGTGGCGATCGCATCTGGCCTGGAATTTTTGGGGCTTCTTTTGTATTAGCACTCTATGATCTCCTGACCCTAACGCCACCCCTTGCGATCGTTCCGGCCCTAGCAATTTCCGTGAGTCAGGCGATGGGTAATGCGCTTCAGCCGCTGATCATCAGTTGGTTAATTCACAAATTGCTTCCTTCGCGCGCTCTGCTGACCTCGATTAACCACATCAGTCTATTCATTTTGTTGATTACCATTGGCCCCTGTATTAGTGCCACAATTGGGGTGACAGGTTTCTACCTCGGAGGGCTGATGTCTGGGTCTGACTATCTGGTAATGTGGTTGACTTGGTGGTTTAATAGCGTGCTGAGTTATCTCCTCTTAACCACACCCTTTCTAGCATGGCAGTGTTCGCCGGTTCCCAAGAAAATATCCCCGAGTAAAATCGCTGAAACAATTGCTTTACTTGGCTCAGTCCTGTTAGTAAGCTGGATGGCATTTATTCGAGGATATTCTTTTGAGTACGCATTGATTCCTTTGCTGATTTGGTCAGTCTTTCGATTTGGCAAGTTTAGCGCCACCCTGTTAGTTGTTTTAGTCTCATTCATCGCCATCCTCGGTACGACTCAGGGTGTAGGTCCATTTGTTAAAACTTCTACTCACGAGTCTTTGTTGTTGTTACAATCTTTTATGAGCGTTTGTGCGATTACTTGCTTGGTGTTATCTGCTGCCATCGATGAACGGGAAACGGTTGAGACCAAACTCCGGGAGGCCAACCGGCAGTTGCAAGAGAGCAAAAGCAATTTGGCACAATTGATAGAAGCCATTCCCGTTGGAGTGGAGGTTTACAAGCAGGACGGAGAACTGACGTACCTGAATAAAACCGCAGAACAGTTACTCAATATCAAACAGGGAGCAACACCCTCTGCGGAAGAAATCCCTGATATTTATAAAATTTATCGTGCTGGTACGACTGATCTCTATCCCGTTGAAGAAATGCCTTTTATGCGATCGCTGGCTGGAGAACGGGTGCGGGTGGATGACCTCGAACTTCACCAACCAGACCGGATTTTGTCTTTAGAAGTGGCAAGTACCCCCCTTTTTGATGAAAGGCGTACTGTAGTCGGTGCAATTGTGGCCTTTCAAGATATTACCGATCGCAAACAAGCTCAACAGGTCATCGCTGACTATAATCGCACTTTAGAAGAAAAAGTCGCCAGCCGGACTACGGATTTACAAAGAACTCTGGCTGAACTGCAACGGACCCAAGCTCAATTAATTCATACGGAAAAAATGTCCAGCCTCGGCCAAATGGTCGGTGGTGTGGCTCATGAAATTAATAACCCGATCAATTTTATTTATGGAAATATCACTCATCTGGAAGAATACTTTCAAGATTTACTCAACGTCCTAAATATCTACCAAGAAGAATACCCCACTCTCCCAGACCCTCTTCAAGAACGGGTAGATGAGATAGAGATTGAGTTCTTAGAGGAAGACTTACCCCAACTTCTCAAGTCTATGAGGTTGGGTGCCCAACGCATTAAAAAAATTGTTGAAAATTTACGCAATTTTTCGCGGTTGGATGAGTCGGAGTTGAAGTCGGTGAATATCCAGGACGGGATTGAAAATACCTTGATGCTGGTCCAGTCTCGCCTGGATAATCCGCGTAATGCTCCAAAAATTCAAGTGATTAAAGAATATGAAAGCCTCCCAGAGGTGGATTGTTATGCGTCTGAACTGAATCAGGTGTTTCTCAATCTGCTGAATAATGCGATCGATGCTTTAGAGGAACGCCGATGGACGGTGAGTAGCTTGGGGGAGGGGAATTCTATAAATACCAGTCCCGATCTGATCCAGCCTTCATCCCAGGTGAGTTATTCTGTACCCACGATTTGGATTCGCACCGAGAGGGTTGGAAATGAGGCGATCGCCATTCGGATTACCGATAATGGGGTGGGGATACCTGAAGCGGTCCTTTCCAAGGTTTTTGACCCATTTTTTACAACAAAACCCGTGGGTTCAGGGACGGGTTTAGGGTTATCGGTTTGTTATCAAATTGTTGTGCAACAACATGGGGGTCAATTAACTTGCCTTTCTACTCCGGGATTGGGAACAGAGTTTAGGGTTCAGATTCCGAGAGTTCCGAACTCTTTAATCTAGCGATCGCACCGGAACAACCCTAGAGCCCCTCTCTCCATCAAAAAGGGGGAGTCTACATAGACTCCCCCTTTTTGATTGGGTAATATTCCGTTGTCAGACTAATTAATTGTTGCTGCATTTAAGCGGTTCCTGATTGACTGGATTTAACCTGCTGAATGATGAGAATTAAACCGATTAAGCGCTGCGTTTGAGGGAACCATCGGAATATAATTCCATTGGCACTAACTCTAGTTTTCCGTTGACTTGCACTTTCGAGTAAACCATTTTAACGAATTGGGCGGTGTGGGTCCGATAGCGAGGTAACATGATTTTGTCCTCCGATTGGCTTCTTCTTTTCTTATACTCCCATTATCTCTCTGTTCAGGATAAATTAGGGTGATTTGAGGACGAAGGCAGGGTGATAGTTACCTGACGTGAAGCCGATCGCCCTCATCGGTAACCGTGATTTGAAACACAGTCTCGGAGGAGGATAATTAATTAAAAGTTACCAACACTCTAATAACCTTTTGTTAATCCGTAATAGGTCATTTATTTAGACCCTTCTGCCTAAGAGACTTCCCCCTCAGTCCCCCGAGAATGGCGATGAACCATAAAGGTTAAAACTGTTTCATCAATGCCCTTCAATTGCAGGGAACCAAACTTAACAATTTCATCATCATGGAGATAATCTGCCACCGCCGCAGACACCAGAATTGTACCCGGATCGGCAGATTCCTGTAGGCGGGAGGCAATATTCACACTGGGACCGATCGCCGTATAATCCGATCGCAAATTGCCGCCAAACATCCCCACCACCGCAGTCCCTTGATGAATCCCACAACGGAACTGGACCCGAGGTAAACCCTGCTGTTCCCAGTTCTCATTCAATCGATCGAGCGCTTGTAACATTTGTCTGGCGGTGGCGATCGCCCGTCTCACTTGTTCATTCGGCGTCAAATCCTCCGGTGCACCAAACATGGCCACGATCGCATCCCCAACAAACTTATCCACCGTCCCGCCATTATCAAACACCGCCTGAGTCATTTCCGTTAAATACTGATTCAGTACCTCCGCCACCCGGCGCGATCGCAACGTATTCGCCAACTGCGTAAACCCGACGATATCGCTAAACAAAATCGTAATCAACCGAGGTTCCGGACGTAAATCCAGAGATAACTCCCCAGAGGCCGCTTTTTGGACCATAGAAGGGGGTAAAAAGCGGCGCAGGACTGACTCAGTTAAATAAGTATTCAACTGGGCCACCCGGCGCTCATTTTCCTTGAGGGCCAGTAAGTTCCTCACTTCCGCTAACAACTCGCGATCGTTAAACGGTTTCGCCAAATAAGCATCCGCCCCCTTTTCCGCCCCTTCAATGCGCGTATCCTCATTCACCTTCGCCGTGAGCAAAATAATCGGCGTTCCCCGTAACGACTCATCCTCTCGAATCATCTGGATCATATCCAAACCCGAGACTAACGGCATCATCAAATCCGTAACAATTAACTGGGGACGATGGTGGAGCACCACATCAAATCCTTCCGCCCCATTCCGGGCCAAAATGACGCGATATCCTTCTTTTGTGAGAATGCCTGAGACGTAATTTCGCAAATCTGGATTGTCATCCACCACCACAATCGTCGGGTGGAGAGTGTGAATCGTTGAAGGTTGTGCCGGTTGCACCATCCCTCCGGGACCGATAAACCCGACCCCATCCTCTTCCATCTGGACATCAGCCAACTCTACAGAGGCCCGGGCCGGTTCTACCCCGGTGGGAACTTCAATAATTTGGTCCGGGGGTAAGTGAGAATTGCCCAGGGGTAACCAGACCATAAAAGCGGAACCTTCCCCATAATTAGATTCAACGGCAATGGTTCCCCCATGTAGTTCCACCAATTCTTTCGCTAAGGCCAACCCTAATCCACTGCCTTCATAAGAGCGATTTGCGGACCCTTCCGCTTGACGAAAACGCTCAAATAGGTGAGGAACTTGATCCGTGCGGATGCCAATTCCTGTATCCTTAACTTGGAGTAAAGAATAATCTCCAGCCTGTTCTAAAAAGACCATAATTTTACCTCCAGAAGCGGTAAATTTCATGGCATTGGAGAGGAGATTGTAGAGGACTTTATCAAATTTTTCCAAGTCCAAATATAACGAAGGACAAGGTTGTAAATCCGTAGTGATTTCTATACCTTTTTTCTCGCAATAGGGGCGAAAAATTTCCACGGTTTGGGAGACAAAGGCGAGTAAATCGCAGGGACGAAACGTCGGCTGCATCCGACCAGCATCGAGACGTTGTAAGTCCAGAAGTTGATTGACCAATCGCAGGAGGCGGCGGGTATTGCGTAGGGCGATCGCCGCTTGGTCCAAGGGTAAATCTTGGTGATGCTCTACGGCAGATTCCAAAGGACCCATCATTAGAGTTAAGGGAGTGCGGAACTCGTGGGAAATATTTTGGAAAAATTCCGTTTTGAGGCGGTTGAGTTCCAGGAGTCGTTCCGCCTGCTGACGAGTTTTTTGGTAGAGACGAGACTGCTGAACCGCGATCGCCCCTTGTGCAGCCACCGCTTGGGCTAAATCGATTTCCGACTGATGCCAGTGTCGGGGTGCTCGGACTTGGCGCAGGGTAATGCTGCCGATAATTTCGCCATCAGAGATTAAAGGAACGACTAATAAAGCCTTGGCGGGCGATCGCAGGGGTAAATCCATGACATTCCATTCCGCCTGCTTGTCCAAGTCATCCACCACCACCGGAGCCCGAGTGGTGAGGAGTTGTTGCAACACCGGATTTCCGGCGATCGGCACCACTGATCGCGGCAATTCCCCGGAATTAGAACGAGGTTCCCCTTTGACTTCCTCGGAGGGATTAGCAGAAGAAATTCCCCCCTGTTGAGTGTCTTCATCCTCCAGTCGTTCTCCCTCCGATGCCTCCACCGCTTGTAAGGCCGCATCGTATAATCCCACACACTGTACATATTCATCTTCCACCGTCCATAACGACAGGGCACAACCATCAGCCTGTAACGCTTGGCCGAGTTGTTGGGCGATCGCCGCAAAAATATCTTTCGGATTCAGACTCGACCGAATCGCCGTGGTAATCGTATTCACCAGGGCCTCGCGCTTGGCGAGGGCCTGGACCTGTTCATAAGCGCGCGCCTGGGACAGGGACAACACCGCCTGATCCGCCACCATAAACACCAGTTGCACCTCATCATCCTGCCACTCCCGACCAGATCCACATTGGTGCAATGCCAAAACTGCCATCAGTTCCAAGCGAAACATCAGAGGGACCACCAAGCAGGAGCGAATATCTGCCGCTTTTAACATCTGTCGCCGTTGCTGGAGTTGAGGCGTCTTTCCCTGTAACCGTTCATCGGTTTCCACATCATTGATCACCTCAATATCGTGGGTTTCCCAAACCGTCTGAGCTAATCCCTGGGGTTCTGAAATCGGTCCTGCGGGAGCAAGTGGCAGTTTTGGCCCTTGACCATTGGACTTGATCGTGCCGAGTTCCCGCTTTTGATACATAAACCATTCATCAATAAAGCGGCCATCCTGATAGGGACGTAGAATGCAGTAGCTCACCTCAAACATTTGGCCGAGGGTATCGACAATCGTCTGCAAAATCTGCGCCTCAGTCGTCCGAGAGCGAATGGTGTTGGTAATGGCATTGAGCAACGATTCCTGGCGCAGAGTGCGGCACAGTTCCCTTGTCCGCGCTTTCAAGACATTGTGGGTATCTAATGCTTGTGCCACTAATGCCTTGAGTTCATCAGCATCCCAGGGTTTGGTGACATATTTAAAAACCTTTCCCGCATTGATGGCATCCACCAGGTCCTCGACATCAGTGTAAGCGGTCAAGATAATCCGGATGGCATCGGGATACTGAGTCGCTGTCAGACTGAGTAACTCAGTCCCACTCATTTGCGGCATCCGCTGATCGGAAATAATCACCGCCACGTCCCCCTCCTTGGCGAGAAGCTCTAACGCTTGTGGGGCATTTTCTGCCGTCAGCACTTGATAGTCCCGATAAAAGGTGCGATAGAGCAAGTCGAGATTATCTGGTTCGTCATCTACTACCAGAAGTTTCGGCTTATTATCTGTTTCGATACTCATGCACCGCTCTCCTACAATCAGGGGGAGTTATATCCAATTTCTTATTGTTCTCTTGACTGGTTTTTAGGGTTACCGAACCGCAGAGGCTGACGCAACCTGTACCGAGGTTCTTGAGTAGGGGTCATTCTGAATGTACACTACTCAACATGATCCCGATGGGTTAGGGGTTAGGGGTAATAGATCACTCGCCTCATGCACCCTGGCAGATTTACCCCTTGAGTTGCATCCTGATGGAAAAATTGATGAGGGCGATCGCCCCACGGATGGGTCGAAATTATGGGTAATAATGACGATATTCTACTGGCAACCGTCGGATCCTGCATGAGAAATTTCACCGATTTCCCATCGCGGTCCTTCGTTCCCGTTTCACTCCGCGTTTCCTGAGACAGAAATTTCCAAATTTAAACGGTCCGCGTTGCACGGATAGTTGGGGCCAAAAACCCCAATTCGGGTTCTTTCCTACACAATTGGCGGACGAATGCTCTTAAACAGTCACGGAAGATTGAGCAGATCTCGGCTGCATTGGGTCTTTAGAAGTAACAGGTAATTCAATGATAAATTCACATCCCCCTTCGGGTAGATTTTCAAAAGTCAAGCGGCCATGATGTCGGTCTACGATAATTTTATAGGCGATGGATAAGCCTAATCCTTTGCCACTCCCCACAGGTTTGGTGGTAAAAAACGGATCGAAAATTTTGGTTTGATGTTGGGGGAGAATGCCACAACCTGTATCCCGAATCCGAATTTGCACCCACTCTCCTGTCGGGAGGTTCGGGGTTTGACTGGGAAGGAGACTATCCCAGGGAAAATGAGATTGAGCAATCACGGCGGTGGTGATCGTAATTTGCCGATCGCCCATAAGATTCCCGGGGAAATGGGTCGAATTGCACCCCTGATCCGGTGGTTCAATGGCATCGATCGCATTGGAAAACAAATTCATAAACACCTGATTCAGTTGTCCTGGGTAGCAACATAATCGGGGAATATTGCCATAAGATTTAATCACCTCAATATCATGGAGACGATGGGCTAATAAAATCAGGCTACTATCAATCCCTTCATGCAGATTAACCCATTTTAATTCTGCTTCATCTAAGCGAGAAAAATTGCGTAACGTCAAAACAATTTGCCGGACCCGTTCAGCTCCTTCCTTCATGGAATGAAGGATTTTTATGATGTCAGTCTGAATAAAATTGACATCAATCTCCGATTCAAATTCAGCAATAGATTGGGGAACGGGCTGCAAGTTTTCTCGATAACGGTCTACAAGTTCTACGAGGTCGGAGCTGTAATTTTCAATATGAGGAAGATTGCCATAAATAAAATTAATTGGATTATTAATTTCATGGGCAACCCCGGCCACCAATTGACCTAAGCTAGACATCTTTTCGCTTTGAACCAGTTGAAATTGTGTGTCATGAAGGGACGCAATTAATTTGGTTTTTTCATCCAGGGCTTTTTTAAGTTTTTGAGCTTGCGATCGCGCTTGGCGAGCTTGGTCCTGGGTACGTTGATATAACTGCGCCTGAGTAATCGCGATTCCTAGATGCAAGGAAACCGATTCCATCGCGGAAATTTCATCTTCATGCCAATCATAAGCTTGGGGTTTGATTGCCGAAACATGACCTAATAAAGTTTCGCGATGCCAAATTGGAATACTTAATAAACTGCCAATTTGTAGCTGTTGAAATAAGGCGCGATCACGCTCTCCAAAATCTGAACTTTGAGTATTCGCGACTGCGGTAACTTCTTGTCCGAGCAAACTTTCAATCAATCCCGACTCAAACTGAAAAAGCTTGATTTCTATCCCTATAGCCAGAGGATGTTGATCCAGAAAACTCGATTGACTGGGGCGAGAGACTCGGTGAGTAATTCGCAGTGATCGGCAGAGGTGATGGATACTTTGAATTAAAGAAGTCGGAGTTGAAAATAATATTAAATCGGCTTTTGTGAGAGTTAATAATTCCGATAAAGCCGTCTCAATCGTGCGATCGAGATTTAAAGAAGTCCGAATTCGTCCGGCTATTCGGTTCAGAACTTGTTCCCGTTGGGCGTGTTTTTTGGATTGGATATAATGCCTTGCATTGAGGAGGGCGACGGCTGCCTGTTGTGCCACCATTTGAGCAAATTTCATTTCCGACGGGTTCCACCGATGAGCAACCCGGGTGTAGCTCAGATAAACCGTGGCGATCGCTTCATTTTGGTAGAGGATGGGCACCATCAATGTAGACTGTAACCCGGCACCAAGCAACAGCAATGGCTCTATTTCGGCCATCGCTGCTGTTTCGATATCCCCAACCACCCAAGGACTTTGCTGCGATCGTAAAGTATTCCAGTCTTTCAATCCCTCCACTTGCAAGGGGACTCCGATCGCCTGATGGCGCAGGGGTGACCCTGGGGATTCCTGCTGGCGATGATAAACCGCCATTTCCATCAAGGTTTGTCCCTGGAGATCATGGAGAATTAACCCCGCACAGTCTGCCTCAAAAACCTCACACATTTGCTGGACGATCGCCTGATAAATCTCCGTCTCATCCAAGGACCCATGAATAGCCTGGGCGATCGCATTTAAACGCTGTACCGATAGAACTTGTTCTCCCACCCCTGGGAGTTTTTCCCCGCAAACCGGATGGTTTTCAGATAGATTCCTGGGCGCTTGTGGGGATGTCACTGTTCCCGGACTTGCGGTTAAAGATTGAAAAATTTCCGCTTCCCCGTTGCCCTCACCATCGGTATTTTTATTTCCACAGACAGAGGCAGAAATCTTTTCTTGAGAGGATAATCTTTTTTCAGAACAAAGTTGCTGGACTTTGGCAACTGTCCCTCGGTCAATTTGGCCCAAAAACTCCAAACAATCCAGCCAACCAGCAGTCCATGCGGCATTTTCAGCCTCGTTCTCCCCGAGGCGCAAGTGAGTTTGTCGCCCCAGGAGTTCGGCGATCGCCATTCGCGGCGATGTCCGGTTCACAGAACCGACCTCCTGGGGGTCACACGGAAAAATATCTGCATTCATCAGAATTTAACCTCATGTTATAATTGATAATGATTATTTATGTTTTTATGCTTTTTGTCCACTTTATATTTATTTTATATTTGAACCCCCTTATCAGCTTATGTTATAAGAGTAGAGGGTTCCCTTCGTGTCAAAACCAATCCGTTTCAACCCCCTTAATGTGAACTCCTCGTGAACTCCTCTTTCACGTCCCCAACCCATCGCGATCCCCCTGCCTCTGAGCCATCCTCGGGAGGTGCATCTGGCTTTTTGATCCGCGCCGCCCAACCCAAAGATCTCAGCAGCCTCGCCGAGATTTTAGTCGATAGCTTTCATTCTCGCGAAGGACTTGGGGGTTGGCTGTATCCCATTTTGCGCCTGGGAATTTATGAAGATTTGCGAGTGCGACTGCGATCGAACTCGTCCCATTGTATTTGCTTGGTGGCGATCGACCCCCAATCGGAATCGCCCTCCTGCTATGAATCCGTCCGAGACTCCCCATCGGGGAATGGCGTGATTGTTGGCACCGTAGAAATGGCCTTGCGCTGTATCAACCCTTGGACCTTGGGAATGACTCAGTTTCCTTACTTGTCCAATTTAGCCATTGGTGACTCTTATCGCCGCCAGGGGGGAGCTCGTCAATTGCTGCAAGCTTGCGAAGGCATAGCCCTAGATTGGGGATTCCAGGACCTGTACCTGCACGTTCTCGAAAATAACCGACCGGCAAGACGACTTTATTACAAAGCAGGCTATCGAATTCACTCGATTGAGTCGGGGTGGGGTCCTTGGTCTTTCGGGCAACCCAAACGAATGCTTTTGCACAAAGCACTCGATCGCAGTTGAAGCAAGGCGATCTCCGCCTCTAGGAGACCCGCTGAGGATCGAGAAGATATACCCCGGATCTTCACCAAATCTATACCGATTAGCAACAAGCCGGGGCAAAAAACCCGGTTTCTGAATCATTCGGATTGAATCGAGTACAAAAGTCCTAGCAACTCCACTCCTTCTTTTTGACCAGCAGTAGGCGGACTTTACTCCCCTAATTTTAAAATTATCTGAGGAGTCCAGCCGACCGGGTTTATCTCCCTTAAACGGCGCTCCCCGGCTTGTTTGCAAGCAGGAGACCGCTGCTCTTGAATCCGTGAAAATTTTTGAGAGCCAGGTAAACCTGCGTTTAAATAGAAAAGCACGTTTATTTGTCTAATTAGGGAATGATAAACAAGAGCAAAAATTTATTCCTTAAATTTGGGGACTTTTTTAACCCCATCTTGTAGTCATGAGTTGCCCGGTTTAGATGTAGTGATTTTCGGCATGAGAAGGGAACCCTCAAATGACTCAATACAAACATGAGGACCGGAACCAAAATAGAGAGGCCCAAGGAGCTAATCCCTTGGGTCCCCTTCCGTCTGACTCTCCCTCTCGCCCTCCCGTCAAGGGAGAGAGGAGCAATCCTTCTCGTGCCTTGATTAAATACGCTCATAGTGCTCAAATTTTGACTCAACTCAATAGCGGTCAACTGTTTGTTGTGGACAGTCGTCGGCGCTGCGGATTGATTGTTTATAAACAGTTTCATGCGGAGTTTGTAGGTCCCGGGGCCGCCGTTGGAGGCATTTTTGACATTGAGTGTCAGCAAACGATTCCCGTGGGGGATCTGGTGTTGCTCTATCCGGAAAGTTACGAAGAACGGCAAAAGGCATTTGCCATTCGCCGCCATTGGATCCGATTAATGGAACAGCTTACGGTCCAGCCGGTGTCATTGCACCGGACCCAAATGCTGCTGACTCAGTTTCAGCATTATTTCGATCGCGAAACCGTGATCCGACTCCCCGATGAGGCGATCGCCCGATTGGTCGGGGTCCTCCCCCAAACTGTGCGGACCATCCGCCGTTTAGAACAAAAATCCCCGGTCAAGGTGGCGGCGGGCTAAGCAACAACCGGCGGGGGTTTAAACCCCCGCCTAACAGCTCAAGTCGGTTGAAAACCGACTGAAAACACCATCCCATAAGACTTATAGTCGGTTGAAACTGACATCTTGCACCATTCTCAACAACCTGCGGGGGATAAATCGATTGGCGGCCTCAGAGCTGCGAGTCGGTTAAAAACCGACTGCAAGTCTGATACAGTGGTGTTTTCAGTCGTCTTTAGACGACTTTAGCTGTTAGGCGGGGGTTTTAACCCCCGCCGGGTGTTGCCACTTTAGCTGTTAGGCCGCCAATCGTTCAAACCCCCGCAGTTTGTCCCTGAACTCTGCGTTGTGGACGGTCTAATCTCCGAAATTAAATTCCTGCAAGCGGGATAAGGTGCGCTGATTTTCCTCCGGGGTGCCGAGGGTAATTCTTAAACCGCCCCCGGTGTGACGAATCAGAGTCCCTTGGGCCTTGAGTTCCTCAGTGATGCGAGTCAGGGTGGGACCGATCGCCCCTTGGTCCTGGAGATTCGGGCGCAGGTAGATAAAATTAGCTGCACTCGGCCACAGGAGAAATTTTTGCAGGGGTTGCAATCGTTCCCCGAAGCGATCGCGCTCGGTTAAAATTTCGGGAATGGTACTCAGGAGTTCCTGACGATGGGCGATCGCCATCGATGCGGCAATCTGGGAGAATGCGGGGAGATTGTACGGCAGACGGACTTTTTCCAGGGTCGCCGTGAGTTCCGGATGGGCGATCGCATAGCCCACCCGCAGGGCCGCCAAGCGAAAGGCTTTGGAAAAGGTCCGCATAATCACCCAATTTGGATGCTGGAGTAACTCACTCACCACACTGGTTTGACTAAATTCAAAATATGCCTCATCGATCGCCACCAAAATATGCGGTGGCAAACTACGGATCCAATCCAGTTCAGCCCGGGTTAAAGCATTGGCCGTGGGAGAGTTAGGATGGACCACGAACACCACCCGAACCGGGGGATTTTGGGTATTGGCAACCGCTGCCTGTGCTGCTGGGATGTCGATTTCAAAATTCGTCTCGTTGCGCCCGACTTCCACCACAGGAATGCCCAGGGTTTGGGCTAAAATCCCATACATGGAAAAAGTGGGATGGGCGACCAAAACCGACCCTTCACCCCCCAAACAGGTGGCAATCAGTAAAGAGCGAATTAGTTCGTCGGAACCATTGCCGAGGGAAATATGGGTGGCGGTGATGGGGGAATCAGGGAGTTGGGCTGATTCGTTGACATATTCAGCGATCGCTTGCTTTAAGGAGGCATGACTCCCATCGGGATAGCGATTCGTTTCAATCTCCTGTTGATAGGTCCATGCCAGCTTTTCTTTGAGGGCCGCAGGCAAGTCGTAGGGACTTTCATTCGTATCCACCCGATCAATTTGGGCAGGTTTCTTCCCCCCAGGGGAATCGAGAGTACCACCCGGGTGGGGAGTATAGGCAATCAGTTGAGCTAGATCTGAGCGAAGAAAACTCAGCATAGAATTGTAGAACCATGAAAAAGCCGCAATTGGGTGACAAGCACCGCTGTCTTTAGTATCGGTGTTTGGGTTAACTTCGGGCAATAGGCTTTTTTGCCTCTGGGGTATTTTGGGGTCAGGATGGGGCATTGGAGGCGATCGCCACTCCCGGGGACTCCCCTGGGGGTTGTTGTAATATTTCAGGGCATCAATCAGTTGGGGCAAAGGGTATGGAATCATTCTGTCGGAACTCACCCTTGCATAAATACTCTAAAATGTTCAGGGAATAGCAACAGGCTATTCTCTGATTACCGAGGGTTCTGGAGCCAGTTTACCCAACCGGGACTGCACTTACCCTCATAAAGACAAAGCCGGTTGGAGGGGACAACTTCGGAGGCAGCCCGGTTAACCCCCTGATTTTCCCTCCGTTAGTTATGTTATTGTTAACGTTGACAATTTCGACAAATGCAAGTACGCGAGACGGGGACTGATTGTGGAAAAAATTAAACTAGCGATCGTAGGTGTTGGTAACTGTGCTAGCTCCTTGGTGCAGGGAATTTACTTTTATAAAGATAAGACTTCTGAAGAAGCGATCGGGTTAATGCACTGGGAGATTGGCGGGTATAAACCGAACGATATCGATGTAGTCGCGGCTTTTGATATCGACCGCCGAAAAGTCGGCCAAGATGTCTCTAAAGCTATCTTTGCTGAACCGAATTGTACGACGGTTTTCTGCGAAGACATTCCCGAAATTGGCACGAAAGTCAGTATGGGAAGAATCTTAGATGGGGTCTCGGAACATTTGGTCAATTATGCAGATAAATATACCTTCATCCCCAGCGATACCCCAGAACCAACCCGAGATGATGTCATTGCTATTTTAAAAGAATCCGGCGCTCAGGTCCTCGTGAATTATCTCCCGGTGGGGTCGGAAGAAGCGACGAGTTTTTATGCAGAATGCTGCTTAGAAGCGGGAGTTGCATTTGTCAATTGCATTCCGGTCTTTATTGCCAGCAATCAGTTATGGGCCGATAAATTTGAATCCCGCAATATTCCCATCGTCGGCGATGACATTAAATCCCAGCTTGGGGCGACGATTGTTCACCGGATGATTACTGACCTGGCTAAAAAAAGAGGGGTCAAAATAGAACGGACTTATCAACTCAATACCGCAGGAAATACGGATTTCTTGAATATGTTAAATCGCACCCGCTTAAAGTCTAAAAAAGAATCGAAGACGGAAGCGGTTCAGTCGGTCTGTGAAACTAGATTGGAGGATGAAAATATTCATGTGGGGCCGAGTGATTACGTCCCCTGGCAAAAAGATAATAAAGTCTGTTTTATTCGAGTGGAAGGCAAACTCTTTGGAGATGTGCCGATGAATATTGAAATGCGCCTGTCCGTGGAGGATTCGCCGAACTCCGCAGGGGTGGCGATCGATGCGATTCGTTGCTGCAAATTGGCCCTCGATCGCGGAAAAGGTGGCGTCCTCTTTTCTCCCTCTTCCTATTTCATGAAGCATCCGCCTAAGCAATATCCCGATGGTGATGCCTACCGGATGACCGAGGAATTTATCAACGGATTTAGAGAGTATTAATCAACTCCCCATCGCCTCATTCTTGACGAGTGAGGCGATAATTTTTTGAAAAACCAGCCAGTTTCAAGCTCAATTCTTGCCATCCCTGTCTCCCTAAATCTTGCCTAAATTGTCGAATGTTTGATGTTTGTGTTATCGGCCATGTCACCCAGGACCGGATTAGAATTGATGGGAAAGTTGTCCAAGAAATGGCTGGTGGGACGGCAATTTATACCGCCAGTGCCTTAAAAACTTTGGGGTTAAATGTGGCCGTATTAACCAAAACCTCTGGTGCAGACCGGATTTATCTGTTAGAAGAATTAAAAAATCGGGGCATTGCTGTTTTTTGGAGCGAAAGCCCCGAAACCACCCAGTTTGAAAATAGTTATCAGCGCGATCGCCTGGATAGTCGTCAACAAAAAGTCCAGGGGGTTGCTTCCCCCTTCACTCCCCCAGACTTAGGCCAAATTCAATCCCGGATCTTTCATCTAGGCGCACTCACCAATCAGGAGATGTCCCTGGAATTTCTGCAAGCGGTTTTCGCAACCAAAGCCTTAATTTCTTTAGATGGACAAGGATTTTTACGGCAAGTCATTCATCAAACAGTCCAGGCAAAAGATTGGGCGGAAAAACTACCTGGACTGGCTGGAGTAGATATTTTAAAAGTGGATATCCAAGAGGCACAACTGCTATCGGGAAAAACCGCCATCGAACCGGCGGCGATCGCCCTGCATCAGTGGGGAGTTCGAGAAGTCTTAATCACCGCAGGAAGTCAAGGTTCTTGGGTTTATCAATCCGGGACTCTGAAGCAAATTCCGGCCTTTCCACCTACTACCTCCGTCGATCCAACCGGCTGCGGAGATACCTACATCGCCGGTTATTTATATTCTCGATTAACCGGAGAACCCTGTCATCTTGCTGCCAGATTTGCCGCCCAAGTTGCCACCCGCAAACTCGAAAATTTCGGTCCCCTCCGGGAGTGGCAAACGGGCGAATCAATGCCGAGTTAAAAATCGGGGGGGAATTAACAAACCGACAGATCCCCAGATCTATCGGTTGCGTCAAATCTTACGAAACCCCCATTTTCGATGAATCCTCCCCTGGATGGGTGACCCGATAAACATGAATAATCCGCTGTAAACTGGTCAATAAACTGGCGATCGCTAGGACCGACAACGCCACAGGCAACTGATCCACAATTAACCCCACCGCCATCACAATCACCCGAGGCAGTCGGGGAAACCACCCCACCTTGCACTCAATCTTCAATCCTTCCGCCCTTGCACGGGTATAACTAACCATCTGTGACCCCAGCAGGGCCAACAAACAAATCGGAATCGAGGGATATTCTTGACGGTGGATCAATAAAATTGTGATGCCAATCAAGATGGCCCCTTCGGAAAATCGGTCTAAGACCGAATCAAAAAACGCCCCAAACGCATTCTGTTGATTGAGTAACCGGGCCACGGCCCCATCGATCGCATCTAGGGGCATTGCGATCAATCCCATTAACAATCCCCCCCACAACGGTTGATCATTGGCAATCACCCCTGCCGCCAAAATATTCAACAACAAGCTCAATAATGTAATCGTATTGGCAGAAATGCCCAGTTTTGCCATCCCCTTGGCAATGGGTTCAACGATAAATTTAGTGCGATCGCGCGCCCAAGTCTCCACAACTGCTAACCCTTTAGACTGAATTTTGATTTAGCTATGGTAACCTTCCCAACCAAATTCCGGCGAAAACGGGGACGGATAAAGCACACAGCATGAAATCCCCCCAGTTCGTAGTAACGCCTTCAGGCGTTCTCTTCGTTCGTAGTAACGACTTCAGTCGTTCTCCGGTGTTCGTAGTAACGCCTTCAGGCGTTCTCTTCGTTCGTAGTAACGACTTCAGTCGTTCTCCGGTGTTCGTAGTAGCAACAACTAACGGGGGTTTAAACCCTAACAGCAACAACCGGCGGGGGATAAATCCCCCGCCTAACAGCTAAAGTCGGTTAAAACCGACTGAAAGTCTTATGGGAGGGTGTTTTTAGAAACCGGCTGAAAGTCTTACGGGGTAGTGTTTTTAGTCGGTTTTAACCGACTTTAGCTGTTAGACGGGGGTTTAAACCCCCGTCGGTTGTTGCCTTCAGTCGTTATCCCCACCCCCCCTCCAATCAAAACCGATCGCGTTTACCCTAGATAGTTGACTCAACCCTCAAACCGGATCATGACTCAGACGAATCCGATTGTTTCTGCCGAATGGCTATTCCAACACCTGGACGATCCGCAAATTGCGATCGCCGATTGTCGCTTTTCCCTTGCCGATCCTGAACTGGGACAACACCAGTACCTCCATCACCATATTCCCGGTGCTCACTATCTGCACCTGAATCGCGATTTATCTTCCCCAGTCCAACGACATGGGGGACGACATCCCCTCCCCGATGCCGAACTATTCGCCCAAAAATTAGGGGCAATCGGGGTCACCTCTCCAGAAGTCTTACTCGTGGTTTATGACGACTCCCGATTTGCCTTTGCCTCCCGACTCTGGTGGTTAATGCGCTATCTGGGACACGATCGCGTTGCCATTTTAGATGGCGGATTTAAAGGGTGGCAATCTGCCGGATATCCCGTCACCGATGCGATTCCTCGGTCCAATTTGGGGACCTTTTCTCCTCAAATCCGCCCCGATCGCCTCGTGGATATCGAGACCGTCAAAACCCGGTCCCCCTTGCCCGAAGTCGCCCTCATCGACTCCCGAGAACGCGATCGCTATCTCGGCAACCATGAACCCATCGACCCGATCGCCGGGCACATTCCCGGTGCACTCAACTATCCCTGGCAAGAAGTCACCGACGAGAACGCCCAAGTCAGACCCCACAGCGACCAAGTACAACGCTGGGCTGATATTGCCGGGTCCGAGGAAATTATCGTCTATTGCGGGTCCGGGGTTACTGCCTGCGTGAATCTCCTCTCCCTGGAAATGGCAGGAATCCCCAACGCCAAACTCTACGCCGGAAGTTGGAGTGATTGGTGTTCCTATCAGGTGGAAGACTCATCCCCTAACCCGTGAACCTCCCCTGCCTCTGGTTTCTTGCACCAGTCCATGTCAAAATCAAGCTAAATTAGCCTCAAAACTGAACCGAATTATGACCATGATTCCTGCTTTAGACCGTGCCTTTCAACAAGGACGTGCCTTAAAAATTATCACCGGATTGACCAACTTTGACGCCGAGAAGGTTGCTACCGTGGTTCGGGCCGCCGATCGCGGGGGTGCGACTTTCCTCGATATTGCTGCGGATCCGGCTTTAGTCAAATTAGCCAAACAGTTGACCGATTTACCCATTTGTGTGTCTGCCGTTGAACCAGAAAAATTTGTCGCCTGTGTAGAAGGCGGTGCAGATTTAATCGAAATTGGTAACTTTGATGCCTTCTATGCAATGGGACGGCGCTTTGAAGCCGCTGAAGTGCTGCAACTGACTCGGGAAACCCGCGCCTTACTGCCGAATATCGTGCTGTCTGTCACCGTTCCCCATATTTTGGAATTGGATCAGCAAGTGGATCTAGCTGAGGAATTGGTGAAAGCTGGTGCAGATATTATCCAAACCGAAGGCGGCACCAGCAGCAATCCCGTCCACGCGGGTATCTTAGGGGCGATCGAAAAAGCAGCACCCACCTTGGCTGCTGCCTCCGCCATTTCCCGGGCAGTTTCTGTGCCGGTTCTGTGCGCCTCGGGGATTTCCACGATCACGGCACCGATGGCGATCGCTGCTGGGGCCGCTGGGGTAGGCGTCGGTTCAGCAATTAACCGTCTGGATAATGAACTCGCGGCGATCGCTGGGGTCAAGAGTTTAGTAGAAGCCTTATCCACCGTTAGCCGTTCCACCATCCACGCCTAATTCTCCATTGAGTTGGGTGAGTTGCCATAACTTTTGAAGAAACGACTGAAGTCGTTACTACAAACTTATGATAACGACTAAAGTCGTTTCTTCAGTTCGTAGTAACGACTTCAGTCGTTATCCCCATCAAAGCTAAAAAATCGCCACTACAGTTCATTTGGGTTACAACTGAGTTAAAACAACAGGTTGATCGGCTTGAAATGTCCAACACTTTTTTACATTTACACTCCGTTCGATGCTTACCCAGTCCTCTCCAGTCCATAAGCCGCAATTCATGAAACCCATTCTCTTGACCCGCCCTCGGTTCCAATCCTTGGGGAAATTTCGCCTTCGCACGGTTCTGGTGGTTCCGTTTATTATTCCTGTCTTGCTCTCCACTGGACTGGTGGGGTGGTTGTCCTTTCGCAGTGGACAGCAAACCGTCAATGAACTTGCCAGTCAACTGCGGGGGGAAATTGCCCTCCGAGTGCGAGAAGAGGTGCAGCGTTATTTAGATCGACCCCATGTGGTACATCATCTGAATGCCCAAGTGTTTCGTAAAAATGCACTTGACCGAGAGGACCCGGAAGTGCTGCTGGAGTATTTTTGGGAACAAAGTCGCGAGTTTTTGGACTTGGGGACGATCGCCTATGCCAATGAACGGGGGGAGTTTGTGGGGGTCAACCCCTTAGAGCATTATCTGGTGTTGTCCCATGAGCGAACTGGGCGGAGTTTACAGCGTTATGCTCCTGGGGAGGATGGGAAACTGGGGGAATTGCTTCGGGAACGTCCTAACTATGATTCCCGAACTCGCCGTTGGTATCAACAGGCGGTGACGGAGGGGAGGCCAATTTGGACTGGGATTGAACCCAGTGCGATCGGGCAACGGTTGGATATTTCTGCGGTGTATCCGGTTTATGACCGCGATCGCCAGTTTTTGGGAGTGCTCTTATGGGATGTCCCCGTCTCAGGAATTAACCAGTTTTTAGAAACCCTCAAGATTGGCAAAACGGGCGAGGCATTTATCCTCGAACGCAATGGTTTACTGGTTGCCACCTCGACGCGAACCGCTACTTTGATTCCGGGACGGGATGGGGAGGAACCTCAACGGCTGCCTGCCACCCAAAGTCAAAATCCGCGCTTAAATGCGGCCCTCAATGCCTTAATTGCTGAGTTTGGGTCTTTGGAGAATATTAAGCAATCCCAGGGGGTAGAATTTTTCCTCGAAGGTGGAAAGCACTTTCTGCAAGTGATGCCGTTTCGGGACGATCGCGGGATTGATTGGTTGATTTTAGTGGGGATACCGGAAGCGGATTTCATGGAGGAAATTCATGAGAATACTCAGCAGACGGTGGTGCTCTGTTTGTTAGCCCTGATGGTCTCGATTTCCTGTGGGGTGGCGATCGCTCAATGGATTTTACGGCCTATTCTGCGGGTGACGCGCTCCTCGGAACAAATCGCCACCGGCCAACTCGATCGCCATGTTTATGCCCGAGGAATTATTGAACTCGAAAAACTGGCGGATTCTTTTAACCAGATGGTTGATCAGCTTAAAGCCTCTTTTAGCGCTTTAGAACAGGCGAACCGTGACCTGACCCATCACGAACAAGAATTAGCCGCCTCCAAAGAACAGCTTGAGGCGGTTTTAAATGCAGTTCCCGGTTCGATTTCTTGGGTTAATACCAGTGGAACTTATCTCGGGGTGAACCGTTATCTAGCCGATAGCCTGAATTTAGACCCGGAAGACATGGTGGGTCGAAAAATTGGGTTCGCCCAAAATAGTCATGAATATGCTGAGTTTATGCAGCAGTTTCTCAACAGTTCAGACCTCTGTGCATCCCAGGAAATTTGCATTGTGGTTCAGGGTAAGCCCCGGTATTATTTAATGGTGGTGCAGAAATATCAGCAAGGAACAGCGACGGTATCTGTGGGAATTGATATTAGCGAATGGCGCTATGCTCAACAAGAGAGCGAGAAGCTCAAAGGGGAAAATATCCGCATGAGTGCTGAATTGGAAGTCACTCAACAACTGCAAAAATTGCTGTTACCCCAACCTGAAGAATTAACCGCAATTGAGGGGTTAGAAATTGCGGCTTTTATGGAAAGCGCGGAGGAAGTGGGGGGAGACTATTATGATGTACTCAATTATGATGGGGTGGGGACGATCGCCATTGGAGATGTCACTGGACATGGACTCGAAAGCGGGATCCTCATGGTCATGACCCAAACAGCGGTTCGCACCCTCAAAGAGAGTCGGGAAACCGACCCGGTAACGTTTTTAGACACCCTCAACCGCACGATTTATCACAACGTCCAGCGCATGAAGACCGATAAAAATCTCACTTTAGCTGTGTTAAACTATAGTCAGGGCCAAGTGAGTATCTGCGGACAACATGAGGAAATTCTGGTGGTCCGTGCGGATGGACAGATTGAGCGGGTCGATACAATGGATTTAGGCCTACCCATCGGGTTAGATGAAAACATTACTGACTTTATTGCTCAGATTTGTGTGGAACTCAACTCCGGAGATGGCATCGTGGTTTATACCGATGGGATTACTGAGGCTAAAAATAGAGACAACCAACGATATGGAGTGAATCAATTGTGTGACTTCATCACTCAGCATTGGCACCAATCTGTTGAGGAAATTAAACAGGCTGTGATCGCAGATGTCCGAGAGTACATTGAGGGCCAAAAAATGCTGGATGATATGACTTTGGTCGTCATTAAACAAAAATAGGTTAGAAAGGAGTTCAGACGGTCATGAGTGAAATATTTGGAGACTATCTTCCCGATTTACCTCCCGGGCATGATTATTTAGATCTGGGATTTTCCGCTAACTCTCGCCCCATTAAAAACCGCTGGCGAAATAATTTACTTTCGGCTTATTTTGTTGCGGATTATCTGGCTACCTTTTTGCCCATTGATGAAGATGACCCTGCGGCTAAACGGCGTCAACAAGACTACAAGGCTTCCGTGAGCTATGTGGCCAATGAACTGTTAGAAAATACGATGAAATTTCATAGTCCCTCGGATGAATATCCGGTGAGATTTGGGATTCATTTCATCGATGGTCCGGAAAAAATAATTGTTTTAATGTCCAGAAATACGGTGACCCGTGAAGCAGGCGATCGCTTTAAAGCCTTTATTGAAGAACTGCTCTCCTCGGACCCGCAAGAGCTATATCTGAAACATCTGGAACAAAATTCCCTAGACGAAAATAGTCAGGATTCTGGCCTGGGGTTTCTGACCATGATTATTGACTACTCTGCAAAATTAGGCTGGAAATTTGACCCAATTCCCGACCATCCCCGACTCTTTCTAGCGACCACCCTGGTTCAATTGGTGTTATAACCTTATGGTTTGGATTTTAACCGTAATGAGTCCAGTTCAGGTAAACTTTAACCAGAGCACCTGCTCCGGAGGCAATAGAAGATGAATTTTCAAGAAATCAAAGGTGAAGACTACAGTGTACAGTACATTCCGGAATCCGTAACGGTTAAACTTCAAGGAGAACTCAGTCTCACAGGGTCAGCAGATTATGCTCCGATCTCCCGGTTATTGAATGACATTGCTGAGCTCAATCCCCCCACGATCACCCTAGACCTTACCAAACTGGAGTTTCTGAATAGTTCGGGGATTAGTATGCTCTCTAAGTTTGTCATTTCTATGCGAAAAAAGACTCAGATTAAACTGGCAGTGGTCGGTTCTGATGAAATTGCGTGGCAACGAAAGTCGCTGCAAAACTTACTGAAACTTTGTCCTAACTTACAGTTAACCCTAGAATAATCCCGATTGTAAAAAAAATACCCTCAGCCTTGATGTCGAACAATTCAGAGAACAAAACCCGCTGAAGTGGGTTTTGTTCTCTGAATGGGTGAAATGATTCAGATGCACCCGACTGGATGGAAACTCACTGTCTTATTTGGTTTTCGCTTCTAAATGTTCCAAGCGACTGCGGAGTTCCTGGTTTTCTTTCTTAATCTGGTCAAGTTCTTGGCGTAATTGCTTCACCGCTTTATCGGAACCGATATTTTTCTCAACCTTAGAAACAGCTTCTTCGGCAACGCGACGAACTCGGCCATCGGGAGTGGAATTCGCTAAACTTTGTAGAATGGCGATCGCTTTGGGTGTTTCCATTTGTCCCAAGGCGGAGGCAACCGCAACTTGCGTCAGGAAAAAAGTTTCCGCAGATAAGTCGGAAAGACGGTCCAAAATTCGCTCTAAATTCCCCGGAGTTTGACCTGTCGAAATGCCACCCAGGGCACGAATTGCCGCTAATCGCAGGGGTTGGGGTACACCATTGGCGGTATAATCCAGAATGATATTGAGAGCATCTTCTGAGGTTTTGAGCTTGCTTAAGCCAGAAATTGCCCCACTGCGTACCACTTCATTCCATCCGGCGCGTTCCTGCAACACTTTTTGCAAACGGGCGATCGCATCCCCTTCATCCAGAGGTTCGTTCCGTTTTCCGGCACAGATTGAGGCAACTGCTCTTGCTGCTGCCGCTTCTACATTATAACTCGCATCTCCCTGTTCCAAGACTTGGGCGATCGCCTGATAGCTTTCCGGGGTTTTATGCTGTGCTAATGTCTCCACCACCGCATATCGCACCCGCGCATCTTCATCCGCTAACCCGACGATTAATTCGTCAAAAGCTTGGTCCAATTTAATCTTACCCAGTTGTTTCGCAACCTCTAAGCGCACCCCCCAAAACCGTTCGGTTTTTAAGGCAGAACCAAGGGCTTTAACCGCTTCTAATCCGCCTTTTTTCGCTAAGGCAATCGCCGCATAAATTCGCGATACCGGGTCAGGGTCATATTGTAACTGCGCTTTCAATTCAGCGACTGGATACTCTAAATGCACCGTTTTGAGGGTGGCATTTCCCACATCAAAGCTAATATAACTCGGCTTTTCCCCAACGGCAAAGTAGAAACTCTGTTCCCGCTGATTCACGCGCACCGTAAAGGTTTTCAGGGGTTCGCCATTCTTGTACCCAAATCCAATGGGAATTTTGAGGTCAAATAACTCCTTCTCATTCCCTTTTTCCCCGGTGGTTTTGACATGACTTTGGGTGACAGTCACTTTCGCCAGTTTGCTGTCTCCATCCCAGTTGTAAGAGACTTTGTAATCGGGATGACCCCCGCGATACACATATTGGTCAAACAAGAACATCAAATTTCGACCCGTGGCCTTTTCAATGGCCCGCAGCAAGTCCACGGTTTCTACGGTTTGATGAGCGTTATCATTGACAAAGGTATGAACGGCTTTAAAGAACAGTTCATCCCCTAACTCTGCCCGAATCATGTGATAAACACAAGCACCTTTTTCATACAAGTGGCGGTCATAAAGCTCGATCGCCTCCCGATAAACGTGAGTGACAATCGGTCGCCGATAGCGGGTTTTATCTTCATTCAAATAACTCCGCGCTTCATTCAGCAAATAATAGGCCGCATCTTCTGCCCCATATTCTTCATCAGTCCATAACATCTCGGAATAAGAAGCCATCCCTTCTTTAATCCAGGCATGGGACCAATGTTTAATTACCACTAAATCCCCAAACCACTGGTGGGCGAGTTCATGGGCAACTAAACTTTCCGTGCGTTGGTTATCCAGTTGGGCGCGTTCATCCAACAAACAGCGATCGGTCAGTAGGGTAGTTGAAGTATTTTCCATGCCCCCGAAGATAAAATCTTCGACGCACACTTGGGCATATTTAGGATAAGGATAAGCATAGCCAAATGCCTGACTAAAATATTCCATCATGCGCGGGGTTTTACCCATGCTGCGACGGGCATCTTCTTCCCGACCTTTGGCTACATAGTAAACCACAGGTTTGCCGTTCCATTCATCACAAATTTCGGCAAAATCTCCCACCGCTAAGGTCATTAAATAGGTGGGATGAACTTGTTTTTGGAACCAATGATAAATTTTATCGCCGCCTTCTTCTTCCGTAGAAATCAGTTCCCCATTAGAAATGGCGAGGTAGGGTTTGGGAACCCGAACGCGAATTTCTGAGGTGGCGAGTTGTCCGGGGTAGTCAAAGCAGGGAAACCAGAAGCGGGAATCTTCATCTTCCCCTTGGGTCCAAACTTGGACGGATTTCTGAGGATAATGGGCATCTGGGGCGATAAAATAGATGCCACGTTGGGGCTGTTCGACCCCGTAGGTGACTACGAGGGTGAGGGGATGTTCTGCTTGAGTGGGTTGGGTGAGGTGAATGTCTAACCGTTCCCCATCATAATCAAAGGGTTGGGGGGTATCGCTGACGGTGACTTCCTGAATATTCAGGTTGACGGCATCTAACGTCAGGCGATCGATGCCGGTTCTCACGGGCATGAGTCGAATGCTACAAGTCCCTTGATAGCTTTGATTCGCCAAGTCAAGGGCCAAATCTAAGCAGATATGTTCGACTTGTCCGGGGCGATCGGGATTGTAATGGGGTTTGGCCCCCGGGAGTTCAAAGGTTTTATGACCGTTGTTTTCTGTATCAAAATAAGAGTATTGGTTTGACATGGTGATGAATCTATCTTTAAGACTGAATTTGCTGCAATTGAGCTAATGAACGCTATCTTATACAGGGTAACGTTTTGCGGTGATAATCACCACCCTGGATAGATGGCAGCAGGGGTAAGCTAGGTATGGAGGCGACTCGGTGGCGGTGGGTTGTAGATTCAGGTTAGGGGGTTAAGAATTGGGAATGAGTGATGGGGTCAGGGATTCAGAGTTTAACGATAACACAGACTGGGTGTTGGGCATTGATGGGGGAGGGACCAAGACGGTTTGCTTGGTTATGGATGAAACTGGGTCGATCGCCGGACGGGGTGAGGCAGGGCCATCGAATTATCAAACCATTGGGTTGGCGGCAGCAGGGGAGTCCATCTCACAGGCGATCGCCTTGGCGGTGAAGGAACTCCCAGGGGTGGCGATCGCAGGAATTGGCGTGGGTTTGGCCGGGGTGGGACGTCCGGCGGATGTCCAGGTGGTGCAAGGTTTGGTGGCGGGGTTGTACCCGGAGAGTCCCCTGCCGATTCGCTGGAAACTCGGTTCTGATGGGGTGGTGGTGACTCATGACTGCGCGATCGCCTTGGTGGGAGGGACGGGATCCGCCTCTGGGGTGGCGATCGTTGCCGGTACGGGTTCGATCGCCTATGGTTGCAATTCCCAGGGAGAAAGCAAACGCGCAGGCGGTTGGGGATATCGATTTGGAGATGAAGGCAGCGGGTATCAAATTGCGATCGCGGGGTTAAAGGCAGCGGCGCGATCGCAGGATGGGCGAGGACCCAAAACCGTCCTCACGGATGCTTTCCTAGATTATCTCAACCTGAATCAGTTAGAAGACTTAATCGAAGTCATCTATCGCCGGGGATGGGGGGTGACGGAAATTGCTGCATTGTCTCCCTTGGTCGATCGCGCTGCTGCTGCTGGAGATGCGATCGCCATCCAGATTCTGGAGGATGCTGCTGCTGAGTTGGTCCTGATGACTCAAACCGTTGCCTCGGCCCTTTTTACCCCGGAACAGGCATTTGAGGTGGTCACCATTGGCGGAGTCTGGCGCAGTGTCTGCCATTTGGGCGATCGGTTGGGTGAGTCCCTTCGCACCCAATTTCCGGCAGTTCAAGTCATTTCCCCTCGCCATGAACCCGCCTATGGTGCCGGTTTATTGGCCCTGGAACGACTCGGGAAGAGGGTACTGTCCCCCTGATAAGGGGATGTTTTTCATAGCGTCTCTGGCGGACCATTTGTCATAACAAAAGCGGGCAAGATGCAAAGCCTATGACATAGCTTATCCGGAATCGGGCTTTTAAAGGTCTATCAAAACACTGCCAACGGGAGTTGGATTTAAAATAACACTTAAAAATACGTTTCCCAATCTGGATTGGGTTTAACATGAACCTAGAACGAGATTCTAAAGCGGTGTATCGACAGATTCGGAATTATCTCGTGGGTCGCTTCCTCGGTGCAACTCGGGATGAAACCTTACTGCAAGAAACAATAAAATGCTTATTTTGCAAGCTGTATTTTCAGCAAAATCCGTCCTTATTTGACCCGATTCATGACAGAACAAATGTAGAGGCGATCGCCCGTCGATATCATAAGTCTTTTGCCCAACTGCGTCTACTTTTGCCGACCCTGTTTCCCCCTGAGCAACCTTTGCTTCTCGACCCTCATAGTCTGGCTCAAATTGATATCCTGCTGAATACTGCTAACTTGGAAACCCCCCTTCATGACCCCTTTGGAGACATCTATGAAGTGTTTATGGGGTCACAGATTCGCGGACAGGAAGGGCAGTTTTTTACGCCAATGAATGCGATCGCCTTATTGGTGGCTTTAGTCAATCCTCGTCCTGGAGAAACCCTCATTGATCCAGCTTGTGGGGCGGGTGGATTTTTAAGTGTGGCGGCTCGCCATTTAAAAACAGCCGGTGCCTCTGTTCCACAAATCCTCTCTACAGTTTTTGGACTAGATAAAGACCAGTATCTCGCCGGATTAGCGGCAACTCGTTTATCTCTGTTGACCCTCAAATCGGCTCAGGTCTTTTGTGCGGATTCCCTCGCTTGGGAACTGGAATCTCTCGCCCCCAATTTTGCCATAAATCCTGACAATAATTCATCCAATTCCCAGCCTTTGCCCTTCCCAACTCAGGTCGGTGAATTTGATATTGTCCTGACCAATCCTCCCTTTGGGAGTCGCATTGTTGCCGCATCTCCCCAGGTTCAGGCTACCTTTGAATTGGGATATCGATGGCGGTTAGAAAAAGATAGCCTATCTTTTAAAAAACTGCCCAAATTGCAACCTTCTGTACCCCCCCAGGTCTTATTTATGGAACGATGTTTATCCCTGGTTCGGCCCGGAGGTCGGATTGGCATGGTGGTTCCTGAAAGTCTAATTTCTAGCAAAACCTATCGGTATGTGGTGGATTATATCCAGTCAAAATCTGTGATTAAAGCCGTGATTGGAATGCCCGATGTGTTATTTAAAATCTCCGGAAAAGGCGGCACACATACCAAAACTTGTCTCCTTTTATTACAAAAAAAATTGGGGATAACAGCAGAGGATGAAAGCAACCCCTCTATTTTCATGGCGGAGGCTCAATGGTGCGGACGGGATAGCCGGGGACAACCGATTGACCGAGATGATTTACCGGAAATTGCCGCCCGCTACCGAGACTATGAAAAAGGAATTTTAAGGAAACCGAGTCAGTTAGGCTATTGGATGACTTGTGATCGCATTCAAAATGGCATTTTAGCCCCGCATTATTACAATCCCGCTGCTATTTCAGAATTAGCCAACCTCCAAAACAGTCATGACTTTATTTCTATGGGAGATTTGATATCCCAAGGGATGATAGAGGTCAGCAGTGGCGATGAAGTGGGAAAATTGGCCTATGGGACAGGAAATATTCCTTTTATCCGCACTTCAGATATTTCTAATTGGGAAATTAAAGCCGACCCTAAACATTCGGTGAGTGAAGAAATTTATCAATCCTTAGCTGCAAAACAGGACCTGCGCGAGGGAGATATTTTGATGGTGCGCGATGGCACTTATTTAATTGGAACTTGTGCGTTGATTACCGCTGATGATACGCACATCCTTTATCAAAGTCATTTCTATAAATTGCGCGTTCGGGAAACCTGTCCTTTCTGTTGTTATTTGTTGTTGGCGGCCCTAAGTTCAGTCCCGGTGCAAAAACAAATCTTGGCAAAGCGTTTAACCCAGGATATTATTGATTCTCTAGGGAATCGAATTCAGGAGTTGATTTTACCGATTCCCAAGGATCAAGGGCGTCGGGACAACATCGCGCAGATGGTTAAACAGACGATTCAACACCGAATAGAAGCTCGAAAATTGGCCCGCCAAGCTTGTTTAGAATTAATTGCAGGATGTAACCCAGACTTATGGCAGAAATGATGCCCTTGACGCCTCAACAGACCTCTGATGGGTCTTTTACGTTTTATTCCCCGGAATTTGGCGAGCTGTTTCATTCGTACCACGGGGCGCGCCAAGAGGCGCGGTGTAAATTTGTAGAACCCACGGAGTTAGCGGAGAAAGCCCAAAATCCCCAGGTGCGAGTGCTTGACTTGTGTTATGGATTGGGGTACAATACCGCATCAGCATTAGAGACGATTTGGTCAATTAATCCAGCTTGTTGGGTGGAGTGGGTCGGGTTGGAATTGGATGCCGCGATTCCCCAAGCCGCGATCGCCCAAGGGTTACTTCAAAGTTGGCGATCGCCCATTCCCAAACTTCTAGCTGCACTGGTTAGCGCAGAAGCAGAGGGCGAATCGACTATCCCGGGAGTCCATTGCTCGGTCCTAGAGTTGCAGGGTGAATCTAGGTGTGCCAGGACGGTGAGTACCCCCCAGTTCCAAGGGACTTTATGGCTGGGAGATGCCCGAAAAACCATTCAACAGGTGGTGAATCAAGGGTTTCAAGCCGATGCCATATTTTTAGACCCGTTTTCCCCTCCCCATTGTCCGCAACTGTGGACCGTTGAGTTTTTAGGGTGGGTGGCGCGCTGTTTGAGTCCGACGGGAAGATTGGCAACTTATTCTTGTTCGGCCTCGGTGAGAACGGCATTAATGGCGGCAGGCTTGAAAATTGGGGCCACTGCGCCGGTGGGCCGACGATCGCCCGGAACTGTGGCGAGTTTTTGCGATCGCGATTTACCCCCTCTTTCCCCCCAAGAACAGGAGCATCTACAGACTCGGGCGGCGATTCCCTATCGAGACCCCACCCTGTCGGATACCGCTGAGGAAATTCGCCAACGGCGTCAACAGGAGCAAGACTTATCCCCCTTAGAACCGACCTCTAATTGGAAAAAAAGATGGGCCAGCATTGCAGAAAAATAGTGAGGGATCAATCGCTTTACAGGGGCAGATAGTTAGGCGGGGAGGTAACCTAAACCCCGGTTAACCTGATCGGCCCGCTATAATCGAGAAGGCGATGAAGGTAAAATCTCATCGCGGTCAATGAGAAAAACTTTACATTTTTTAAAAAAGATGGCCGAGACCGGAAAAACTCCGGCATTCTTTATAAAGTCTCTGTAAAACAGCGGATTTTTTAAACAAACGCGGTCCAAATAATGTAAAGATAGTCAGAGATAGTACCAAAAGCGATTAATTTACTCAGTCGCTTGACGCAGAACTAGCTAATAGAAATACTCAGAGCAAGGTGTTTGTCTGTGAACTTCCTTGATGCAGAACAGTCCAAAATTCTCGTCGTAGACGATCATCCAGCCAGCCGGATGACGGCAGTGGCTCTTTTGTCCGTAGAAGGGTATGAAATTCTGGAAGCTGACAGTGGCCCTAGTGCCCTGGCTTGTGTGAAGGAAACCCAGCCCGATTTAATTCTGCTGGACGTCATGATGCCTGGAATGGATGGATTTGAGGTATGCCGCCATCTGAAACAAGATGAGCAAACCCGCCTGATTCCCATCATTTTCGTGACCGCACTCAATGATCGGCGATCGCGGATCCGGGGGATTGAAGCGGGAGGTGATGACTTCCTGACTAAACCCTTCGATCATCTAGAACTATCCGCCCGAGTGAAATCCCTTGTCCGCCAAAAACGGCTCAATGAGGACCTCGACCATGCGGAACAAGTCCTCTTTTCCATTGCCCGGACTGTGGAAAGTCGCGACCCCAATACCGGGGACCACTGCGAACGATTGGTCTCTCGTGGACAAGCGTTTGGCGAGTTTCTCCACCTTTCCCGCAATGAAATTCGCGATTTAATGTGGGGGGGATACCTCCATGACATCGGCAAAGTGGGGATTCCCGATGGGGTGTTACTCAAAACCGGGAAACTCACCGCCCAAGAGTGGGAAATCATGAAACAGCACGTGGTGATTGGGGAGAAAATTTGTCTACCCCTGCGAACCATGCGCGGCGTCCGTCCTCTGATTCGCCATCATCACGAACGATGGGATGGGACGGGATATCCCGATGGGTTGGTGGGGGATGAAATTCCCTACATTGCCCAAGTGTTTCAAGTGGTGGACATTTACGATGCCCTCACCAGCGAACGGCCCTATAAACAGGCGTTTACCTCAGAAAAAGCCCTGGAAATTATGGCTGAAGAAACGGCGAAGGGATGGCGTAACCCGCAACTGGTGGAACAATTTACGACTTTTATTCGGACGACGGAGATGGGAGAACCGGCAAGGGCAGTCAATCGCATTCACCTGATTGAATCAGAAGAACCCGCTGCGATCGCCGGAAGTTGGCGTCTTGCCAATGGCTAGGCCCCGGTTTTCCCCGGGGCGAGCGCCCTTAACTGTGGCGATCGGGATGTCATTGTGGATGTGTTTGCTTCAATAGAGCGGAAACCGCGCTATACTCCGTTGAGATTAACGGGCTCAAAGAAAATGGTAGCAGTAGCGATTTTAGCCGCTGGACGCGGGACACGCATGAAATCAGACCTTCCCAAGGTCTTACATCCTTTGGGGGGGCGATCGCTGGTTGAACGGGTACTCGATAGTCTCTCGGCAATTCAACCTTCCCGACGTTTAATTATCGTCGGCTATCGAGGGGAACTCGTCCAAAACGAACTGATTCAACGATTTGACACTTTAGAATTTGTCGAACAAACAGAGCAATTAGGAACGGGTCACGCCGTCCAACAGGTAATTCCCTATTTAAAAGACTTTACCGGGGATTTGTTGGTTTTAAATGGCGATGTCCCCCTCTTACGACCAGAAACCATTAAGCGGCTACTGGATACCCACAAAGAACAAGGGAATGCCGCCACCATTCTCACCGCGCAACTACCCGACCCCAAAGGGTATGGCCGGGTCTTTTGTGACAGCGAAAACCTGCTCAAGGAAATTATTGAGGACCGGGATTGTACCGCCGATCAAAAGCAGAATCGGCGCATTAATGCCGGTGTTTACTGTTTCCGTTGGCCGGACTTAGCCAAGGTTTTACCCCAATTAAAATCGGAGAACGATCAGGCAGAATATTATCTGACTGATGCGGTTAATTACTTAAATCCTGTGCGGATTTTAGATGTGGAGGATTACCAGGAAATTCTCGGCATCAACGATCGCAAGCAATTGTCAACGGCCTATCAAATTTTGCAAACTCGGGTCAAAGATGACTGGATGGCCGCTGGGGTCACTCTCATCGACCCGGATAGCATTACCATCGATGATACGGTGACCCTCGCCCCGGGTGCCATCATCGAACCCCAAACCCACCTGCGCGGACAAACCACCATCGGTTCCGGTTCTCGCATCGGTCCCGGGACACTGATTGAAAATAGTCAGATAGGGGATCAGGCAACGGTTTTATACTCGGTGATCACAGACAGTACCGTAGCTGCCGGAACCCGTGTCGGACCTTACGCTCACTTACGCGGTCAGGCCCAGGTGGGAGAAGGCTGCCGGATTGGTAACTTTGTAGAATTGAAAAATACAAAGTTAGGAAATCGCAGCAATGTATCTCACTTATCCTATTTAGGCGATACCACCACTGGCGATCGGGTGAACATCGGTGCCGGAACCATTACCGCCAATTACGACGGCGTAAACAAACATCCCACCCAAATCGGCAGTGGGACGAAAACGGGTTCTAATAGCGTCTTAGTTGCGCCAGTCAAACTCGGCGAAAACGTCACCATTGCCGCCGGTTCGACGATTACCGACGATGTGGAAGATGACAGTTTGGCGATCGCCCGCGCCAGACAAGTGGTCAAAAAAGGCTGGAAACTGAAGGCGAAAGAGTAGGAACTCCCTTCAGGGATAAGCGGCAGGGTTCAACCTGCCGCTATGAGGATTGGGGAGAATGCGTTAATGCTTTAGACTTAATCCTCCCTCCGAAAACCCCAGAACCCCCAACATCCTCAGAAACTCGATAAACTAGAAAAGGGCATCTTGTCTTTATTCTGGAGTCACATCATGATTTGGTTATTCTCCCTCTTCTTTGTTTTACTGTTAATTTCTGCTACCCCCTTACTCGGAACCTTGAAGGTTAGGTGGTCCTTTGAAATTATGGTGGGATTGTTCGCCTTTTTTGCCGTGGCAGGTTGGGGGCTGTTTTTGGGGTATTCTCTATTGTTTCAGTAACCCCCTAATAATCATAATCCCGCCAGAGAAACTCTGACGGGACTGATTCGTATAATTGGTTCTCTATAAAGTATCCAGACCTTCTGTCAATTTAGGATGACAGCTTACTCGGTCGGTCTGAAGTTCAGCACCCAACTTTCTTTTGATGCGCTTGAATCTATATATCTACTGTAGCGAACCTATCCGCTTCAGTGGTCTGTCTGAGGAGGGAACTGTCTCTCTGCCTTCTGTGAGAACTAGCGGAGTAGACTACTCTACTCATCGGTAGAGAGAGCTTCCTTGTGGAATTTTCCGCTCTCAGATTTCGATATATATGGGCGCACACACTCCCATTATTTTATTCTCTGTCAAGATGCTACGATTGTCAATACCTTGAACTGATATTTTTTGGGGAGAAAAGTTTCGGGTCCCCTCACCCAGAGTTAGAAACCGGGTTTCTTGCCCAAAATTCTGCTAACTTGCAACAATCTGGTTCAGAAACCCGGTTTCTGGTCCCATTGAACTCACCTAGGCGATGCCGACACCCATTTCTGGACTCATTTCCAAGGCATCGCCGATGCGATCGCCGGTGTGATAGGCAGCGAGAACCACCTCACAAGTTTTACCCCAGGCGATCGCGCCTGTAGCATCAATCCCGATCGCCCCGAAATCTCGTTTATTCCGTTCCGCTTCTGCAAACGATCGCTCAAAAGCATTCATCAACGATAATCCATCCGTCACACGCACCACAATTCGCGCCGCGAGACACTCATCGATAATATCTTCCCCAATTCCTGTGCAACTAATTCCCGCCTTGGGATTGGCGTAATTTCCCGCAGGCATTGCCGAATCGCTGACGCGCCCGATTCGCTCAAATCCTTTCCCTCCCGTGGAGGTTCCTGCAGCAATTTTACCCTCGCGATCGAGTACCACAACCCCAATCGTTCCCCGTCCCGAGGATTCTGCCACCACATTCGCCATACTGCGGGAAAAATTATCTTTGCGTTCCTCCATCCACTCCTGCAACCGCTTATCCGTGAGTGGATTATGAATCGGCAGTTGCAATTCGCGCAACAATTCTGCTGAACCGAAATCCGACAACACGCGATCGGGGGAATTCTGTAAAAATAGGGCTAAATCGATGGGATTTTTAACCCGAGAGACATTGATTGTTCCGCTAAAGCGTTGCAAAGTGCCATCCATTAATGCTGCACTCATCCGAATTTGTCCATCAGATTGCAACACCGAACCTGTCCCGGCATTAAAACGCGGTTCGTCTTCCAGGAGTTTGCATCCGCGCACCACCGCTTCCGTGGCAGAGGCCCCTTGCATTAAGATACCATACACTTCCTCTATAATGGTATGGAGCGCGCCGCGCACCGCTTCAAGTCCACCTTTGTCTTTAAGAGAGTTCCCCGCGCCACCGTGAATGATCAGCTTGGGTTGTACCGCACCCGTTGTCATGAATTCAGCCTCTGCCTTCGGTTAATATCCAATCTTTTATGGTAACCCAAAGAGTACCCTTTGCCAGCCACTAATGGGGGCATTTTGGGGAGATTCCCCAGTTTATTCTAGGGATTGAGCTTGGGAACGGCGACGGCGACAGCGTTCCGAGCAGTATTTCACCTCATCCCAACAATCCGCCCATTTTTTCCGCCAGGTAAAGGGACGTTGACAGACGGGGCAGATTTTTTCGGGAAAGTCAGCTTTTGCTCGGACTCGGCCCATAAAGGTTAATTCTTGCTGCGGTTTGGGTTGTATTATAAGCCATTTTCACCGGATGGGAAAGCCTGCTCAGGGTTAAGGCCGAGTTAGAGGGCGATCGCCTGAATTTTCAGTGATTTAATGTCTATAAAAATGGATTATTTCTCGCACCTACCCTAAGACAGATATTCGGTCGGATGCGGGGTATAAATTGAGTGAAATGTATTTTTTGATTCATCCTGACGGTAGAGGGTTTTTCTGGAAAATTTTGATTTAATTGAATCTATTGTAAAACTCAGTAAATTAGGAGAATTAATGATGGCTTACCAAACAAAAGAAGATTTACCCAACGATGTAAAAGAAAAACTACCTGAAGGCGCACAAAATATTTTCTTCACCGCTTATAATAGCGCTTCCTCCAATGGAATGAGCGATGGCGCAGCTACAGATGTGGCCTGGAATTCCCTGCGGAGTAGCTATGAGGAAGGAAGTGATGGCAAATGGCATCCACGTCCCCAAGTTGGTGCTCATCGCAGCCCCACGGGGACTATGCCCGGAGCCTAAAATCGGAATTTGGAGCGACTCAATTAGGGATGCGATCGCAATGATCGCAAATAGGTTTTCATAAAAAAAAGGACAGGGTATTCCCCTGTCCTTTTTGGCACGCTTTGCAATGTTATAAAGCGTTCCCCAGTGTTATGAGGTAAATTTTATAGGAGTGCGAGCATCTTGCTCGCTATTAAGACAAGCGAGCAAGATGCTCGCACTCCTATAAATATCTATATCCCCCCAAGTCTGGGAACCGCTATAAAGTTCTAATTCCTTTTAATTTGGTCCAACAAATCATAAAACGGCTGCCAATTATCTTCCTGAGCGATCGGTTCCCAAACCGCCTCAATTTTAGGCCGGAGTATCACCGTTTCTGGATTGTATTTAGCCATCCGTTCTCGCATTAACTCTAAATCCGCTGTTCCCACAAACTGCAATAAATGGAAATAGGCTTGTTGCCAAGATGCGAACAGTTCTGACTCGGTTTCCAGAGTGCCAAAAATGCAGTCACTGTTTTCCCTCCACTCCGGACAAAACTGCTGTCTGAGTTGCCAAAAGAATTCCGGATACTCCACCTGAGACTCCGCCAAAAGTTGCAAAGTTAATTGCACCAACTCCGTTGCTGCCTCTTCTGGCATTTCTTTCCCAAATCCCAACTTACTCAGCATCAGTTGGCGATATTCTCGGTTATAATGGTCGTAATATTCTTCTAAAGCGGCTTCCATGTCCGCCTCATCAATCACAGCCTTTAAAGGCACTTGCAACATTTGCAGGTTCCAGCGACAGATGGCGGGTTGATTGCCGTAACTGTAGCGCCCATAATAGTCAAAATAGGCGGCTGTAAACTTTAAATTGTAAGTTGGAATAAAGGCAAAAGGTCCATAATCGAAACTTTCCCCAGTGATGGACATATTGTCAGTATTTAACACCGCATGGCAAAATCCGGCTGCCATCCATTGTGCCGTTAAAGTAGCCACCCGTTGCACCAATTCTTGATAAAATCGGGCATATTTCTCTTTCGGGTTTCCCGTACCCTGGGAAGTCAAGGGCGGTAGAGTATCATTGAGGTGGGGATAATAATGGGCGATCGCCCAATCTAAGAGTTTTTCAATTAAATCTTTTCGTCCTAAATAGTGCAACCGTTCAAAGGTGCCAAATCGAATATGAGATTCACTAAAGCGGATCATCACGGACGATCGCGTAGGAGAGGGTTCGTCTCCTCGCCACAATTGTTCGCCGGTTTCAACTAAGCTTAAACAGCGAGAGGTTCTAACTCCCATCCGATGCAACATTTCCGCTGCTAAAACTTCTCGGACTCCACCTTTTAGGGTTAACCGTCCATCAGCATGACGGGAATAAGGGGTTCTGCCACTGCCTTTGGTGCCAAAGTCGTAGAGTTTGCCATCAGTACCCCGGACTTGAGCGTAGACAAAACCCCGTCCATCGCCTAAATTGGGGTTATATTCTCCAAATTGATAGCCATGATAGCGCAGGGCTAAAAACGGTCGTACCCCCTGAAAATAACCAAAAGCTTCGATAAAATCTTCATCGGTTACGGTTGAGGATTCTAATCCTAATTTTTGTAATAATTCGTCATTGCGAAATCGGAGAAGATGCTGGGGAAATTCAGCAGCCGGAACGATATCGTAGTAGTCTTCACCCAAGGATTCTAGGGCAGTTTCAAGGTGCAGAGACAGAAATGGATTGGCGCGTTTTCGAGCTTGAGCAGAGTCAGCAACAGTCATAAAAGCAACGGTTCTTTACATTGTCTTGTTCTATTTTAATCTATTTTAATGTTTTGGAATGATAAATGAGGTGCAGTCCCACGGAAAGGCTTTCAGGGTGGGGTTTTTGGGGGTTTAAAACCTTTTGCAATAAAGTGTTACGGTTATTTACACCTCCAAGGTCGGGTGGTCAAGCTACAATACAAGTATGAGGTTTGCTTGAAGGAATCGACTAGAGTCGGGTGCTTGAGAAACCTATTAATTTTTGGATGAGGTAATCCGTCATGGCTCAAGTTTTAACTAGAACCCAAAGGCTCGCAAATACCCGGAATCATGGGTCAAATTCCGAGGGGAATCAAGGCAATACCATTCCCCTGAGCCTACGCATTGAAATGGCACGGGACGAAGCCAGGGCGATCGCAGCAGCAAAAGGCATTGAATCTCCCGAAAGTGCAGTAGCATGGGATATTGTCGAGGAACTCCTCAGCGTCGCAGCACACAGAAGAACCCAACAACCAAAATCGGCTTTTGAACGCTACTGTTTAGAGCATCCAGATGCTTCTGAAGCTAAGATTTACGATGTTTAATTCTCCAGTAAAATAGTTGATTTTGTGGCCCAATCTTACTCTCCAGATTGGGCTTTTTTTTATTTATTTTTTAGATTAAAAATTATTACAATTTTGGAAATTTAGTCAAAAATACGGTACTGCTGATCGCTTCAACTGCCGGAAACTCGGTTGTCAGCGATCGGCATCGAGGTCAAGTATGATCTCGATCGCAGGGTAGTCATGAATGCGATCGCACCCAAATCTCCCTCTTGCCGCCAGAATTGAAAGAATTATTTACGAACTCTCTTTAACCCTTATGAAAATTTTTGATAGCAAGCACCCCAAAACCCTGGAAGAATTATTTGGTGATATCTTGTTCTCCGGCCAAATGACAAAAACCGATCGCTATCGTCTGCGGACGGCAATCTTACGCAACTCCCTGACTGAGGAACATCAAGATATTATCAATCGCCTCATCTACAGCACTAAACGCGGCAGACTCCGCATGATGGATTAATCAAATTCGCACGGTTCACCAACCCAACATCACTTCCCCCGTTCGTAGTAACGACTTCAGTCGTTATCTTCAGCACTTCCCCCGTTCGTAGTAACGACTTCAGTCGTTATCTTCAGTCGTTCGCAACTATTCACCAACCCAACATCAGTCTCCCCGTTCGTAGTAACGACTTCAGTCGTTATCTTCAGTCGTTATCCAGCCGATCGCAGGTGCATCAGATCATCAGTTAACCAAATGAGTGAGTATATCTATCTGACGCACCTTGCCGCTTTCAATTTATTTTTCCCGTCACACTGATTCAGTAGTTTTTTCAGGCACCTCCGGTACAGGGTCATATCCCCCCGGATGTAACGGATGACAGCGCAACACCCGACGGAATGCCATCCACCCCCCCCGCCTGGGTCCAAAACGGTCGATCGCCTCGATTGCATATTGGGAACAAGTTGGATGAAATCGACAAGTAGGCGGAAATAACGGAGAAATTAACAGTCGATATCCTCGAATTAACCGAATCATCAGCCATTTCATAACTTAATCGAATAGAAAATTGCCAGGGTTTATTTATTTTGACTCGTTCTGGGACTCCCTAATCTCGGGAAGTCTTAAATTTTTTAGAGGTTGACGATCGCCCGATGGCCTCAATCCCCTACACTCATAGAAACCTTTAAGATATTTTAGTCATTGAATTCTGTGTTAACTTCCCTATTCCCATTAGAATCCATTTTACCCCTGGGGTTACAAGTAGCAGCCGTTGGGTTGTGGTTGGGGTTGCTACTGATTGTTGCTGAGGGGTTGCATCGTTTTACCCAAACTGATTCCGAAGTGGTTCGCAAAGTCGTTCATATTGGCACCGGCAATGTGATGTTGTTGGCATGGTGGCTACAGATTCCCGGTTGGGTGGCGATCGCTGCTTCTATTATAGCCGGGGCGATTGCCCTGATTTCTTACAAATTTCCGATTCTCCCGGGAATTAATAGTGTCGGACGCCAAAGTTTAGGAACATTTTTCTATGCCATTAGTATTGGCATCTTGGTGGCCTGGTTTTGGCCGTTAGAACTTCCTCAATATGCCGCGATCGGGATTTTAATCATGACTTATGGAGATGGTTTAGCCGCTTTAATCGGTCAGCGGTTCGGTCAGCATCCCTATCAACTTTGGGGAGAAAAGAAGAGTTTAGAAGGGTCCGCTACGATGGCTATAGTTAGTTTTATGGTCACCGCTTCTATCTTAGCCCTTGTAGAGGGAAATCTCTGGAATATTGGGTTAATTGCCCTTGGGGTGGCAGGGGTAGCGACCGTCTTAGAAGCGTTTTCTAAACTGGGAATTGATAATCTCACGGTTCCCATTGGGAGTGCAGCGTTCTGCTTTTTCTTGCATCAAGTTTTGTAAGGGTTGTCCCTGGAACTTCTCGTACTCTGGAGAGGTTTTTTATCAAATTCTCCATAAAAAGAACCCCATCGGTAAGGATAGGGTAGGGATGGGGTTCTTTTTATGTATTTCAACTAATTTCAACACTCAGTTTTTTTTACCCTCCTGTCCTAATAGGACCTAGGACCATTCTTCTTCTCGGTTGGGATCGCCGTCAAAGGGTTGAACCCCGGTTTCCGGATATTTGTCATCGTTGGGTCCAAAGATTCGAGCGGCTGCTTCTGAGACGTGTTGGAAAAAGTCACCAATGGTTTTTGAAAGGTTCATGATAAAACTCCTCATCAGGTTTATTTAGGTTAACCGAGTCAGCGATCGCAATCCCTAGACCTCGTTACTTTTTACTTTACCTGACTTCCCTAGGAAGCGGTCACTTTTGCAATATTTTTTAGGATAACTTATTAGTTCGCAATAGTTGAATCCCCGACTAAACTGGAATGGGGCGGGAGAATGGGTTTACAATTTGTTACGATTTTAAATCCCCAGTAATCCGCATTAAATTATAGCATATTTATCCTTAAATCCCGTCTTTTTGGGTCAATCTATACTCAGAGGAATACCCTCGGAAAAATATTACTTCTGATATTTTTAATGAATTCCACCATAACCCAGGGTGGAAAAATTGCTGAAAATCCCAGGAATTGTGAGCGATCGCTGACCTCAATCCGAGGATTTTTATCCGGACCCCGTGACAAATTTTGGTAAATGCCACTATAATTGAACCAACCCCTCTCAGCAAGGAAGCTGGCACATGGCAACTGCCACTGAACCGAATGATCTCAATCCGCAACCCCCTTTCCAAGCGGGTAAAGACGGATCAGAACTGACTGTTGTCCCGGAGGACTATAGTCTGTTGACCGATCTCTATCAATTGACAATGGCCGCCTGTTACACCGGGGAAGGTTTGGACGGCAGAACCGCCAGCTTTGAGCTGTTTGTTCGCAGACTTCCTGAAGGCTTTGGTTATTTAATTGCAATGGGGTTAGCTCAAGTTTTTGAGTACCTAGAGCAATTCCGGTTCACCGAGGTGCAGATAGCCAGTTTGCAAGCCACTGGAATTTTTTCCAGGGCCTCTGATAAATTTTGGTCCCTCTTGGCCGATGCAAGGTTTGAGGGTAATGTTTGGGCGGTTCCCGAGGGAACAGCAGTCTTTGCCAATGAACCATTACTCCGGGTGGAGGCTTCCCTGTGGCAAGCTCAAATCGTCGAAACCTATTTACTGAATACGATTAATTATCAGACCCTTGTCGCCACGCGATCGGCGCGTATTCGCGATGTCGCCGGTCCCGAAGCCTCAATTTTGGAGTTTGGTACCCGACGAGCCTTTAGTCCTCAAGCCTCGCTGTGGGCTGCACGAGCAGCTTTGGCCGCTGGAATGGATGCCACCTCGAATGTGTTAGCCGCACTTAAATTAGGTCGGAAACCTTCGGGAACGATGGCTCACGCTTTGGTGATGGCCCTCTCAGCGACGGAAGGGAGTGAGATGCAGGCGTTTCGAGCGTTCCAGCATTATTTTCCCGGTTCTCCCTTACTCATTGATACTTATGATCCGATTGAAGCCGCGCGGAAAATCGCCGATCGCCTCCAAGCGGGAGAAATGGAAGTGGGAGGAGTGCGCCTGGATTCCGGGGATTTGGTCCAATTGTCTAAACAGGTCCAAGAACTGCTTCCCGATGTCCCCATTTTTGTGAGTGGGGATTTGGATGAGTGGAAAATTGCTGACTTGAAAGCCTCGGGTTGTCCAATTGATGGCTTTGGCATCGGGACTAAGTTAGTCACAGGTACTCCCGTAAATGGGGTTTATAAAATTGTAGATATTGATGGCGTGCCGGTGATGAAAAATTCTAGTGGAAAAGTCAGCTATCCCGGACGGAAGCAGATTTTCCGACGCTATCAGGATGGACAGATTGCGGGCGATCGCCTGGGATTGGTCAGTGAATCGGTTCAACCGGGTGAAGTGCCGATGATGCAGCTACTTTTCAAAGAGGGAAAGCGGGTTCATCCTCCGGAAATGTTAGAGGCGATCGCCGAAAGAACCAGGCATTCCGTGGAGTCGCTTCCCCCAGAACTTCGCCGGATCAATCACCCCAGGGGTGCATCGGTAGAGATTTCGACTCCCTTACAAACACTGACGGCAGAAACCTTGCAAAATTATAAAATGTGAGTCATTGTTTCAACCACCGACTCTTTTAAACAGTCCGGGTGCACCATCAGCGAGTTTTGCCTTGACCCTCAATTTCTGTTTTTCTCCGGGAGTGGTGAGGACTTGCAAACTCAGCACTCTAGCATTGATAGATTTTGTCGTTCTCACCCCCTCATTGAAAGATGATTACCCTTGCACTTTTTGGTACCAGTGCCGACCCCCCGACCAAAGCCCATGAAGAGATAGTGAGTTGGCTGTCTCAAGAGTTTGATGCCGTGGCGATTTGGGCGTCAGACAATCCCTTTAAATCTCATCAAACCCCCCTGTCTCATCGATCGCAGATGTTACAGTTGCTGATGGAAGACCGGGATAATCCTCGGGATAATCTCTACTTTGATGCCGAACTCAGCCAACCTCGGACCTTAGAAACGGTGCGAATTGCCCGCCAAAAATGGCCTGAAGCTGAACTGTATCTGGTCATCGGGTCAGACTTAATTCCCCAGTTGCCTCGGTGGTATCAGGTGGAGGAGTTGCTCTCTCAAGTCAATCTGTTGGTTGTCACCCGACCGGGAGCACCCATCCAGCAACCGGAACTCGACAGACTCCGGGAACTGGGTGCATCGGTGGCGATCGCTGAGTTGCATCTTCCTGATGTTTCCTCCACAGTTTATCGTCAAACTCAAACCTCACAAGTTATCACCCCCCCAGTTGCCCGTTATATCCAACGGGAAAACTTATACGCCTATCGGGATGTGAGCTAAACCAATGGCAGCGTCTTTGGGCCTTCCACTCAACTTTAAAGTGGGAGTTGATAATGCAATCTTCTCCGTCGATCCCGCACAAAATCGCTTGCTGGTTCTCCTCGTCATGCGCGAAAGTGAACCCTTTCTCGGACAGTGGAGTTTACCCGGTACGTTAGTTCGTCACGGGGAATCCCTGGAAGATGCAGCCTATCGCATTTTATCCGAAAAAATCCAAGTCCAGAATCTCTACCTAGAACAACTGTACACCTTTGCTGGACCGGGACGCGACCCCCGCGAACTTTCCGACTCTCAACCCTTGCGCTATCTGTCCGTGAGCTATTTTGCCTTAGTCCGGTTTGAAGAAGCACAATTGATGGGAACTGGAGTCCGGGGGATTGCCTGGTATCCCCTGGATGAAGTGCCGCATCTGGCTTTTGATCACAATCGCATGGTTGAATACGGTCATCGCCGCCTGCGGAACAAACTGGAATATAGCCCGATCGCCTTTGATGTGCTGCCGGAATTATTTACCTTAAGTGAATTGTATCAACTCTATGCAACAGTTTTAGGGGAAAATTTCTCCGATTATTCTAATTTTCGGGCCAAAATTCTCAAACTGGGCTTTTTATCCGATACAAAAATGAAAGTATCTCGCGGTGCAGGGCGGCCAGCAGCCCTCTACCGCTTTGATGCCGAGGCATTTGCTCCGTTGAAAGATAAACCTTTAGTGTTTATTTAGGGATAGTTTTAACCCCAAATTTTACCCGTTTATCCCCCAATTGGTTACTCAATCTTATGAAAATTGCGATCGCCCAACTCAATCCCACCATTGGAGATCTCCAAGGCAATTCCCAACAAATTCTGCAAGCGGCCACCCAAGCTGCCGCCCAGGGAATTGACCTAATGCTGACTCCAGAACTCTCTTTGTGCGGTTATCCCCCTCGGGATTTACTCTTGCGTCCGAGTTTTATTGAGGCAATGTCTTGGCAATTACAACAACTGGCCCAAAAATTACCTCCGGCAGTCGCCGTTTTAGTGGGAACCGTGGAAACCCATACCCTCGCCCATACCACCGGAGGCAAATCTTTATATAATAGTATCGCCTTACTTTTCAATGGCAAAATTCAACAATATTTCCACAAACGGCTGTTGCCGACCTACGATGTGTTTGATGAAAATCGCTATTTTGAACCCTCCTATGTGAGTAATTATTTCAATTTAGGTGAGTTGGGCATTCCTTCTCACCCCGAGGTTTCTCCCCCCATCCGCATTGGGGTAACCATTTGCGAAGACTTATGGAATGATGAAGAATTTTGGGGAAAACGGCAATACCCCACTAATCCCATTGCCAATTTAGTTGAAGAAGGGGCGGATATCATTATTAATTTATCCGCCTCTCCCTACAGTATGGGGAAACAAAAACTCCGAGAAGCAATGCTCAATCATGTCGCAGTCCGGTATCACAAACCGATTATCTATGCCAACCAAGTCGGAGGCAATGATGACTTGATTTTTGATGGATATAGCGTGGCGTTTAATGGAGTGGGAGAACGGGTGGCCCTCGCTGCGGGATTTCAACCGGATTTAGTGGCGGTGGAGTTCGACGAAAAAAGTCGAGAGTTACGTCCCCTTTCCCTCAATGGTGGGGCGATCGCACCCGTGACGCCACCCCCAGCAAAACCCCTGAGTCAACCGGAAGAGATCTGGTCCGCCTTGGTGTTGGGAGTGCGAGACTATACCCGCAAATGTGGATTTTCTAAAGTGGTGATTGGGTTAAGTGGCGGGATTGATTCGTCTCTGGTGGCCGCGATCGCCAGTGAGGCGATCGGACCGGAAAATGTGCTCGGCGTCCTCATGTCTTCCCCCCATACCTCTCAACAATCGGTGATTGATGCACTGGAACTCGCCGAAAACCTCGGCATGAAAACCTACTCCCTTCCCATTGCGGATTTAATGGCAGGTTATGACAACACCCTAGAAGATTTGTTTGCCGACTCCCCCCGTGATGTCACGGAAGAAAACCTACAAGCGCGGATTCGCGGGAATTTATTAATGGCCATCTCCAATAAATTTGGATATCTCCTGATTTCCACAGGGAATAAATCAGAAATGGCCGTGGGATATTGTACCCTGTATGGCGATATGAATGGGGGATTAGCTGCCATTTCTGATGTGCCAAAAACTCAAGTTTATGCCATTTGTCAATGGCTCAATTCCCGAGAACCGGGGAAAATTGTTATTCCTGAAAGTGTCCTAAGTAAACCCCCGAGTGCTGAACTCAAACCGGGACAAATTGACCAGGATTCCCTGCCGCCTTATGACATTTTGGATGATATTCTCGATCGCCTGATTCACAAGCATGAATCCATTCCCCAAATAGTCGCAGCAGGATATGACCCCGCCTTAGTGCAACGGGTGGTGAAGTTGTTAAATGGGGCGGAATTTAAGCGCCGACAAGCCCCCCCGGGATTGAAAGTCACCGATCGCGCCTTTGGAACAGGGTGGCGGATGCCGATCGCCGCCAAAGTGCCCCAGATTCCCCTCTCTCGGGAATAAGGGCAAATCGACAACCGGCAAGGGTTTTAACTCTTGCCGGTCTTGTTTTATGGAGGCACCCAGTCTACCTGTACCCCCAAGATGGAGCGGGAATCGGGGTGCGAGAGGGGCTGATGATTGATTAAATGGGTCTATCGGCTTTATAGAATAAAAAAATATCAAAGTAGATGCACGAAAGTAGATGCAATTAACTCGATGACTGAGTTATTTAATGAGCATCACCAGGGGCGATAGGGTTCCCTGATCTGATTGCTGCGAGTGTCGTTGCGGAGCAACTTGGTCAGAACCACTGGCAAAAACACTCAGTATTAATGTAATAATCGCCGCTAAAAATAGTTTTTCCCACATGATTGGCACACCTTCCTTATCAATGGCCGATTCAACTCCTCTATTAGTAGAATCCCTGATTAACCGGAGCCGGTGAGTGATTTAGATCGCAAAGGATTGGTGAGATTTGAGCAAATGGGAGTGCGATCGCGATCGCACTCCTTGGGTAAATTCACCCAGAATGGGCAACCCCAGGCCGGGGATCGCCCATTCTGCGGTAGATTCAGTTCATTTACCTCTAAGCCGGTTAAATCCCAAATCTCACCATCGGACAAAAAGTTTACAACATTAATCGCAGCAATAGTAACCCCATTGAACCGACAAAACGCATAAAACCGCCCCCGCCTGACTCTCCTTCTTCTGGATTTTGAGCCGCTGCAATTTGAGCAAGCAGGACCTCGGTGGCTTCAAAAGCCTGAGTATTGTTTTGAATTGCAAACAATTGTTTCGCATATTCCGCATCGCCTTGAGCACCGGAGAAATCGCCTGTATCCGCACGAACGATACTCCGTGCGAGATAAGCGGGAGCAAATTCCGGATCCAGGACTAATGCCTGCTCGAAATAGGCGATCGCCTTTTTATGATTGTTGCGCTGGGCTTCTGCAACCCCCCAGTTATAAACATCCTCGACCGCTAACACCGTCTGCGGAGTGCCGATTGATCCTTCGAGATTTGCCCCATCCAACTGTGCCCCAGTGAAGTCCACATCCACAAGATACGCCTCTCGCAAATCTGCACCCCGCAGATCCGCACCCTGGAGATTCACCCCCATCAGGTTCGCGCCAAACAAAGATGCACCCTTGAGGTCCGCACCACTGAGGTTCGCACCCGTGAGTTGAGCACGACTCAGATTCGCCCGGACCAAATTTGCCCCACTCAGTTGAGCATTTGACAGATTTGCCATCACCAAACCCGCACCACTGAGGTCGCACTGGGCACATTGCTTGGTGGAAAGCAGTTGTTGGGTATGTTGAATATTTTCGGCAGTGGCAACAGTCGTCAAGCACAGGGTACTAAACAAGACGGAGGGAAGGAGAAATTTTCGGTTCATAGTCGATCCTTAATGGCTACAGAAACACAGGAATCTCGCCCTGGGAAAAACCCGTGGAATCAATGCTGGAATCAACACGTTGACCCCAGAGGTCACTTGATTATTTTAAAGGGTTTGGGGAGTTGCCAACGGGTCAATCCCAGGGATCGCTGGGGTGGTGGTGGGTGTCTCTTGGGGTATCGATGCGATCGGCCTCACCAGGTTCTGTAGAGTTCAGTCACACTTTGAACCCAGGCGGACTCACCGGGCCCCTCGCCTGCGATCGCTGCATCAGGAAAACTTTTAGGAGATATTAGTTATATTAATAAGTGGGAAATAGCTATGTCAACTTCGCCTTACTCTGGCCAACCCCCAGAACCCCAGCCGCTGTGCGATTTGAGATCCCGTCTACTCCAGACCGTTGGCAAGGAGTTTCTAGCCCCCCTAGAGATCGTTCACCAGTCCACCTATTTATTAGCCTGTTTTGGCAATACCTGGGAAATCGCGACCTGCATTCAACATTTGCATCGCATTCAAGAGGCGGTTGAACAAATGAATTCAGTTTTAGAAAAGTGTCTGGAGGCACCCAGAGAAGGGGACTGAATTAAAGCTGTTGCTATAGCTATTTTTTCGGACTTTCTTCTAGTCTCTCTTTAAGTTAAATTCTGCCCGTTGCTTTCTGATTAGCTATCTTTCTAATTTTTTTATTCCACGGATCAGCATTCAATTCAATGTTTTTTGAGCCAGACCTCGGGGTTGGTTGGCTGGCTCTCTTTTTTGGATTTATGAATCCTGAACACCTGACCGATTCAGATAGGTGTTGGGCATGGAAATTGTGTACTATTAGCGAGCAAGATACTCCCCCGGACAAAAATGTAGGCGCATAACTGTGGGACTATAGATGATGGAGTCGTGCCGATCGCCTTGAGGACAGACCCAAGACCTGTCTCATACACAGGGGCAAAATGGAGCGGATCTGCAACAAAATCACCCCCAAATTTTCATGGGGAATCCGTGACCTAAATTTTAGCGCCCCAGTGGTACTCTTAAAAAGGCCAGGGTTAACATGGCCTGAGACAAGGCGGTGATGCAGCAGACCTCGATCTGTTCTTGTGGCGCTATTTCGCACAGTCCAATCGGCGATCGCATCTTGTTGATCGCCGGGGAGAAGTGACATCCGTCCCCAGTCCATTCCGCAGTTGCAAGGCGATCGCCACCGCGTAGATCTGGGATCCTCTGAACAACCCGTTAGCCATAATCTTGTGCCAAGACAATCCCAGAGTTCCTCAACTGGGAGATCCCAGAGCGATCGGATCCGTTGAGATCCCCATGAGCACTTCTGAAAGAGTCCCTGATCAGGAAAATAAGCTTAGAGGGTCCTGGGATCATAGAGTCAGGCGATCGCGCATTGAGATTAACTCAATCTCCCTTCCCCGATCTCCCCGTCAAATCTCAATTTACGGATACCGGGATCAGGCCAACAATCCCGATCTGGATTGCCTCAATCGGTACTATTTTAACAAACCCTGAGGCGAAGTCTTTTTTCTCCTTCTCGTTATTTACCTGCATTATTATAGACGGGCATTTCATGAAACCTAAGTGGCTGTTTTTTTTAGCAATATTAACCCTTATTTTGTTGGGAGTTCGCGAGGTGACCCAGGTCCAAAAAGACCCCAGTCCCCCTGCTACCTTTACCACAGAAACACCCGACACAGATTTTCCCCTAGTCCCAGGAAGCTACTGGGTTTATGAAGGGATGACTCAGTGGATGCCCCCAAATTCAGGGGAAGTCAAACAAACCCCGATCACCTGGAAAATGGAAGTGGTAGATACCTTGGAACGGGGCCCGTTGAAAGTTGCGATTTTAAAAGGATATCCCGCTGATGTAGCCTGGTATAGTGACGGAAAAGAACGGGGAGACCATCTGATTATTGAAGTATCGCCGGGAAGGTTTTATTTAGTCAGTGATGAAAGAGCCCGACAGGTCTTACAACGGTTAACCGATGAGGCAGATGTCTTGGTGAACCTACTGGAAGACTTAGAACTCTTGCTAGATCTGCCCCTAATTCCGGGGAAAGTGTTTGGTTCCTCCGAACAAATCACGCGCCTTGATGGTGGATATCGATGGAACGTTGAGACATCCGAACCAGTGGGATTAGACGCCGAGGGAATTTCATCCCGGGAGGGTCATATTCAGTATCATTTAACCTTCCGAACTGCACCGGATATGATGAGTATTTATTTTGTCCCCGGCATCGGTATTACTCGATATCAATATCAACATCATGGGGCGATCGCAGAAACTGATCTAAAATTAATTGAATATTATCCGGGAAATTAGCGGTTTTAAAATTAAAAGCAGATTCACCCGGAACTTTAGGCGGTGCGATCGCCTTTAGGTCAATCCAGTTTCATCCAAAACTCAGGGTCATCCCCGTTGAGTTGCCTACTGAATCCGCTGGGGTTTTTAAGGTCCCTAAACCCTTATTTTGGCCATTTGAGGAGTTCAAAAATTGTAGCTGATCCCGACAGGGGGGTAAGTTAACTGAGGCCGTATTTATCCACAAGCTAAACTAGCTCACTGCGGGAGCAGCGACCAACTGGGTTACTCCTCTATTCATTTTGTACGAATTCGATTGACTGGGAGAGACCGAGAGTTCATTGACTCGCTGAATCACATCCAAAAAGTCTTTAACTTCCGATGGACTCCGAAGAATAAAAACTCGTTTATCTCCACAACATTGGTCGATTTTTTCCCGGACCAGGGAACGCTCTTGTTTCATATAGTTCCAAGTCTGACTCAACCCTTGCAAAAATCCATATTCCTGGATATTTTGAGGGTAATTACTTAAGAAAAATTGCCGTAATCTACCCTCCGGTTGAAATAATCTTTTTAACAGTCTCCACACACAAACATTGGAAGGTAAGTCTAACCATATAATTGTGTCAGCCGCAGCAAAACGCCGCTCGTAAATAAAATCTGGATTCGTAGGATCTCCATTTCCTTCAATAATCCAAGCCGGTTGTTGGAGATAGCTTTCTAACCGATTTTTGCCATGAGATTCCGTTGTCACAGACTCTCCCCATTGGCCCAGGATGGCATCAGCATGAATGACCTCTACATTTACAATTGAACAGAGGTGATGAGCGAGGGTGGTTTTTCCCGATCCTTTAGGCCCGATAATTGCTATTTTCTTCATATTTCTATTATTCATGAATTGGGTGTTAGCCTCAGTTAGTAATTTTAAGTTTAGTTTAAGATTTCGGGAAGGATGATCTATCTAACAGCATAGATTTTTTGAACAAACTTGGAAAAATCGGTGAGATAGGAGATAACTAAGAAAATTAATTTTAAATTAAGTTAGGAATTCCAGAAATCCTGGGGAATTAATTTTCTCAATGACTGAAGTTATAATTTACTAATTTCAGAAATACTGACCTCTAGGATTAGGAAGAATTAAAGGGTTTTCCTCGTCCTAAACGAGGGGAAAATCTGTAAATTTAGATACAAAATTTAGAAGATTTTGAGCCCTGTGGAAGGACTGGCTCCCACTGGCATCTGAAACCCCTGTTGTTAGGTATGGTAAAGCCTAATTGGGTATTTTGAAATCTACCCAAATATATATCTCCGTATATTCCACAGGTTGTAGCTACAAGGCGGAATACCCGATAAATTCCAACGTCTTTGAGAGTCAGGGGGACGGGTTTCCCTACGACTCATCTAGGTTTCAAGTTGTTTGCCCTCATGCCATGAGCAGCTCGGTTTTGAGATCTCTCTCTGGAGTTAGTCTAACTGACGAGGCCGATCGGATGCCTCTATCTAACTGTAGATTTGTTAAGATATCTGTATTTTTACGGGGTCCCGAGCAAGGGGGAAGAGAGGGAAAGAGTGGGGAGAGGTTCTGACAAGTCCAGGTTTTTGACCCAGAGGATGATGGAGACAGCCTCTGGTCCTCTCTTCAGTGTGTGAGGGAGGACGATCGCACCGCAAACTGTACCCCGTCCTAGAGGGGGAAGATCGAGGAGACTAGAGAAAGGGTCTCCCGGCTGGAGTTCATAAAATTTAACAATCAGCCGATGGGCATTGGGGAGAATCTGGGAAAGGGAGCCGGTAGGGATGGCGATCGCCCCGCCGGATCGAGAAACCCTAAAGCGGAACCGCGATCGCAGGCGATCGCCCTTTGCATTCCCACCCCAATGACCCCAGACAACCCAATGATTTTGCCCCCCTGACCCCCGCCATTACCCCGATCCCCACCGCCAATTCCAGGCAAGTAATGCAGTAGTCTATATTGAAGTACCGTATTCGGCATAAGCCACCCAACCTCAAGATTATGAACGCTACTGTTTCCGGACCTCCCCTCACGGTTCACATTGGATCGAGAAAAAGCCAATTGGCTTTAGTGCAAACCCATTGGGTGCAAGAAGAACTCCAAAAACATTTTCCCGATCGCCGGTTTGAAGTTCATACCATGAGCACTCAAGGGGACATCATCCTCGATGTTGCCCTGGCCAAAATTGGGGATAAAGGACTCTTCACCAAAGAATTGGAAGTCGGTATGTTGCAGCGAGAAACCGATCTCGCCGTCCATTCCCTCAAGGACCTCCCCACAAATCTACCGGAAGGACTAATCCTCGGATGCATCACCGAACGGGAAAATCCCGCCGATGCGCTGGTGGTCCATGAAAAACACCAAGATAAACAACTGGAGACCCTACCCCCAGGGGCCGTCATTGGCACCTCCTCCCTGAGACGACTCGCTCAGTTGCGCCATCACTATCCCCATTTGGAGTTTAAAGACATTCGGGGAAACCTAAACACGCGATTAGCCAAACTGGATGAAGGACAGTATGACGCGATTATCCTCGCCTTCGCCGGATTACACCGACTGGGAATGGGCGATCGCATCCATCAAGTCATTCCTGCTGAAATCTCCCTTCATGCCGTTGGACAAGGTGCATTAGGCATCGAATGCCGCGCCAATGACCCGGAAATCCTGGAACTCATCAAAGTCCTGGAACATCAGGAAACCGCTCAACGCTGTCATGCAGAACGAGCCTTTTTACGCCGACTCGAAGGCGGTTGCCAAGTCCCGATCGGTGTTAATACTGAGATCAAAGACAACAACCTCACCTTAACCGGCATGGTTGCCAGTCTCGATGGCAAGCGACTCATCAAAGAAAAAGTCGCAGGTCCTGCCACCGACGCGGAACAACTCGGCATCCAACTCGCCGAAACCTTGCGTCAAATGGGAGCTCAAGAAATCCTCGATGAAATCTTTGCTCAAATTCAGCGTAGTTAATCCCACCTAGGGAGATAAATTTACCGGGAGAGTACGGTTAAGTCTTTTGCGCGAGTGAATTTTAGTAGAGATGCATTCGATCCGATGCGTCTCTACTTCACCCTTGCACTCACAGTAGCGAAGACTTTATGACTCACTCCATTAACCCGTTTGCCATAGCCCTACAGTTTACCCTCAAATGGGAAGGGGGGGCCGGACATCCCCAGGACCTCGCCGGTGCCGTCAATCGCGGGATTAGCCAAGGCACTTATGATACCTATCGTCGCAACAAAGGTTTATCTGTCCAGTCGGTCCGGTTGCTGACGGACTCAGAACTGGAAGAGATTTATTATCACAGTTACTGGAAACTGTCCAAAGCGGATTTGATGTGTTTGCCCTTGAGTATCGTGCATTTTGATACTGCCGTCAATTTTCATGTCCCTGGCAGCATTGAATTTTTACAAGAAGCGATCGGGGGGTTAAGCATTGACGGCAAATTGGGCCCGAATACCCAACGCGCTTTGGAGAAATACAACAATCTGGAAACGGCTAAACGGTATTGTCATAGCCGGATTGCTTATCGTCATCAGCGCGTTAAAGCTAATCCCAGTCAGGAGATATTTTTAGAGGGATGGTTAAAGCGCGATCGCGATTTACTTGCCTATATTGAGCAATTGCCTCAATCCGCCACCGGGACGCCACCGGAGAAATCTCCCATCTTCTCCTCAGTCCCGCCATTGCCGGATAAAACGCCGGTGAAGGAACCCCCGACCCTGGACAAATCCGAGCAAAAATCAGAAGAAGTCTTTAAAAAACTCCAGCAGGCGATCGCCTTGCTGCAAGATGTCGTTGATACCCTCAAAACCACCCGATAGCCGTCATTTCCCTAGCGCCACCCCGGAAGCATTGACCTCCTCGCAATCTAGTTTTTCATCTAAACATCTCTACCATGTCCCAGATTTACGATACCCCTCCACAGGTATGATGGCGGTACGGATAACTTAAGGGAACTACGCGAGTGAAGTTAAAAATATTATTTGTTGCCGCAGAAGCGGCTCCCATTGCTAAAGTGGGTGGCATGGCAGATGTCGTCGGATCCTTGCCTAAAATTCTCAGAAAGATGGGACATGATGTCCGCATCTTTCTTCCCTACTACGGCTTTCTCCCGGATAAAATGGACATTCCCGAAGACCCCATATGGTCCGGCTATGCCATGTTCCAGGATTTTTCCGTCTATGAAAGTGTCCTACCTGGAACCGATGTCCCCTTGTATTTATTTGGACATCCCTCCTTTATGCCTCGGCGGATTTATGCCGGGGAAGATGAAGAATGGCGGTTTACCCTGTTTTCCAATGGTGCAGCGGAATTTGCCTGGAACTACTGGAAACCCGATTTAATCCATTGCCACGATTGGCATACCGGCATGATTCCAGTCTGGATGAATCAATCCCCGGATATTGCCACCGCCTTCACAATTCATAACTTAGCCTACCAAGGACCTTGGCGCTGGAAGTTAGAACAGATGACCTGGTGTCCCTGGTATATGCAGGGTCATAATACAATGGCCGCAGCGGTGCAGTATGCCAATTTGGTGAATACCGTTTCTCCCACTTATGCCGAGCAAATTAAGACCCCGGCTTATGGCGAAACCCTAGAAGGGTTAATGTCTTTTATCAGCAGTAAATTAGTTGGAATTGTCAACGGGATTGATACGGATTCTTATAATCCCGAAACCGATAAATATTTAGAGCAAAATTTCACCGCTGAAACCATCGAAAAGCGGATTGCAAACAAGATTGCTCTGCAAGAAGAAGTCGGTCTGGAGGTGAATAAAAAAGCCTTCTTGATTGGGATGGTAACCCGATTGGTGGAGCAAAAAGGTTTGGATTTGACCATTCAGATCCTGGACCGATTTATGGCTTATACCGACTCCCAGTTTATTTTGCTGGGGACTGGCGATCGCAACTATGAAACCCAAATGTGGCAACTGGCGACCCGCTATCCCGGACGCATGGCCACCTATTTACTCTACAATGATTCCCTCTCTCGCCGCATCTATGGCGGAAGCGATGCCTTCCTGATGCCGAGTCGCTTTGAACCCTGTGGAATCAGTCAACTCTTAGCCATGCGCTATGGTTGTGTTCCAATTGTTCGTCGCACTGGGGGTTTAGTGGATACCGTCAGTCACCATGATCCCGTGAATAAACAAGGGACAGGTTACTGTTTCGATCGCTATGAAACTTTAGACCTATTTACCTGCATGATTCGCGCCTGGGAAGGCTATCGTTATCAGGATTATTGGCAACAACTCCAAATCCGAGGGATGCAGCAGGACTTTAGCTGGAATAAATCCGCCAAAGAGTATGTCAAGATGTATCATTCCATCTATGGCATTACCGAAGAACCCGACGAAGCCCTTGAAGCAGCAGAAAGCGCTCAATCTTAGGCAATGATTAGATGCTGAAATAGCCAGGACTAAAAGCCGGGTTTCTCTTCCTAATTTATGGCATTTCTGGCCAGAATTTGGGCAAGAAACCCGGTTTATAGCTGTTACCTTCCTAAAATTTGAGCGCGGATGAAATCTTCGGGATTTTCTGCCACCCATCCCTGGTCCGAAGTAGCGCGAACTTCAAAATGGAGATGGGGTTCAGTGCTATCAGGATTCCCCGAGTAACCAACCCTGCCGATTTGTTGAGACTGCCGCACCTGTTCACCCAGGGTCACCGAGATTTCACTCAAATGGGCGTAGCGAGTTTGTTTACCCCCGGCATGATTAATCACAATGAGATTGCCATAGGCACCGCGATCGCCTGCAAAAACAACCACCCCATTATCCCCCGCTAAGACTGGGGTTCCGATCGCCGCCTTGTAATCAATCCCACTATGAAACTTCGGTTCTCCACTGCCTGAATTTAACCGAGTATAGCCAAATCTTAAAATCGGTTCCGCTTCGACCGGGAGGGGATAACCGGGAATAGGATTCAAAGTCGGATCCACAAAAGATGTCACAGTTCCGGACCCTTCTGGATTGGTACTGGACCAGATGACTCCGGGAACAAAAACAACCAGAGGAGGGGAAACTAAACAGCCATTATTATCAAAAATTGCTGCTGCGGGGATCTTATAAATTGCTTCTAAGTCATTCCAACTTTGTCCCGGTTGGACTCGGACCTCTATCCCATCAAAAGGAGCAATCCGAATGGATGTTCCCACCGGCGCTAAACCACTTTGTAGAGGCGGATTCATCCCCATCAGGGTTTCTGGTTTCAGTTCATATTGGGCGGCAATACTTTCGACTGTTTCACCGTTCGCAATCTGATGACGTTGAATGCGATCGAGTGCCGGAAGTCCCAACATGGCCGGACAATTATTTGTCGGCGTTTCGGTATTGGCCGTGGCACTCCAGGGAGTCAGGGTTAGGGAGAGAAGGGTGGGCAAGAAAATCAGCCAACGGGATAACATCATAGCAATTCCACGGTAAGTATTGAGAGTGAATCCTCTATCAAAGTTCAGGCTAATTTTGGAAAATCAAGGTTTTTGGTTCGATTTTAACATGATTTTTCACCCCCTGCCCTCCCACCGTCGTTTCTTCTTCCTGTTCGTAGTAACGCCTTCAGGCGTTATCAATGTTCGTAGTAACGCCTTCAGTCGTTTCCGGACGTTCAACGTCACGACTTCAGTCGTCTCCGGATGTTCGTAGTAACGACTTCAGTCGTTCTCTTCCCCAAGTTCCAATCTCCCGAAATTAAAGATATTTTTATGGTGTAAAAAATATTATTCTTGTGATTTTTGCATAACAATTCCCTGGCTTTTAATTGACAATATTAAGTGAAATGTGACTAATGAATTACCTCTAAAAGGTAGGGGCGATTCGCGAATCGCCCTTAAGAAACGACTGAAGTCGGGACGTTGAACGAAGAGAACGACTGAAGTCGGGACGTTGAACGAAGAGAACGACTGAAGTCGGGACGTTGAACTGGGGGAAATGTTGGAAATTGGGGGGCTTCAAGCAGCCCAAATAACAACAATCCCGTCCGAATGCCTCGAACGGGATTGTCTCTTATAGGGATTATTAAAAAGGCCAAGGGCCTGTGTTATGAACACCTGAAACGGTGCGGTTTGTTATGTTTCTACTGTATCTGAATCCTGGGTGTCAGATTATCCCCCTTTGGATAGAACTCCACGAACCAGTAGAGAGAGACGGATTGAGAGAGGTCCCTCGCTGGTCCCCATTCTTGGACTGGATTTAACTTAAAATTCCGGCAATCATGCCAGCGAGTAAGACAAATCCGATCGCCACATTTTGACCAAAAATCTGGCCGTAAGTGGTTCTGGGAATGTCTTCCTGGCGCAGTTGGAGATATTCCCAACTCCACAGCAGAATGGCGATCGCCACGGCAACCCAAAAGGGTATGGTCAGATTTAACTGGACTCCCTCCCAAATCAATAATCCCGCCGTCGCCAAAAAGAAGAAAGCAACCGCTTCTGCCGCCCGACTGCCAAAAAATAAGGCACTAGAGTTCACCCCCAACCGGCGATCATCCTCGCGATCGCTCATGGCATACACCGTATCAAATCCCAAGGTCCATAACACCGTGGCCCCCCATAAAATCCAGGTGGAGGTCTCTAAGTGAGATGCCGCTGCACTCCAGCTAATCAGGACCGCAAATCCCCAGGCGATGGACAAAACCAACTGAGGAACCGGAAACACTCGTTTCGCCAGAGGATAGCCAATAATCACCGGGACTGCCGCCACGGACAACCCAAAACTGAGGGGATTGAGATACAGTGCCAGAATCCCTGCACAAGCAAAAGCGACGATCGCAACTACAATGCCAATTTTGATGGAGAGTTCGCGGGATGCCAACGGGCGATCGCGCGTGCGTTCCACTTGCGGATCAATATCCCGATCCCACAAATCATTCACCACGCAACCGGCGGCACTGGTTGCCAAAGACCCTAAAATAATCACCCCAACCAGAAGTACCGGGGGCGTTCCTTCCGCCGCTAAAAATACGGCCCATAGCGCCGGAATCATTAAAATCAGGCGTCCGGCAGGTTTATTCCACCGTAACAGCCGAATTACTGCTTGCCAAGTCGGTTCGCTCGGGTTGGGTTGTGACGTCACCATTACATTTACTTAAATTAATTCGCGAGATGTTTCATTAATACGATATCGTTATCTTGGGTTCAACAGTGGAATCGATCCCTAACCCCGGGATATCGGTTGGATGCATTCTCGTCATCCAGAGCGAAAATTTGTCAATGCCTTAATTAGCAACCTCCGGGTGAGTTAAGCCAATCCCACACAAAGAATGCAACAGTTGCCTCTTTGACCGGAGATATTCCTCAATTCCGGTTCGATTCCGGCTTGCACCCCATAGTCACGCATCGCCGCCTTACTTTCCTGGAGGGAAAAACAATGACCTTGAGCAAATCCGTTCCCATCGTGAGGATTCCGGATCCCGATGTGGGGAAACAACATATTCTCGCTGCGATCGATATGGGAACGAACTCCCTGCACATGGTGGTTGTCAAAATTGACCCAACCCTACCGAGTTTTACGATTATGACCCGGGAAAAGGAAACCGTGCGTTTGGGCGATCGCGAGATCAAAACGGGCAACCTCAAACCGGAAGTCATGGCACGCACTCTCTCAGCGCTGCGACGCTTCCAGCAACGCGCTGAGAGTCTGAATGCCGAACAAGTGGTTGCCGTGGCTACCTCTGCGATGCGCGAAGCCCCCAATGGCAGGGACTTTCTCAAGGAAATTGAAACCGAACTGGGACTCCGGGTCAGTTTAATTTCTGGACAGGAAGAAGCGCGACGAATCTATCTCGGCGTTCTCTCGGGGATGGACTTTAATGAAGAACCCCATATCATTATTGATATTGGGGGCGGTTCCACGGAACTGATTTTAGGGGATGGTCATGAGCCCCGGTTCCTGAGTAGCACGAAAATTGGGGCCGTGCGTCTGACCAGCGAATTTATTACCACGGACCCGATTAGTAACAGCGAGTTTGACTTTTTGCAAGCTTACATTCGCGGGATGTTAGAGCGTCCAGTAGAGGAGTTGCAGGCGCAGTTGTACTTGGATGAACAGCCTCGGTTAGTGGGGACCTCGGGAACCATTGAAACCCTCGCCGTGGCGATCGCCCGGGAAAAACAGGGACTCGAACCCTCTCCCCTCACCGGCTATCAATTCAAATTAAAAGACTTATCTGATTTTGTCCAACGCTTGCGGAAACTCTCCTACCATCAACGGTTAGCCATTCCGGGGATGTCGGATAAGCGCGCCGAAATTATCCTCCCGGGTGCTTTAATTTTGCTCGAAGCGATGACTTTGTTGAAGATGGACTCCCTCACCGTCTGCGAGCGATCGCTACGAGAAGGCGTCATCGTCGATTGGATGCTCACCCACGGTTTAATTGAGGACCGTCTGCGCTACCAGAGTTCCATCCGGCAACGCAGTACCCTCAAAATTGCCCAAAAATACCGCGTTAATCTCGACTCTGCCGAACGAATTGCCGGATTTGTTCTAACTTTATTCGATCGCACCCAAGGGTTACTCCATGACTGGGGTTTAAATGAACGAGAATTACTCTGGTCAGCCGCAATTTTGCATAACTGCGGGATTCATATCAGTCATTCCGCTCATCACAAACACTCCTATTATCTAATTCGTAATGGGGAGTTGCTGGGATATACGGATACCGAGGTGGAAATCATTGCCAATCTCGCCCGTTATCACCGCCAGAGTGCACCGAAGAAAAAGCATGATAATTATCGGAATTTGACCAGCAAGCCCCATCGCAAAATGGTGAGTCAATTGAGTGCGTTGTTACGCTTGGCTGTTGCCCTAGACCGCCGCCAAGTTGGGGCGATCGCTCAACTCGGTTGCCGCTATTTCCCCAACACCAAACAACTGCATTTAATCCTCCATCCCAATGAACCGGATGATCCGTGCGTTTTAGAACTCTGGAGTTTGGACCAGAAAAAAATCGTATTTGAAGAGGAATATGACATTCAGTTAATTCCAAAACTAGAAGCGGTTCCGGTTGCCCTGCGCTAACCGTTTTATTTCCTGATTTTGCTAACCCTTTAATCCGGTGTCTGCAAGCCATGAATCTTTCTTTTGTTTCCCGCTATCTTCACAGTTTAAATCGTTACAAATGGCTAGTTTTGGCGCTGATGACTGCCGGATTGGGCATCGGAGGTGTGATGGCTTTGCAGATAGAACCCATTCCCAAATATATTGCGACGGGTTCTTTACGCGGGACTGAACTGCCGGATTCTTTGTCGGAAACCACCCGGCAAATTATTAATCAAGGGCAGCAATTTTCTCAGCCGGAAGAGTTGGTCCGGTTACTGTTGGCGGATAATGTAATTCAAGCGGTGGCAGATAATGTGAATCTGTCTCCGGTGGAAGTTCGCGATCGCCTGTTATTGAAACTCCCCAGTCCCGAAACCTCCGGGTCTCTCCGGGTGATGTATCGAGATAATAACTCCGAACGCGCCCTCCAAACTGCATCGGGACTGATGCAGGCAATGGTCCAGCAGAGTCAACTGATTAATACAGCGCGTCTCAATGGCGTGGTGGAACAGCTCAATCTCCGCCTCTCCCAAGCGCGTCAAGAACTCCAGTCCGCCCAACAAAATTTAGATGAGTATTATGGAGTCGATGAGGCAGAGCGATCGCAACTGCAACAAGCGGTGACCCTCAAACAAGAAAGACTGACTCAGATCCAAACTGCCATAACGGAAGCGACTCAGGCGCAAGGGGAAATGATCAGCAGTTTGAGGATTGCTGAATCCCCCCAAGTTGCCGAAACCAAAGCCAATCAACCCTTTATTGCAACCTTAACCCTCGGGGCGATCGCGGGATTAGCCTTCAGTGCTCTGGTTATTTTACTCTTAGCTTTAGTCACGAACCCACTTCATTACAAAGCCTTTCGCCGTCAGTTATTGACCGCCTATAAAGGACGATGCCCCATTACCGGCTGTGATGTAGAAGAGGCCCTGGAAGTGGTTCGTCTCGACCCCCATCAGCCAACCCGTTCTAGTGATATCTGGAATGGCTTAATTTTGAGGGCGGATATTCAACGCTTATTCGCCGCCAAACAAATTGCGATCGAACCCGGAACATTGCAAGTCCTGCTTTCTCCCGAATTAGGCCAAACCAACTATGGCAAATTAGCCGGTCGGCGGCTGTCTGTCCCAGAGGAAGAAGCCCATAGACCTAATTTAGATGCCCTAGATGCACATTATCGCCAATGTCCGTGGAACACTGACTGTACTCCAGAACCGAAAGAAACCGAAGATTTAACATCAGTTTAATTGGCGGGTCTATTGTCCGTAATTCCACCGATAATGCCCAGAGTTGGCGGATTCTGCCCTCTTTAGTTCGGTGCAGTTTTCTTTAAACTTTTCATAAAGAAAAGCCTAAAAATCTGCAAAACTTCATCAAATTTTCACAATTCTCTGCCACCCAGTAAAAATAAAACAATTTAATGACTCCCCGAAGGGATAAAAGGTTCAATCCATTTTAAATCAAGGGCTGTAGCGGGGGATGGAATGCAAAAAATCCCAGTAAAAGTTGCCTGAAAACCTTCTGTATTCATATCTTCTGGAGTTGCAGACTGGGTTATTCTCACCCCCCTCAAAAAACAATTTATTTTTTTATCTTTCTTGTCCAGATAGAGCAGAAGGAATGCGTATTAGGGATTATCAGTTACCCTAGGCAATTCCTTTATGCGCCTCTCTACTATTCTTGTTCTCTCTACTCTGTTATTTGCTAATCTTGCTCCGAGTGCCAAGTCTTTCTCCCTAGAGCCTTTGGCTACCGACAGTAAGGGATTCTTTTCTCATCCCTATTTAGCAAGCTTCACCTTACCCTCGGAAAACAACCAGATTAACCCTTGCGAGACTGAGGATAGCAAACCGGGTTGCAGCCGCCGGGACTTGCGCGCTTCGGAAGGAGAACAGTCCCCGACTGATAGCATCCTGATCGCTCAAAACCTCGTGAAGTCTAACCAAGCTGAGCCTAACTGTCCGATGATGAAAACTCATCACCAAGTGGGACGCGGTAGTGGGCGATGCGAACCCTAAGTCACGAACAAACTTTTTCCTCACCGCAAACATTCCTATCCAATCGCCTTTTCCTTTTGGGTATAGCAATGTTTGATTCCTTCAATCAAAAGCCGGTAGTCACCTTGAGGACTACCGGCTTTTGATTTAGGGGAGATGGGGGAGAGCCCCAATCGAGATGGGGGAGATGGGTCATTTGTCATTTGTCCTGGGTTGATAGGGGAGATTGCCATCGAGATGGGGGCTTTATTCGGGTCCCCGGAGGTTTTGATAGCGGGATAAGGCATAGGCATCAAATAAGATTCCGACTACGCTACAGGTGAGTCCAATAACGATCGCCCCTTGGAGGGGATGACCACTGCCAAAGGTGGATAAGAATTGTAACAACTGCTTAACAGCGGATTGACCGAGGTGGGTCAGTCCGGGAAGGTGGGCGATCGCCTCGGCAATGACTAATCCACCGGCCAAGGTTAGGGTCGGGACGGCAAAACTCAGTAAACTGGTTAATAATAGCGATCGCAGAACATGAGGAAACCTATTCATAAAATCAAAACGGGATACCGATAAACTCTCTTTTTCGCCTGAATCTGAAACGCTTTGATTTATAAGATAGGCCCGATCGCAGCCCTCAAACAGTTCTGTCACAAATATTAAATTTTGATTAAAAAAGTTGTTTAAAATTTGTAAACAACTCCACCCTTACCTGTCGTCACGCCCCTCAATACTCCTTTGACTCAAACTAAGTCAACCTCCAACTTAAGCCAGTGGTTTCAACGGTTGCTCTCCGCCATCGTCCTCGGTGGACAGGTGATCTTTCACCTCGTCTCCGGAAAAATTCACCGCCGCAACACCATCGAACAGATGGCCCTCGTCGGACCTGATTCCCTCTTTATCGCCCTCCTCACCGCCAGCTTTGTCGGCATGGTGTTCACCATCCAGGTGGCGCGGGAGTTCCTCAACTTTGGGGCTGGAAGCGCCGTGGGTGGGGTGTTGGCGATCGCCTTAGCGCGGGAACTGGCCCCAGTTTTAACCGCGATCGTTCTCGCCGGACGAGTCGGTTCTGCCTTTGCCGCAGAAATCGGCACCATGCAAGTCACCGAACAAATTGACGCCCTCTACATTCTCAAAACCGACCCCATCGATTACCTCGTCATTCCCCGAGTCCTCGCCTGCTGTATCATGCTCCCCGTGTTGACCCTGCTCTCCTTTGCCACAGGAATGATCGGGGGAATGCTGATCGCCACCAATTTCTATCCCATTTCTCAAACCGTCTTTCTCGATTCCGTCCGCAGCTTAGTCCAAACCTGGGATTTAATCACCGCCTCGATTAAAGCCTTGTGCTTTGGCGGGTTAATTGGCATCATTGGCTGTAGCTGGGGCTTGACCACCACCGGAGGGGCCAAAGGCGTAGGACAATCCACCACCACTGCCGTTGTTACCTCCCTACTCGCCATCTTTACCTCCAACTTCTTTCTCTCCTGGCTGATGTTTCGCGGCATGGGGAGTGGGGTCTTCTAATCGGATTCCGCGACTGAGCCTTTAAAATAGAAACATTCACTTCTCTATCAGCCTCGATCGCAATACAGGGTACTGTTGTGACCACACCAACTTCCACTTCCACCTCAACCTCAACCCAAGAACTGGCTCCCAGTTACGTCCTCCCTTGGGCCTTTATCATCGGCAGTATTCCGCTCTTGGCCGTACAACCTTTGGCGAGTTTACCCATAGCCGCCTTCGGGTTATTTTTAATGGTCCAAGCGGCAACCATTCGCCTGCAATTTACCCCGAAAGCCTTAGATGTTTATCGCTCGGGAAACTTGATTCGCTCCTTTCCTTACGCCGAATGGATCAATTGGCGAATTTTCTGGCCTGGAGTTCCCATTCTGTTTTACTTTAAGGAAGTGAAAAGCATCCATTTCCTGCCAGTTTTGTTCGATCCCAAACAACTTCAAGCCTGTTTGGAAGAACGCTGTCCCCGGATTTAAGGCCGATCGCCATCGTTGTACCACCGATTCTTTTACCCCTTTGAAATCCCACCCTATCCCCAACCTCGGGCTAGAGGCGCGATCGGGCCCTTGAATGGTTCTTTGACAGCACGCATCCCCGCCTTCCTAACTCCCTGCTCGGCTCTGGGTCATCTCTAAAGTTTAAAATATTTTGCCATGAATGCAGACGAAACACACAATCCAGAACCCTTAGAAACTCAGGACAAATCCGACTCCCCAGAGCCGTTTGAGGCTTCCTCCTCCTCATCGCTCTCGGAGGATTCCACTCAGGGGATCAATCTCTCAGAAGACCTCTGGAAAGAGCCAGAACCCTCTATCCCCGATGAAGCGGCACTACCCCTACCAGAGTTGACCCTACCACGGGCGGAGTCGCAGAACTGGGAACCGGAAGCGGAACTCCCAGTGGAACCCTCGGACCTACCGGAGGAAGAACCACCGGCAGAGGAACTCACGGAGGAAGAACCACCGGAGGAAGAACCACCGACGGAAGAACCCCCGACGGAGGAGATTGCGTCTCCCCCCTTGGCGATTGAGGATGAAGCGGCATCCTTGGCGCGACGGGTGGCGCAATTACAGGAACAAGAACGGGAACTCAAAGCTGCTATTTTGCAATTGCAGGCGAGTCGTGCCGAACTCTTGCAAGAACAGACAGAAACCCAAGCAGCGATCGGTCGCTTGGTCCAAGATGCCTTAACCGAACTGGAACAGCGCAAGCACAATTTACAAATTTCTGTAGAACAACTGGAACGCCGCCAAGAACGCATCCGCACGGAAATGCGAACCACCTTTGCTGGGGTGTCCCAAGACCTCGCGATTCGGGTTCAGGGCTTTAAAGACTATCTGTCCGGCAGTTTGCAGGATTTGGTCAATTCCGTGGAACAACTGGAGTTAACCCCGCCAGAACCGGAACCGGCGAAAATGCCTCCGAAAGCAGCAGCAAAAGGTGGCGATCGCACGGGTTCACCCACTCCCACCTTTGGCGAACAGCCGTTTCAAGACCGCGCAAAACAGATTCGCCGGTTGTTGGATAAATATCGCACCATGCCGGACTATTATGGTCCGCCGTGGCAAGTCCGGCGCACCTTTGAACCCGTACACGCCGAACGGCTTTCCAACTGGTTTTTTACCCAAGGTGCAAGAGGTGCAGTCCGGAGCTTGGGGAGTCGCTTACAAAATATTCTGGTGGCATCAGCAGCCATTTCGGTCCTGAAGAGTCTCTATGGCGATCGCCTCCGCACCCTCGTCCTCGCCAATTCTCCCGAACGTCTCGGCGAATGGCGCAGGGGTTTACAGGACTGTCTCGGCATTTCCCGGATTGATTTTGGTCCAGAAGGGGGCGTGGTTCTCTTTGAGGCTCCCGAAGCCCTCTCCCAAAAAGCGGACCGCTTGCTTAAACAGAAGCAAGTTCCGCTAATTTTGATTGATGAAACGGAAAACCAAATCAACCTTGGACTCCTCCAATTCCCCCTCTGGTTAGCATTTGCTGCTGATCCAGAATTGCCTACCCTTTAACCCTTTGGGTCTTTGGTCCTTACCTAAGGACCAACCCCAAACTTGACTCTAAATTGCTTAAAACTGAGGATAAACGTTTATGAGTTTGTGGCTAATTTTAAATGGGTTGTTGTTAATTGCTGCTTACCTATTTGGTTCATTCCCTACAGGTTATATTGTGGCTCGACAGTTGAAGGGAATTGATATTCGTCAAGAAGGGTCGGGTTCAACCGGGGCGACTAATGTCCTGAGAACTGTGGGGAAAGGACCGGCTTTGGTGGTGTTTCTGGTGGATATTTTAAAAGGGATAGCCGCGATCGCCCTGGTGCGTTTTGCTTACGCTTTGCCAGTGGTCCAGAAACTCGCTGCAAATATTGGACCTGCTGCCAGTTGGCTGTCTTGGATGGTCATCCTCGCTGGATTAGGGGCGTTGTTGGGTCATACCAAATCAATCTGGATTAATTTCAAAGGTGGAAAGGCGGTTGCCACCAGTTTAGGGGTGCTATTTGCTCTAAATTGGGCGATCGCCCTCGCCGGGTTTGGGGTCTTTGGAATTGTCCTAGCCTTTACCCGCATTGTCTCCCTCAGTTCAATGTTAGCCGCCCTCGCCCTACCGGGGATCATGTTTGCAATGCATCAACCCCTGTCCTATCAAATTTTTATGTTAGCGGCTTCCCTCTATGTCATCTGGCTACACCGCAGCAATATTAATCGCCTACTTTCTGGCACCGAACCCCGCATCGGCCAAAAGTTACCCCAACCCTCGGAAAGTATTCCCTCTTAGGATGGCAGTACAGTAGCCAGAAAATTACGGAATTGGGTTACAAAAATGCAGGGAATTAGCAACAGATTCCGTTGGTAAAATCTGGTTTTTTGTCTATCTCATACTATTAAAATGTCCTAGGACTGGATACAGCAACAACCGACGGGGGTTTAAACGATTGGCGGCCTCATAGCTAAAGTCGTCTAAAGACGACTGCAAATCTTATACCGTGGTGTTTTCAGTCGGTTTCAACCGACTTTAGCTGTTAGGCGGGGGTTTAAACCCCCGCCGGGTGTTGCTAGACGCAGATGCCTAGTTCGTTTAACTTCCTAGTTGTCGCGATCGCTCCGTTGCTGCTTCCACAGCTTCGATACAGGCGGAGCGAAATCCGGCTTTTTCTAACTGCGCGACTCCCGCTATAGTTGTGCCTCCGGGACTGGTTACCCGGTCTTTCAGTTCTGCCGGGTGCAGTTGGGTTTCTTGAATCAGAGTCGCTGTTCCCAATACGGTTTGTAAGGCGAGTTGGGCGGCAATGGCTCGGGGTAGACCAGCACGAACGCCGCCATCTGTCAAGGCTTCGACAAAAATTGCTACATAAGCGGGTCCAGAACCGGAGAGGCCGGTGACGGCATCCATCAAAGACTCGGGAACCTGGACTACATCTCCCACGGCTTGTAAGACGGTTTTGGCCCGTTCGAGGTGTTCGGGTTGGACTTGAGTTCCTGGGGCGATCGCAGTAATCCCAGCACCAACAGTTGCCGGGGTATTCGGCATGGAGCGGACAATTGGTGCGCCGGGAAAAGCCCGTTCTAATTTACTTAGGGGGACTCCGGCTAAAATGGATAGGATGACTGGGACTTGTCCATTTTGGCCGGGGGAAGGTAAGGCAGCGGTGACGGACTCAAAGACTTGGGGTTTGATGGCGAGGAGCAAGACTTCTGTTGCTGCCGCCACCTTTGCATTGTCTCCAGTGACTCCGACCCCATACTGTTTCGCTAAAAACTCGCGTCGCTGCTGCACGGGATCGCTAATCAGAATATCCTGTGGCTGATAAGCGGCACGAGCAATTAGGCGGGATAGGAGCGCTTCTCCCATTACCCCGCCTCCAATAATTCCTAGTTTTACCAACAACGGTTGCTAATTTCCTGTAAAGGGTTTAAGGTCCTTGGTCAACTTGGCTATAAGGGCGATCGCTGACCAAGAACGGTTCATTTACTTTGCCTACTGTGCCATCCGGACTTGTTCCGGGGTCCAGCTTGTTTGGACAGAGGGAGGACGGGCGGTCCGCAGGTGGGGTTGCAGGACATCGTGAACCACACCGCTTTGAGTGCTGACTTGAACACAGCTGGGGGTAAACAGGAAAATGCTTTCCCCAATTCGTTCTTGATGCCCATCTAAGGCATAAGTCCCACCGGCAATAAAATCAACGGCTCTTTGAGCTTGGTCCGGATCCATCATCGTCAGATTGAGGACGACGGATTTGCGTTCCCGCAGGGCTTGAATCGCTTGAGGCATTTCCTCAAAGGATTTCGGCTCCATTACCACCACTTCAGAAATCCCGTTGGCAGCCCCAGGTAGACCGATCACGTTATTGATAGCATTCATACTTGATCCCATTGCGCCTTCTGCTCCAACCATTCCCATTCCGGTTGTGGTCGTCCGCACGGGAGTGCGATTCCGGCGAGCTTCTGCTTCGGGAGAGGCTGCGGGTTGGTCTTGGTAAAGGTTTTGGTATCCTTCTCCTTCTATTTCGTCGTACTCATACTCGTAATCCACAGATTCGTTGAGTCCGACCATATCTCGTAGCTTAGAAAAAATCGTATTCACGGCTTTTGCTCCATCAAAACTAGGGTAACATCAGGGCATTCTGTCTAAAATCCCCATTCCAGCCCAAATCAATTTTGGATGTTAGTTCGGTATAGACTCAGGTTCCGACTCAATCAACCCCTAATCAGAGGTGGAGTTCCAACGACTGAGTGCGGCTTAACCCTTGGCTCCCGCTTCGGTTATAGATGCCCTTGAGCGTGACTGAGCGCCGGGGTAAACCCCGTTGAGGAAGGAACTCTCTCCTAATAGGAAATGCACTCCATTCGCCATGCCCAACCCTACCCAAGTTATCAGTTTATTGTATATTGCCATAAGTTGCCGATTATGCCCAAAATTTTCCAGACTTCTTGCTGGGAATTTGGTGCAATCGGGGGCGGTGGTTGATCACTATAATTGAAAACTGGATTTGAATGGGATTTGAACTGGATTTGGGAGGGGTGGAACCCGGAGATTGCCGATCGCGATTGGGATTGGACTAAAGGGGGTAAGGGGAAATGATTCGCCCACCTTTTCCTCAATTCTAACGGTCCGGGGCTAGATTTTACGGCGATCGCTCTCCAAATAGGATTGTCCCTAGTCTGACCATTGTGGACCCAGATTGGACAGCTAAATGATAATCCCCTGACATTCCCATTGATAACTCCTGCATGGAAATCTGATCCCAATTTTGGGCCTGGATTTCTTGAGCGAGTTGACGAGTGCGCTCGAACAGGGCCAGGGTTTTTGCTTGATCCAATCCCAAGGGGGGAATGGTCATTAATCCTTTGATTTCTAAGTTTTTACATTGATTTAGGGTCGCTAAATCCTCGATGAGTTCAGGAATCTGCCACCCAGATTTGTTGGGGTCGGGTACGATTTTTACTTGGAGGCAGACTTTTGGTTTAATTTCGAGTCCGTCCGCCAAGCGATCGATTCGTTGCGCTAATTTCAAACTATCAATAGAATGGATCCACTGAAAGTGGTCTAAAGCGGGTTTAACTTTATTACTTTGTAGGTGTCCAATCAGGTGCCAGGTTAGACCGGGCAGGTCCCCGAGTTGCTCCGATTTCGCTTGGGCTTCCTGAAGGCGACTTTCCCCAAAATCTCGAATTCCCGCCTGATAAGCTTGCATCATGGCATCCACCGACACCTGTTTGGTGACGGCAATCAGTCGGACTGATTCGGGTAAGTGGGCGCGGATCTGAGCAATCCGTTGGGCGATCGTCATTGAAACGTGCGTTTGTGGATGAGTTGAAGTTCAGCGAATTCCTGAGTTTGCCCCATGCGTCTGAGCAATCGCAAGCGGTTTTCGACGAGGAGGCGAGCATCGGCACGGGTGACCGGCTCAAATCTTAACCCGTCTATGCCAGAAAGCGCTAAAAAAAATAGGCGTTGGGCATAGAGGGTCGTGAACAACTCCTGATTTTGTTCGATCAGACACACCCGATAGAGTAGACCAAAAGTAGGATGATTTAAGTAAGTTTCAGTGTTCATTCAGGTTCAGATGAGTACCGTTAATCATAACGGTTATAGAGTCACTAAGGTCCCTCTGGCGGAGTCAGTTGGTATGGAGTTTCGGGATGTGACCCGTTTCTCCCCTGAGTTTTTGCCGCAAGCTTGGACGGGGATAATTTTATCAGAAATCGTGGAAATCCCCATACTCTTAGGCTAGGGATAGATAATAAATTCAATAATTCTTCCCCGGAGTGGCCGCGTCTCGTGTTCTACGACTCATCACCGAGGGAGACACTCCCTCTCGTCAATTCTATTATCTAACTGCTGCAAAATGACCTACTTTCTTCTTTTAAGCTGCAGCTAGATTCTCATCTTCTGCACCGCCATCAAATTGGAGTGATTGCTGCATTAATCATCGGCATTTTTATCACATCTGGAGCGAGCGATCGCCATTGTCATCACCCTTCACCGGATGCGATCGCCATCTGCAATGCCGCCAGTTGGGCGCGGGCTTTATCTAGGGACTCATACCATTCTTTTTCCGGTTCACTATCAGCAACAATTCCGGCCCCCACTTGTCCCCAGACTCGATAGTTTTTTCCATCATTTTTGGCAGTTTCCGATGCCTCTGGCGCAAATAATAAGGTCCGAATCAAAATATTCAAATCAAGCTGTCCTCGCCAGTCTAAATAACCACAGGAACCATAAAACAGACTGCGCCGCACTGGTTCTAGTTCTTCAATAATTTCCATGCATCGGACTTTGGGACAGCCGGTAATAGTGCCACCAGGAAAGGTGGCGCGAATTAAATCAATACTATCGCGATCGCCACGGAGAGTACCCACGGCATTACTCACCAAATGCATGACATGACTGTACCGTTCAATGGTCAACAATTCGTTAACTTCTACCGTTCCCCATTCGCAAACTCTCCCTAAATCATTTCGTTCCAAATCGACCAACATAATATGTTCGGCACGTTCTTTCCGGTTAGCGAGTAATTCCCTGGCGAGTTGTTCATCCAGTTCGGGCGTTTTCCCCCTAGCACGAGTTCCAGCAATCGGACGAGTCTGGGCAGTTTTTCCTTGTAATTGCACCAATCGTTCCGGAGAACAACTCACCACATCTCCCCAGGGAGTCCGCCAATAACTAGCAAAGGGAGAGGGATTAATAGTATGCAAGGTCCGATAAACGTCCCAACTTTCCTGCTGAGTTGTTGTTTCAAATCGCAGAGATAAATTGGCTTGAAATATATCCCCAGCGGTGATATATTTTTGTGCTTTCCTAACCCGTTCTTCATAGTCAAATTGGGACAAATGAAACTGGGGGTAAGGGGAAATAACACCTTCGGTATTAGGGGATTGGTGAGGAGAGGGTTCCGGGGTGAAAGAGTTTTCTAATTTCTGTTCGAGGAGGTCCAGTTCATCGCGATCGCTACTGGCAATCCACAACTGTTGTTGATGATGGTCAAGAATTGCAAAGTTGGCGGGTTCATACCAGTAACTCACCGGAAAGGGCAGGGGATCATCGTTCAAATGGGGGAGGTTTTCAATTTCCCAGGCTAAATCATACCCCAACCATCCTAACCATCCTCCGGTGAAAGGAAGCGCATCGCGATTAAGGAGTGGGAGGGAATCAAGTTCTTGAATGGGTTCAGATTTTTCTGGCTGTTTGCGCTTAAGCAATTGCCGCAAACTAGGCAGAATTTCTCCAACTTCTGGCGTCCACAATTGAGGACGGTTGTCAATCCATCTCGGTGCACCGGCACAGATAGAATATCTCGCTTCTGGAATGGGAGTGGGAGTCGGATAAGGACTTTCTAAAAGGGTGGCGATCGCCGCTTCTGGTTGCTTGTTTTCAGATTGAGGGATGAGAAATAAGGCCTCAAAGACTTGAGTACCCGTCCGCTGTTTTAACGGCAGCGATCGCCAATACCAAGGGGGAATGGATGTTGTATTTAATCGCTTCACACTTGCCATCCCCATAAGAAACGCATCCCCCAAAATCCTACCAATATGGCGATCGCCACCCAGTCTCCATTTCTCAGTTTTAACGGATGCCACTGCACCCGATGGGTGTTCGGGGTAGTAAATCCTCGCACCTGCATCCCTCCGGCAATTTGTTGAGCACGCAATAGCAGATTTTCCAGCAATCTTTCTACTACAGAAAACCAGACTTTAGTGGTTCCCCGCAAGCCTAATTTTTTCCAATTAATTGCCCGAGTTCGCACAGAACGAATTAAGTTCTGAACTTCTTCTAACACTAGGGGGATAAAGCGCAGGGATAGGGTTAAAGTTAAGGCAATTTCCGTAGTGGGAATATTAAACCGTTTCAGGGGACTCATTAACTCCTCAATTCCCGCAGCAATCTCTTCCGGGGCAGTAGTAAGTAGATAGAGATTGGTGCTATAAATTAGGGTAAAAAATAAAGTGCTGATCCGGATTCCTAAATCCAAAGAACGACGGGTAATTGTAAACCGCCCTTGCTCAAATAGGACGTAACGGTAATCAGTGGGTTGGGGAAGTTCACTGTCAATCGTCTCCTCCGGTTCGGGGGTTTCTTCACCCCAGCCAAAGGGATTGTACCAAGGATTTCTGACGGGTGTCGGAGGGAGAGTGAGGGGTTGGCGATCGAAGGTGATTTCTTGGGCGGGAAGGCGCGGTTGGTGTTCTACCGGGAGTCCATCAGGTGCGATCGCTGTAATCAGACAAACTAACAGAGATAGGCTTAACAACCACCCCATTTGTTTGCGCCAAACTCGCAAAGGAATTAAGGCACTAATCGTAATCAAAATTAGCAGTAAAACCAACCCAAGCCGCCAAATCGGATTCGCTAAGACTGGCGCAATTAAAAAGCTCATCAACCACAGCAGTTTGACTCGCGCATCCAAGCCATGTAACCAGGTAATGGGTTGTTCTAAATACAAGCCGATAGGCAGCGATCGCAATAAATCCATCGGATTCGAGAAAGTAAATGTTCAAAGCTTCTAAAACCGCTGTCCAAGGGGTTCGGGTTCACCCTGTCTTTTTTGTAGGGGAATTTCATAAATTACCCCCACGCCGAATAGCCAGTTATTGGAACAACCTAAACCTTAACGGCTCGATTGGTGGTATTATTATCCTCAAAGTCACGAGCTTTTTTCCCACGCCATAACAACCGCAATGGACTCCCAGTAAATCCCAGTTGTTCACGGAACTGACGCTCGATATAACGGCGATAATTATCGTTAAATCGTTTCGGGTCATTCACAAACAAAGCAATGGTGGGAGGTTGACTGGTAACCTGTGTCCCATAATAGATTTTGCCCTGTTTTCCTTGACGACTGGTCGGAGGGCTATGCCAATGCAAGGCATCTTTTAGCACTTCATTAATCACTGAAGTGGAAACCCGACGAGAATGTTCTTCCGCCGATTTATCAACTAAATCAAGGATGTTTTCCACCCGTTTTCCGGTGACGGCACTCACAAAAATTGCTTCTGCCCATTCTAGGAAATAGAGGCGACTTTTGATATCTCGTTCATAGTCATAAATGGTATAGGAATCTTTCTCGATCGCATCCCATTTATTAATCACCATGACGCAGGCGCGTCCTTCTTCTTCGATTCGTCCCGCCAGTTTTTGGTCCTGTTCCGTTACCCCATCCACGGCATCAATGACCAACAGCACCACATCCGCCCGACGAATCGCTTTAAACGCCCGGTTGATGCCAAAAAATTCTGGTCCATATTCCACATTTTTCTTTTTCCGAATCCCGGCAGTATCGATAATTCGGTAGGTTTTTCCGTTCCGTTCCACAAAGGTATCGATACTGTCGCGAGTCGTTCCCGAAATTGGACTAACAATTGCCCGCTTTTCTCCGACAAAGGCATTGAGTAAGCTAGATTTACCCACATTGGGACGTCCAACGATCGCCACTTTAATTTCCGGCGTTTCTTCAATTTCAGAAGGCGGGGGCAAGTGGGGAATCACCATATCTAATAAATCTCCCGTTCCACTGCCGTGAATGGCAGAAATGGGATAAGGTTCACCCATGCCTAATTCCCAAAATTCTGCCGCTTGGGTCAATCCTTCCATTAAGGATTCACACTTATTTACAGCTAGGACAACCGGGACTTTTTGATGACGCAACCAGTTGGCAATTTCGCGATCGGCTTCCGTAACCCCTTGTTGTCCATCCACAACAAACAGCGCAACGCTGGATTCGGTCAGCGCTGTCAGGACTTGTTCTCGAATTAGGGGTAAAAATTCGGTCTCATCATCAAAGACTAATCCGCCAGTATCGACGATCTGAAAATCTCGGTCTTGCCAGAAGGCATCTCGATAGGTGCGATCGCGGGTGACTCCCGGTTCATCATGGACGATCGCCTGTTTACCCCCAGCAATCCGATTGACAAGGGTTGATTTGCCCACGTTAGGGCGTCCGATAATAGCAACTATAGGTAAAGCCATAGAGGTGAAGGTTCCTGGGATTGAGCGAAGCAATCATATCTGTTTATTTTTTTATTATAGCGAACCGAGGCGATCGGCACGCTTATTAATTAGCCCACATCTTTACCCGGGGGCTTCCCCTCTGTAGCTAACTCCCACTCTTTAATCGCTTTTCGTCTTACCGACAGGTTAAACTTTCATTCACCGCTGCAAAATTTTCGTTGCTTTCTTTGTCAATCAGTCGCTTATAGTGTTCGGGGTTTTGAATCAATATGACTCGGGCCGTATCTAAGTCCGTATTTCTATAAGTTAACTCTCGTCTGCCTGAGAGTTCAATCGTCTCATCTAGCATTTCACTGGGGTCAGGTTGATAGGTAAAAATCGTGTTTCCCTCTTGTTCTCGAATCCTGAAACTCGCTTGTTCCCCTAATGGATTGGGTTGGCCCGCAGCCGGAGTATATTCGCAAATTCGGCCTGCTGTCTGTTCGGTACAGCTAATCAGTCCAATTAAGGAGACTAAGCTCAAGCCTAGGGATATTTGATTAATTCTCATGAGTATTCTGAGTGGTCATATTCTATGATTTTCACTGTTCATTATATCACATAAAATCCATTTAATTAATTATTAATTTGGCAAAATTTGACAAATTTAATATTTTATTTACCTAAAAAATTTACCGATTTAGGATTTATTTAAAAGGAAGGATGTATCACAGAATTTCGGTTTAATTGGAGCTTCAAATAAAAAAGCGCCCCCAATCGGGATCGCTTTGGGTTTGTGGATTTGCACAGATGCAGGGGCGATCGGCTTAGATATCCCCCTCCGCATCCGGGTCAATTCCGAGCGATCGCAAACGTTCCGCTAATCGTGCCGCTTTCCGTTCTGCCGCTTCCGCACGCTGTTTTTCCTGTTCCGTTCGCTGTTTTTCCTGTTCCGTTCGCTGTTCTGCCGCTTCCGCACGCTGTTTTTCCTGTTCCGTCCGCTGTTTTTCCAACTCAGCGCGTTCCGAACCAATCAACAACAGATTCCCTTCCAAATCCCACCACCGTAACCACAATTGGTTTTGATTTTGATAGGTCCCATGCCATAATCCCAACTCCACTCCCATCGGCTCAATTGGATAATGACCTCGTTCATTCGGTTCTATCATTTGATAAGAAAAATCCGTCAAATGATAAACCTCTAACTGACCCGACTTGATTTCATAAATTCCATAGTAAGGAATGCGGATAATCTGTTCATACACCCAAAACTTACCCGGTCTAACCGTTTTTCCCTCCACAGACACCCCCAGCGGAGTTCTATCGCGTTCTTCCGCGCCATTGCCACTGGCAAACTCTAAGGCAATCAAAGGGGCCCTCAATTCTCGCCAAAACACATAAGAACGACGCACCTCCCCATCCAGTTTCGGGGGCACATTCGGCACATAAAACCAATCCGGGGCCTCCGCTCCCTTTTCCGGGGGGTCCGTTTCTCGCCAGTAAATGCCGCTATCTTGTCCAATACAATACTGTCCATCCGGATGCCGTTGCTCTAAAACGGGTCCGAGGGAATCAGTCAGTAGTATGCTCTGGGGATGCTCCTGAAAATTTTTCACAAACGTGCCGTCTTCTTCTGGTAGTTGCGTATGGTCAGGGAATGGCGCTAGGCGGTTGATATCGGTTACTGTTTCGCTCATAAAAAAATGTTTCCCTTAGCTTTTATTTATTATCTCAAATTGGTGAGGAAATAGGCTAAATACCCATGACAAATCCTAACTCTCTGCTGAAGTTGAGACCCATCATAAATCCCTTCAAAAATCATAGCAATCAGCAATGGGTAAAGTCTGACTCGGGCTGCATACCAGATATTTAGATATACTTTACGATTGCGCCTGACTAACCCAGTGCGGCGATCGCATCTTTAACTGTCACCATTAGTGTCATTGGCTCGATCGCAGAAGCAGTAAATCCACACTTTTCATAAAACTGCTTGGCATCTTCCGAAATCGCATGAACAAGAATTGCCCGAATTCCTGCAATGTCAGCCGCTTTCAGGGTTCGCAGAATGGCATCTCGTAGCAGTGCACGCCCAATCCCTTTGCCTTGCCAGTGGCGATCGACAGCCAGTCTTCCAATCACCATCACCGGAATCGGATCCGGCATATTCCTGCGCGATCGACCTGTTGCTGTGGTTTGGGCCACGGCCCCCTTTGCAAGACAGTAATATGCAATCACCACCTCCCCCGCGCATAGAACATAAGTTCGGGAAGCCCCCTCAGCTTCATTTTTTAACGCACGGCGTTTGAGCCAGTCATTGAGCGGGTTGTTTCCTGAGTCAAAGGTCTCAATTTGATGGGACGAATTCAGTTTTTCCGGAGGGCGAAGCGCGTCGCGATCTAATCCCACGGAGAGTTAGTGCTTAAGAGATGGTGTAACTTGGCGTTTGGCTGAGGGCCTCCATCCAGCAGGGTGACAAATTCCTGATATTTTTGGTGATCTAACCCAAAAAAAGTCCGGTCTAGCAAAGCATCTTGTGCTTTTTGATAGGCTGATTCCAGCATGAACTCGGACCGGCTTTTTCCCTGGATGTGAGCGGCTTGATCAATCAGATCCCTCTGACTCTGTGTGGCTCGGATGTTGATCGTTACATCACGAGTCTGGCGAGATGAGTCTTCAAATTCTGAGCGAGACATAATTTTAAACCTAGCAGCGACATGGATATAAGGCGACTTCATGCCGACCCATCATTAAATAATATTAGGCAGTTGTACATACAATGTCAATACAAACTCTAGGGTTGACCCCGAACCTAACCTTGATAAGCCCTGCTTATCACTCTCATCAGGATTGCTGGAGGTGAAACCCCTTTACAAATCGTTACAAACCCGTTAATCTAAAAACATCATAACTACCTCGACAAACCAATAGCAATCATAAAACTATGACCACCACTTTACAGCAGCGCGAAAGCGCTAATCTGTGGGACCGCTTCTGCGAATGGGTCGCTTCTACCGAAAACCGCCTCTATATCGGCTGGTTCGGCGTGTTGATGATCCCCACCCTCTTAAGCGCCACTGTTTGCTACATCATCGCCTTCATCGCTGCTCCCCCCGTGGACATCGATGGTATCCGCGAACCTGTTGCCGGTTCTTTACTGTACGGAAACAACATCATCTCTGGTGCAGTTGTTCCTTCCTCTAACGCGATCGGCTTGCACTTCTACCCGATATGGGAAGCAGCAAGCTTGGATGAGTGGCTCTACAATGGTGGCCCTTACCAGCTCGTGATTTTCCACTTCCTCATCGGCATCTTCTGCTACATGGGTCGTGAGTGGGAACTCTCCTACCGCTTAGGTATGCGTCCTTGGATCTGCGTTGCTTACTCTGCACCTGTTGCAGCAGCTTCTGCAGTGTTCTTGATCTACCCGATCGGACAAGGTTCTTTCTCTGATGGTATGCCCTTGGGTATCTCTGGAACCTTCAACTTCATGTTGGTGTTCCAAGCTGAGCACAACATCCTGATGCACCCCTTCCATATGTTGGGTGTTGCCGGTGTGTTCGGTGGTTCCTTGTTCAGTGCCATGCACGGAAGCTTGGTTACTTCCAGTTTAGTTCGTGAAACCAGCGAAACCGAATCTCAAAACTACGGTTACAAATTCGGTCAAGAAGAAGAAACCTACAACATTGTTGCCGCTCACGGTTACTTTGGTCGTCTGATTTTCCAATATGCTTCCTTCAACAACAGCCGTTCTTTGCACTTCTTCTTAGCTGCTTGGCCGGTTGTGGGTATCTGGTTCACCGCTTTGGGTGTGTCCACGATGGCCTTTAACTTGAACGGATTTAACTTCAACCAGTCCATCATTGACTCTACGGGTCGTGTTGTGAATACCTGGGCTGATGTGATTAACCGGGCTAACCTGGGTATGGAAGTGATGCACGAGCGTAATGCTCACAACTTCCCCCTTGATTTGGCTGCTGGTGAAGCGACTCCGGTTGCTTTGACTGCTCCTGCTATCAATGGTTAAGTTTTAATCTTTGAATAAAAAAGCGCTCCCAATTGGGGGCGCTTTTTTTATGTTTTAATCAGATTGGGTTCAATGATTTCAGGACTTACGCAGATTTTGAGAATTCATCCTAAATGTAGAGGCGATTCGCGAATCGCCTCTACATTTAGGTTTTGCTCTCCCCCAATGCGTAAGTCCAGGATTTAATAAAACCAAATTATTTAGGTTAATTGAGACTGAATATAATGTTGAAATACCGGATTGAGGAGGAACCGATATCCCGATTCAACGGGCAGTTTTTCCACTAAACCGCGTCGGGCTAAAGATTGAACCCCTTGCCAAAATTCAGATTTGGATAATCCAGTCTCTGCGGGGTGCGGAGAAATCTCGACGGCTTCCCCTTGACCCGCTAACCAGCCACTCACGGTTTTCTCCACCTCAGATAATCGTTCTAAATGAGCTAATAATAAGGGTTCTAAGTCACCTAAAAATAGTTCAGTTGGGTTAGATAAAAATAAGGAAAGGTTTCCGTTAAACAGTTCGAGGATAGTGGAAGCAATAATATTTAACCAGCAAGGATGACCTTGATAAAGGCGAATTAATTCTTCCCATTGAGTTTCATCCTGCAAGCCTTTATCTTTGATGATTTGTTTAGCTGATTCTGCTTCTAAGCCGGGGATGTGTAAGCTTCTCAGAGGGCGTTTTTCCGCTTCTAATGTCGCCAGTTCTCTGGCATTCTCCCAACTCAGGAGGATGACACAACTGGAGTGAGATGAGGTGGCAAGTTGTTTAAAAAATTTGCCATACTCTTCATATTCCGCTAAATATTGACCAGCTATTTCACCGCTTTTAAATAGATTCTGGACATCATCCAGGATGATTAAACAACGAAATGAACGCAAATACTCGATCAGTGTAGAGCAAGGTTTGGGTTGTGACTGGGAAAAAAATTGGTATAGATCGGTTTGTAAAGTCGAGAAGGAGGGAGGATTCCCCAGACTTCGCCAAATAATGTAATCAAATTCGGTTTGAATATCTTGAATCAGTATCATGTTCTACCCAAGAGAGACCTGAGTTGTCAGAAAAAATCAGTTTAGATGAATTAGTTGATTATTGTAATTTCAATCGTCAGGAAAATACTAATATTAGGCAACTAGCTATTCTTCGGGAAAAGTCTGCCGAAGAAGAACCCAAATGTCAATGTTTAACTCTGGGGTTTGTAGATGAAACTAATAATCTGGTTTGCCTTCCCAGTGGTGTTCCTGTAGGACGGAAGATTATTGTTAAAGATTTAGATAAAAAATTAAGTGATTTTTTGGGCGAGCGCGATTTCAGTCTGGTTGAGTTAAAACAAAGATCTATCCTATTCAAAGCGATTAAGATAGCGAGTATCATCTTTTGGAGTCTGGTGATTTTACTGGTATTATTTCCCTTGCTGGGACGCTTGATTATGACTCAAGCTTTAGCTGCTGAATTAAATCCGCCTTCATCCTTGGAAATTACGCCAAATATGGTTGCATTTTGGGGCACCTCAAACACTCAACAAGCTTTTGAGCAAGCTCGTCAAACAGCCTATCAAAAGGCTCAAGAATATGCGGAACGGGAATTAGAGCAATGGGAAGCCGAATTAATTGATCGCCTAGATACAGATTTTTTAAATTGGTATTTTAATTATTTTAATCAAAGAACACAAGAACTTCTAATTTTTTTAGACTATTTAGGTGAAATGGCTATTACAGGATTTGACCCGTCTATAGTTGACGATAGAATTAAAGACCGGATCCTGTCCAATATTAACAGAGAATTTGCTCGGCGCGTTGTTAGCTCAAAATCTGCCAAAAGTAAATTTAAGACAATCGTGATAGATACAACTGAGTTGTATCTGGGCCAACTATCTTACGGACTAAAAAATGTTCCCAGGAAGTATAACCTTGCTCAAGCAGACTGGCAGGAATATTTAGATACAATCAAGGTCAGATTAGAAAATGAACGAGGAAATGAATCATTGTCCGTAGAAATTGTAGGCGCAGGAAGTTATCTGGCAATTAAAGCTGGCTCTTTAATTGCAGCTAAAGCAGGTAGTAAAATTGCGGCCAGCTTACTTTCTCGCTCAATAGTATCTATAATTGACCCGGCTATTGGTCTTGGATTAATTGCCTGGGATTATTGGGATTATACCAATGGAGTTGCTATAAACAAACCGCGTTTGCGAGAGGATTTAGTTGAGTCTCTACATGAAATCAAAAAGACTCTTTTAACGGATCCTGAGTTTGGTGTAATGTCTGCGGTGAATGAATTAGACGAAAAAATCGCAGATAGCCTTTAAAGTTAATGTGGCGCGATCGCAGCAATAAGATTGCCAAAAAAGCGGGTTTTCAAAAAAAACCGCTTTCTATGCTGCCTATAGTCTGATAGAAGAAGGAAGCGCGACTCCCGAAAAGCGATCGCTTCTATAGAATCGCCCCCAGAGGAGTTTCTTTCAATGCAGGTTTCTGGCAAAATTTCCCGGCTTTAGCTCCCCCTGCTATAATCGACTTTAAATGACTGACAAAGGGCGCTTGAGTGGGACTGTTCCTGGCTTAGTCAGAGCATTTGTAACAAACTTGGATAAATCTGATTCCATATCTGAGGAAAAACTGACTTCAACCCATGCCAACCGTCTTAAGATTTGAAGCCTATCGCTTTTATTTTTATAGCCATGAACCTAATGAACCACCCCATATTCATATTGATAGAGATAATCTTTCAGCGAAATTCTGGCTATCTCCAATATCTTTAGCTAAAAATATCGGGTTTAATGCTAAAGAATTAAGAAAAATAGAATCCCTGGTGGAATCAAATCAACAAAAATTTTTGGAGGCTTGGCATGAATATTTTGACAGTTCAAACTGATATCCGGGTGAAAAATGTTCTCATCCATGAAGATACTTTTAGTGTTGAATTAATGGATGGACGCACTCTCACCGTTCCTTTAGCTTGGTTCCCTCGACTTTTAAAAGCTACTCCCGAACAATTAGAAAAATGGGTAATTTGTGGCGGGGGTTATGGGATTCACTGGGAAGAAATCGATGAGGATCTTAGTACCGAAGGATTATTACGCGGTGCTCCGGCTCCTCGGAATCAAGCGCGAGCATAAGCCAAGAAACCGGGTTTTTTCAAAGAAATCCGGTTTCTTGTTTTCTCATTCCGCCATTAATGATCATGCCAGAACCCGCGCTTGAGCAATCTCTCTGTGACCGATCGCCCGAACTTGAGAACTCAATAGAGAAACAATGGCTATAGTTTCTCCTGTGAGGGTCATAAACTCTACTTCATAGCCCAAACCTTCTTGATGGACTAAAACAACCGTGCCAAGGTCGCCCGGTTTTAAATCATACTCCGGTAAATTTACCGTTAAAACAACTCGGTCTAATTCGCTAATCATTTTACTTAAATTCACTAATTTTATTCGAGTGGATAGGCAGTGACCAGTCTAGGAATATCATCTCCACTAGAAATAAACCAAACAGAACGTAATTGGGGGTTTCTGCCATCTGGTGTCATGACTCTGCCTTCAATAACATACCTTGTCCCGAACGGAGATGCTTCTATTTTAGCTAATTCATGGTTAGCTGCATGATTGATTAAAGCATTAGCCATAATTTCCCACGAATCAACTTCAAACCCAAAGTTGAGAAAAAATTTTGCCTTACTTTTGCCATCAGGATGAGTCAGTGACAGTAAATATTGGGTAATTTTTGTCTGAGGAACGATGGCTTGTTTATAATTCGGTAATTTCACAGACGAATACTACGCGACATAAATGGCCTCTTGTTCTACCCTACCGCGAATCAGAGGGTTAAGCGATCGCCCACTAACCAAATCCACTTTTCTGCCTAGACTGTCTTCTAGATAAAATTTAACATCCATGTAACGGTCAAATGTCACTCGCCCGTCAAACTCTACTAGAATATCCACATCACTCTCCGGTCTGGCTTCATCCCTCGCAACAGACCCAAATATCGCCAGAGAGCTAACGCCAAAATCTTGTAATGTCTGCCGGTGCTGTGCCAGTATTTCTAATACCTCATTTCGTCGCATGATTCATCACGATGATCAAATAGTAGAGTCTTGAAAGAACCTCAATCTCCTAATTTAGGACTCCTGTTTTACAAGTGACTGAATTTCTCCATTAAACCTTTGGTTAATCGTCTCTATGACCTGGGCTTCTTCTGGTGTAACGATGCCATCTAATTCAGCCAGTTTTTCACATTGAGCGAGAAGCGGTATAGCAAAATCGCTATTAATTTGTTCGAGCAAGGTTTGCAATGGCGGGGGTGATTGGAGATTGCTGGCGATCGCATCCAGTGAAGCGGGACTAAAGTTCAAAGTTTGTAACTCCGGCAAAATTTGTTCCCAAGTTTTATCCGGATTCCCTGCTAAAATGAGATGAACGAAAATCCGATCCATCAGGGATTGTTGCTCGATCGCCTCTTCTAAATATTTTTGACTTTCTACTTGCGTTTCTGCGATCGTTGCTTCCATTGTTAACGGATTCTGGTAATTTTCTTGATAAAAATGGCAGGCAGCATATCCGAGGGCATACATGATCACTGCATTGCTACTGGCTCCAATTACCGCTCCAGCTAAGGGTATATTCCCCAGCAGGCCCACTCCGGCTTCAATGGCTAAATTACCGCCCAAGGATAAACTAAAAATGGCTAAGGCTTCACCTTTGCGCTCTGGAGCTTCCAAATCATACCCATAAACCGCAGCAATTTGATAAATTAATTCGGCTGATAATGCCGTTGTTGCCGCTAAATCTGCCCCTAACATCGCCAGGGCGCTTCCAGGAACTAAGCTACTCGCCAATCCGCTTCCCGCTGCAATTAAAGCTTTTTTTAACATCAGGCGATGGGCAATTTCTTCAGGTTTTTCCTGGGGATATTGCTGCTGTAACTCTCGAACTTCTGTTTCAGCTCTGACTACATCTACTCCTTCTATAAAATGGACGACCCAATCAACCTTTAACGCTTTAGTTAGATTTTTCAGCAGAGGACTCTTTTCAATTATTCCTAGGATATACCCCGCTCCTTTGGTTGATTGCATGGCGGTATATTTAGCGGTGTCGATCGCCACTTTACCCGTTTGGAATGCTGTATTGGCAATCGCACCGCCAAATTCAATGGCGGTACCTTGAGCAGTTTTGATCGCCACCTTACCCGTTTGGAATGCTGTATTGGCAATCGAACCGCCAAATTCTGGCGCATTCTGGAAAACTGCTTGACCTGATAAGGTAGCTTCCGTAATTCCCCCCCAAAGGTTTGTTGCGCTTTCCGTTGCTACTTTACCTGCACCCGAAGCCATCCCTGAAATCCCGCCACCAACTTCTGTAACTTTTTCCAGAGAAGATTTACGAGCTTGTTCGGTAGCATCTGCGATCGCGTCCCCTGCTTGTTTCGCCTTTTTGGTCATCTGCTCCCAAAAAGATAGCTGTTTTGATTCCTCTTGAAGCGATAATGAGTTATCTGCTTTCACCTCAACCAGCTTATTATTATTATTATTATTTTCAGATTCATTCGCGATCGCTTCCGGTGTTTCTGTCCGTACAGGTTCCGCTTTTTCTACAGCAAACTCTTGTTCCCACTCCGGAAAATCATCGCCGCTCTGTTGGGCGAATATCTTCACTCTCGCCAAAGTTGGAATTCCTCTATCAATTAAACCCCTCTGAATTATCGGAATTACGCTCTGTTGTTGGGGTACTTCGTCTGATTCAAGTTTCACCTGCAAACAATCATTTTTCCAACTCGCTTTAACCGCAATTCCTGGGGAGTTTAGCCACCGCTTGATTAAAGTGGCGATCGCATTCACATCCCCCTGTTGAGCCGCTTCCTCCAAACTGACAACAATCTGCGCCTCCACTTCAAATTCTTCACTCCAATTGGGAAATTCTTCCGGTGTTTGTTTCCCGTAAACCTTCACCCGCTTGATAGATTCAGCCCCCAAAGTTGGAACCCACTTCCGGATAAGCGCCACTAATGTTTCTTGGGGGGGTACCTGCGCTGATTCGAGCATAATTTGCAGGCAATCATTTTTCATTGAGGCTTTAGCGGTAATGCCTTTGGGTTGCAGTTTGCGGTTCATTAGGGTGGCGATCGCCTTGGCATCTCCCTGTTTGGCCAGTTCCAGAAGATTCGGCTGATTCATATCTAGCAGAGACGGCGAGTCTCTCGGATAAATTTGAGTTTAATTATACCTCCATTGCCCGCAGCAAAAGATAAACAGGCTACTCAATTTGGGTTTAATCAACTCTCCTGCTGGGCGAGGATCCGCCTGAAATCTGGAACTCTACCCCTGGGATATCCACCGATTTGGCTGCGAGGGAAGCGACTCCGGTTGCTTTGACTGCTCCTTCTATCATACGGAATCCGGTAGTTATAGGTCTGTTAAAAGGAGCGCAACTTAGTGGACCCCACCCTAACCCGGACCTTGCAAAGGTCCGGGAACCATTAGATGAAATTAAAACGACTTTTGATAACCGGATTCCGTATCAAGGGTTAATCTCAGATTTGACTAAAAAAAGCGCCTCCAAATTGGGGGCGCTTTTTATTTGGGGCTAGACAGAGTTCTGACAACCTATCCCAGAACCCATCTAAGGGAGGTCAAACTTTAGCCGGGTTAGATTTGCTGGCGGTAGCGTTTGCTTTGCCGTTTTTGGTCTGACCATTGCCATTGCGGGGTTGAAGAACGCCGTAACCGCCGTGGTTGCGTTCGTAAATCACATTAATTTCACCCGTTTCGGCATTGCGGAACATATAGAAGTCATGATCCACGAGTTGCAGTTGTTCCAAGGCATCGAGAACCGTCATCGGAGGCATGGCGAAATATTTGGTTCGCACCACTTCCTCTGGAAGTTCGGGGGTGCGTTCGCCAATGAGGTCCTCGACCAGGGGTTGCTCTTCGAGAAGCGCTTCATTAAGCGTATCTGGCGCTTGAGTTTTCTGAGCGTGACGTTTTTCTTTGTACTTACGCAATTGGCGAGCGATTTTATCAGCGACTAAATCGATGCTTGCGTACAGATTTTCACTGCTCTCCTCAGCTCGAATGATAGTACCATTTGCAAAAATGGTCACTTCAGCAGTTTGTTTAGAATTGTTCCGAGGATTTTTGGCCACAGACAGATGAACGTCTACTTCCGTGGTCAAGTTTTGAAAGTGACTCACTGCTTTTTCAACCTTTTGGTTGACGTATTCGCGAATGGCCTCGGTTATTTCAATATTTTTGCCGTGGATAACAAGCTTCATATCAATCTTCCCACTGAAGACTCCATCGTATTAATGATTTAGATTTTAGGGTTTGGAGGGGTGATAAAAAACGCGAAATACGCATCTCCAAGCCTGGTTTCTAAAGAAATAGACGGAGGGAAAGCGGGGCGGGTAATGCCGCTTTCCTAACATTAGTTCTTTTGCCCGTTTTTGGCGTTTCGCTCGCTTAAGAACGGAGCCAAAACTTATCAAGGTTGACTACGCTTGAAAGGGTGGAATTACTCTGCCCTGAGTTGCCCCGAGATTATGGCAGATCTTTCAGGCATCGCGGTTGGGAATTTGCTAAGGCGATCGCCCTTCAGTCACCGGAGTCACCAGAGACTGTGGATAACTCGTCATCAACTGCGATGGCACGAGCTTCAAAGTCTGATGAAGATGATCATAGCAATCAAGAGCCCAAATTGTAAGTCTGGGAGACTTGAGTCAGAGGGTTCTGTGAAATCCTGTCCTCGGGGACAAGGCCATCTAGCCTACGGGCTCAGTCAACTCAATAGTGTTGTAGGTTCTATAATAGATGGCTTTTGGGAAACTCCTCCTGTGCTGCAATTCAACTCCTTACCTTTCACACTACCACCTTGGATTGAGAATTACACCGAATTTTGTTATCTCTTCAAAATTCGTTGCAATACGTTACGAAATGACAATCCAGCTACCCTGGGCTATAGTAGTTGTCCGGATTCCCAACCTGATATTTGTCTAATTTTCTGCCAAAAACCCCTTGCTTTTTTGGATGATCTATAGTAAAAGTCTAGCCAATACTGTTGAAGCCAGTTCCCCGCGTCGGCGTTGTGGGTTCTACAATTTTGATCGCCTCCCCTATCAGGAGGCTTGGACCTGGCAGCAGTCTTTAGTGGCTGCCCGACGGTCCAATCCAGATTTAGAGGATGTCTTCATTTTGCTGGAACATCCTCCAGTTTATACCTTGGGAAAAGGGGCGAGTTTAGAATTTCTCAAGTTTGACCCCAGCTGTAGTGATGTGGAACTGCATCGGGTGGAGCGTGGGGGCGAGGTTACCTATCATTGTCCCGGTCAAATCGTGGGGTATCCGATTTTGAATCTGCGATATTACCAGACGGACTTGCACTGGTATTTGAGGCAGCTAGAAGGGGTGATTCTTCAGGTGTTGGGGGAGTATGGCTTAAAGGGCGATCGCATTGCCGGGATGACCGGAGTTTGGCTAGAGGGGCGAAAAATAGCGGCGATCGGGATTAAAGTCAGTCGATGGATTACGATGCACGGTTTTGCCCTGAATGTTTGCCCGGATTTGAAAGGGTTCGAGCAAATCGTTCCTTGTGGGATTGCCAACAAACCCGTGGGGAGTTTGGCTGAATTTGTAGAGGGGATTAACCCCGATCGCGTGCGCCAGCAAATCGCTACAGCGTTTGCCGATACCTTTGCCGTTGAATTGACTGAGTTAAAATTGCCTACACAGGGCGAGCCGATTTAAGAGCCATCGACACCGAACCCGTGCGATCGCTCTGGCTTTTGGGGTGCATCAACAAAGAAAACTCAGAGAGGATAAGCGAAAAGCGGCATTTATCCATCCAGCTCAAAGCGGCTGCATAGCCAACACCCGGTTACCCGGTGAGCGATCGCCTGTTCCCCGGTGTCGGAGGATCGCGCTTTAAAGATTAAGAAAGGATAAAGAATTGCAGGGCGGATCAACCGGACCTTCATTCCTAGGACCCATGACTGCCTGTGATTGTCGCCCCCTCTCTTGAAAAACTCTCCTATCAACTTGATTGCACATCCGCGCACCTGATTCAGGGTAAGCGCGGGAATTTTAAAATCCCTTCCCCAATTATGAGTTCATCTACCAACTCCAGGGATCCCTTTGTTACCCAACTCCTTGAATTTAGTCAAAAGGCAGCAGTCTCAAAACCATCAAGACTGTGGCGGCGTTTTTTCCCAAGCAAAATTGAGCCCCAATCAGACCTAGAGATCGCCAGCTCCGATTTTACCGCCAATTCCTTTGAATTCTCCACCGAGGCAGCGGAACCCTTGTCTGCCCTCAAAGAACGAGATACTAAAGCCTTAGCCGAACTATTCGAGGACGAAGAGATCGAAGCCATCCAAGCCGATATTCTTCTGTGTTTGAGCTTCCTCTCTCCCGCACCCTGTTGGGATGAGCAAGCCTTTGAGTTTTTAAAAGAATTCCTTTAGCCCTCGGATTTTTTGCGTTATAATAGCAAGATAAAGCATCAAATCAAACCCAAATCCGATTAGGTTGCAGGGCGATCGACAAGTGTTCGCCCTGCAACCTAATTCCTACATTGCCCATAGCCAAAAGCAATGTCCTTTCCCAAACCTTGTCCCCACTCCGAACACCTGATTCCATTGAAAAGACTCAAGGCCAATTCACCCGCAGACCGAAGGACTGGGTAGCACTTGGGCCAGTTCACGACTACAATAACAAACAAGCCGAAAGATTTCTAAATCATCAACCCTGAAAGGAAGAGATAGCCACTTTACCCTAAATAGGCTTAACCCAAAGGGAACAAAGCCGGAGAAATGTAGACTCCTCCATGCATTCTTTACCGAGAAAATTTCTCTATTTTCTCTTTCCATCCCCCATCCCCGGTTACCCAACCCCCGTTACCTAACCCTCGTTTTTCATCATTTTTTTGATATGCCTTCAATAGCCCGAAAAAACCTATTTGAAGATCTCCCCCGCTTTTTGGTTGCCCAAGCGGGCATTATGTTTGCGGTGAGTTTGATTACCATCCAAACGGGAATCTTCAAAGGGGTCATGCGCTCAACCGCCTTACTGGTGGACTATTCTCCAGCGGATATTTGGGTCACGTCCCAGGATATGGAAACCTTAGAAATGACCCTCCATATGCCCTACAAGCGACTAAAAGAAGCGCAAGAAGTGGAAGGGGTCGCCCAAGGGGAAGCGCTGATTGTCCAGGGGACCCTGTGGCGAGATTCAACAGGGCATATTAACCATGTCCGGGTGTTTGGATTTGACCCAGATGGGGAACTGTTCGTCCCGGGTCAAATTGTCCGAGGCAGCTTAAGCGACCTCCACAAACCCTACACCATGTTTGTGGATGAAGCGAGCTTTGATACCCTCAAGGTCTCATGGTTGGGGGACAAAGTGGAAGTGGGGGCATTTTCCGCCACGGTGGTGGGATTCACCCATGACACTCAATCGATTGTGGCGAGTCCCTATATTTTCACGTCCTTGGACAATGCGGATGCCTTCACCACGACTCGTCCCAGTGAAGAGGCAGCTTCTGAAGTCCAAGAGGATCCAGAACCCTTAACGGAGGATGATCCGATCACCTACATTTTGGTCCAAGCTGAACCGGGACAAAATTTGCAGGAACTCAAAGAGAGACTGCAAGAGGCATTGCCCTATACCCGGGCTTATACCCGGGAAGAAATGGCCCAACTCAACCGCGTGTATTGGCAAGAACGGACGGGTATTGGCTTTGTGCTGAGTTTAGGGGCCGGGGTGGGGGTGATGGTCGGCATGGTGGTTGTCGGACAGATTCTGTACGCTTCTGTCTCGGATCACATTAAAGAATTTGGCACTCTCAAGGCGATGGGGGCCTCCCAGAGCGTGATTTATGGGGTGATTATTGAACAGGCCCTGTGGATGGCTGTCTTAGGATACCTGCCAGGAATGCTGCTGTGCTGGGGGATCCAATATTGGGCTCTGGCGGCCCAGGGATTGACCATCTTGATTTCACCGGGAACTGCTGTGGGAGTATTTGGGATCACTGTGGTGATGTGTGTATCTTCTGCAATTTTTGCCATTCAGAAAATCAACCGAGTCGATCCAGCGATTGTTTTTAAAGCCTAGGTTGCAATTCTTGGAGGGATTGGTCATAATTACTCAGACCGATCGGGGGATGACGATTTGAAAAGTGGCACAGACAATGAAACTAGAGTGAGGGACTACTGCCAGAATGCGATCGGGCATCCTCTTAACTTCTAAATCCTGATTGTTTTGCTCTCACAGCCTACCGTCTATAGCATATTCACTAAACATTGAGACTAATGACTGCTTCACTAAACTTTAATGAATCTATGGGAAATCTCTCCACTCAGGTGATTGCACCCCCGTTAGTCGCACCCACAGCGGCACCGACAACAATAAGTGCGATTAAAGCTAGAGGCGTCAAGATGGTCTTCGAGTCCGGTTCCGAGGAGTTTCACGCCCTCAAAGGGATTGATTTGGAAGTCCGTCCCGGAGATATCCAACTTTTGATGGGACCATCGGGTTCGGGCAAAACGACTTTACTCTCAATTTTGGCTGGGATGCTAACCCCAACAGCGGGAACGGTTAAATTACTTGGGGAAGAAATTACCTGGATGTCCCGGGCTGAATTATCCCGGTTTCGTCGAGATAATATTGGCTTTATTTTTCAAGGTTTTAATTTATTTCCCGCACTCACGGCGGCGGAAAATGTAGAAGTGGCGCTGAATTTGAAAGGAATTCGGGGACGCAATGCTCACCTAGAAGCGCAGCATCTTTTGGAACAAGTGGGGTTGGGAGCGAAGGTTCATCAGTTGCCTCGGGATTTATCCGGGGGACAAAAACAGCGGGTGGCGATCGCCCGCGCTTTGGCAGGTCATCCTCAGTTGATTATGGCCGATGAACCCACCGCAGCGTTAGATTCGCATAGCGGTCATGCGGTGATTGAACTGCTTCGCAAATTGGCAAAAGAAGGAGGCAGTACGGTCCTCATGGTGACTCACGATCCGCGTATTCTGGATGTGGCCGATCGCATTCTCTATCTCGAAGATGGGGAATTACAAAAGCCCACTTCCGCTTAAAGTTAGGGGATAGAGAGTCTCACTCCGATGGCTCTAGTAAATTAAAATTCAACACAGGGAGCGAAATGCTCCCTTTATTTTTGCCTGATTTTAGCTCCAATTCACCCAAATTTTGAGAAATTATTAATCCCCCAATAGAGGAAGAAAGCCAACCCGACTGCCCAGACGGGAATTAAGGCTAACAAAGTTTCTTGAGAGAACCATCGATTCAAAAAATTACCCTGTATGCTCTGTATTGGGCCCGTGGGCTCGCGACCGACTTGAATCTGGGTTTCGGTTCCAGAAAATTGGACTTGAATGCCGGTAGGATTATTGTCTTGGGGATTAGAGGACACAAGTGCGATTGTGTCAAGTTTTTGAATCTCTAAATCCGTTGCTGTTTCTCCCATTAAAAAATCGTTTTGTGATATTTGGAGTGATTGCCTTGCCATCCCAATTTGACCCGCGATCGCAGTAGACTCATAGATCTGTGGATCGGTAGCCGTTTGTGCGGGGTGGCGGCGGTAAAATCGCACATTTTCAACATTCAGATTACCCGGTATCCATTGAGTCGAGGGTTCTGGAACGATCGCCGCGATCGCCGCTTGCTCTCTCAAAGTTAAGGTTAGCCCTGTTTCCTCGGGAATCCAGGTAAATTCTAAGGCAGTATCGGGGTTGGGGCGACTACTCCCGGACTGAAGTTCAGTAATTTGATATCCTCGTAAACTCACCCGCAACGGCTGATTGCCAAAGTCAAGTTCTAGCACATTGGGACGAATGGCCGGTTGTAAGACAAGTTGGAGACGACTGCGATCGTAACTGAACTGTTCGACCCAGGTATGTTGTCTTAACCACAAGCGTTTGAGGGTCAGCTCACTCCGGCGATCGGCTTCAACGGGCGTGATTTCCCATTCACTCTCCGCAGCAAGGAGATCAATTGTGAGACTTGATAACTGATTCAATCGCGGAGCATTGGCACTTTCAAACCGTCCGGTTAAAGTGAAGCTTTGTTTCCCGGCGATCGCCATCTGACGCAACCCGCTTATCCCCTCAAATAAGACAAAACTTTGCGGTGATTCTCCATATCTAAAGCTAAGTTCTTCTACTAGAATACTCCCTTCAAAGGGATGGGGAAATCGGACGAATGTTACCAAGGGTAGGACGGCTAGGCAGAGGGCAATTAATGCGATCGCCCGATAGAAATCTTGGGGGAGTCTCCCGGATTGCTTCCGGGGCGGATCCTCTGGGGGAATGGACTGTAGTCTGGGTTTAGAAATGCCCGACTTTCCAAGGGAATTTCCCAAGGGGGGAACGGTTCGGGTCAGTGTTGGCAAATGGGTCATATACCAGACCATCAATTCAATCAGATGGATCAACAACCAGAAACCTTGAAAGGCGAATTGCCAAATCCCCAGCAGTAGCCATTTGAAGGGGACGAATAAAATCATGAAATCTTTCTGGGCGATCGCTTCCTTGAGTTGAGCGAACAGTCGCTGTATCCACATTCGGAGTTCTGAAGAGGCCCACAACAACAATTCAATCAACTGAATTCCCAGCCAAAACAGGTTAACCAGCAGGTTCCAGATTCCCACCAGAACCCACCGACCCAATTCCTGCACCCCCTTAAAAATTAGTCGAACGGTTGGTTTCACAGATGGTTCTAAGGCTTTGATTGGTTTAAGACAAGAGCATCATACCATTTTAGATTTTTTACCCGGGCTTGAGGCGATCGTCTGGGGTTGGTCCAATCCAAGGGCGGTTTAAGCGCTAATCCGCAATTCGGTTGTGATAGGTCTGTAAAAGCCCGCACCCTGTTCTGGAAGCGTTCCGTAAGGAAAGGGTGGGGAAAAAGTGGACAAAGGCGTAGAAGGCAGGCTACAAGAGTAAGGGAGAGTCTTTGACAACCGGATTGGGTATGAGCCCTGCCTGTCAGAAGGTGTAAGGAGAAATATCTGCATTGAGGTTTATATTGCCCAAATTCTGTCTCAGCAACCTAGGGGAACTTATCCGCCACCGGCTGTACCCCCGCAGGAGAGGAAGGGCTAGGTCTCTAAGACGGGGGATTGGGAAGTTGAGTCTCAACTTTGTAAGGCTTGTTGTAGGAAAATCTATACCAATAGATAGAGGTGATTTTCTGCCTTTTCCTCTGGTTCTCCTTCCTGAACGGGGATTGATAAATTTTTCTTGTGATTCACAAGTATTTTGGATGGATTATATCATTTTAGTTGATGGCGATCGGTGTAGTTTTTTCGGGAGAAAGTGGGTAAACTCATGTATAGAGAGTTTCTCACGCGAGCAACTCTCTAAAAGGACGTTTTATCCGAAGGAATCCCGGTGTTTATAAGCTGATGTAAGAGTTTAATCCCGCCAGGAGAAATCACGGGTGCTACTGTTGAGACCGATGCTTCAGGGAAGAGGCTTTGGGTGCAAACATCAATCCGCGATCGCCTGAGCTGTCGTTTTCTCTCTACCCTGACGAGTATTTTTGCTTATTGCCAAAACTGTATTATTGTTGTAACATAAACAGAAGGGCTTGCCCCTAACGAAGGAACAACACCAGGAACATCACTCTGTAGAGAGATAGAGATGCACTTTGAGTGAACCCTACACCTTCAAACCCAGTCTAAAAGGAAAGGAGACTCATACAGTCACAGCAAGAAGCAGTTGCGAAGAAGCTAGACGTAAAGTTTTTCTAAAATTTATACCCTTGCCTACTCCCGCAGCAGGATTCAGGTCAAGAAAGGGAGGTGGTAAACTCAGTCTACTAAGTAGCAAGCTCTCTCATTCAGTGGGGGAAACCCCCCTGTTACCCAGCTTTAAAAGTACGGGGATTGCCCTGTTTAAGGCGCTGTCAAAGGCAAATGAAATAGTGCATGATCTGTAAATAGAGGAGAATATCGTGGAAGTAGATTGGCACAACAGACCTAAAACTAGAAACGCGATCCTAGGGGGTTTAACGGTTAAAGCCTATTATCCCCTAGTTTCTAAGTTGAAATCTAAAATCCCTCTTCTTTCACTTCCCATACATTGGATTGCTCAAATCCTCGTGGACCCGGGAAACGGGAATATTAAGGAAACTTTAACGTGACCAGGACTGACTCTAATCTCAATAACCCTTTACTCAATTGTAGATCTGACATAAGATAGAAGAAGTCAAAATCATAATGACTTTGAGTTGACTAGGCGTCACCCCCGGTCTGGTGCAGCAAACAAGCCCCCCCGAACAGGCATCTGTAAGGCGCTGACCCAAATCGCGAGGAGGATGTAACCCAGTCAGTGAGACCAAACCGCGAAATGCTACCCGTTGAGTGGGGCGAGTGCTTGCTACGCATAAGAATGTATTTCGTTTGGAGAACTGCAAAATGCCCACAATCAAATCTCGGCCAACCACTGTTAAGCAAACTTATATGGGCGCACGACAAAGCGATTCTACTGATACCATTCGTTCGTATTTACATGAAATTGGTCGTGTGCCGCTGCTGACCCATGAGCAAGAAATTGTCTTTGGGAAGCAAGTGCAGCAAATGATGGCGTTTTTGGAAGCGAAAGAAGCGCTAGAGAAGAAGCTCAAACGCGAACCTACGGAAGAAGAATGGGCCGAGGCGGTTGGACAAAGCGTTGGAGATCTCAAGAACTTGGTCAAAATCGGTCGGCGATCCAAGCAAAAGATGATTGAAGCGAACCTGCGCCTGGTGGTGGCGATCGCCAAGAAATACCAGAAGCGCAACCTAGAATTCCTGGACTTGATCCAAGAAGGAACCCTCGGATTAGAGCGGGGTGTAGAGAAATTCGACCCGATGCGGGGATATAAATTCTCCACCTACGCCTACTGGTGGATTCGTCAGGCGATTACGCGGGCGATCGCCCAACAAGCGCGGACAATCCGCCTGCCGATTCACATCACCGAGAAACTCAACAAAATCAAGAAAGTGCAACGGGAACTCACCCAAAATTTAGGCCGGAGTCCTTCTCCTTCCGAGATTGGTGAAGCCCTGGAGTTAGAACCGGCACAGATTCGGGAATATCTGTTAATGGCACGTCAGCCAGTTTCCCTGGATCTGCGAGTGGGAGATAACCAAGACACCGAACTGCAAGACCTCCTAGAGGACGCAGATGCTTCTCCGGAAAATTACATCACCCAAGAATTGCTGCGGGAAGATTTAGAGAGCCTTTTGGCAGAACTCACCACTCAGCAGCGGGATGTGATTATTTTGCGATTTGGCCTAAAAGATGGGCGGGAATTGTCCCTAGCCAAAGTCGGTGAAAAACTCAATCTCAGTCGCGAACGAGTACGCCAATTGGAACATCAAGCGCTCGCGCACCTGCGCCGTAGACGAGCCAATGTGCAAGAGTATTTAGCCAGCTAATTTATGGCTAATAGCAATGAGCTATTGGCGTTGAAGATGCGGAAGGGGATCTATTGAAGGTCCCCTTCCGTGTTTTTTAGGGGAGGATTGGGGGGATGGGGGAGAATTGGGAGATTGGGGAGAATTGGGGGATGGGGGGGACTTACAAGAGTAGGTTTTTTACGTTCATGGTAATTTACTTCAAATTAATTGCACTTCCGGTCCCCTCCCCTGTGTCTTGGTCCGGGTTAGGGTGGGGTTCCCTCCCCTTAAAATGTAACCCGATCGCGCAAGCGTTCTGATAGGGTGGGACCAATTCCTGAGACCCGTTGCAAATCCTCCACGGACGTGAACGGTTGCTCTTGCCTGGTGGCAATAATCCGAGAGGCTAAAGCGGGACCAATTCCGGGTAACGCTTCTAACTCCTGCTGAGTGGCTCGATTCACATTGATTCGCGCTTCGGGAGATAATGCGGCAACTGGAGTGGACTCGCCACATTGCTGAATCTGCTGTTGGATTTTGGCCTCAATGTGGGTGGGTAATCCTAAACGAGCGGTGCTATAAAGGCGTTCAAACTCTCGTTTAAAATGGGCAGCGACGAGGGGAGAGTCAATGACCAAGAGGGTTTCATCATTACGAGAATTAGCGGCGGCGGACCAGTTATGAGACCCGGTGATCACGATGCGATCATCTAAGAGGGCAAATTTATGATGGAGGCGATCGCCCGGAGGTAATTGCGGAACGCCTACCGTATCCAGGGGCGTAGACCAAGGTTGGTTGGCCTGATCATACTGACAATTTTGATTGGGTAAAGCCACCCCCATCATGTCCAACCCTTCGCTATAACTGCGGTAGGCAAAACTGGGATCAATCAGAGCACGGACCTGTACCCCAGTGCGATGACGAGCATAAAGGGTATCGCTCAACTGCTGTTTTGAGAAGACAAACAGGGCCAGGTCCACGGATTGAGTGGCGAGATTCAATGTATTGGCGATCGCCCCATTGACACTCTGCGCCCAAGGAACTCGCGCCCCCGTCGGCGCAAATTGCACCCCCACGGAACTGGCCCCCAAATTCACCGACTGCTTCGGACGGAATGGTTTTTGCACTCCAAACAAACTATCGGGATCACCCCCGGGGCCATCTCCCCACATCAGGTTAAACTCTTGTTGGAATAAACCCGCCAATGCCGGACTGTCAATTTTGAGTAAATTATTGGGATTACCCAGACTGGTCTGAGAGAGAAAATCTCCGTGGATGTCACTGGTGGTAAAATTGGCCGAAGTGACGAGCACCCGGCGACCATCGGCGATCGCAAATTTGTGGTGCATCAACCCGCTGCCTTTAGAACCATCTGCCGTATCGTCAATTAAAGGCACTCCGGCATTTTTTAAAATGATTAAAGCATCCCCCTGGGCGATTTCCTCTGGACTGAGGACACCATCCTGGTTGCGATCGATCAGGTGACGCCATTCTTCATAACGAGCTTTGCTGCGTTCATCCAAACCGACGACTTGCTGCGGCGTCAACTCACTGAGGGCTTGGTTATAGGTATTTTCCAAAATCACCCGGACCCTGACACCGGATTGATGCTTAAGGGCGATCGCAATCGCAATCTTAGGCAACTGCAACTCCTGAACGGCCACATCCACCGTGGATGTCGCGCCATTGATAGTATCCACAATCAACTGTTCCAAATCATCCCCCGGTCGCGTGATGCCTCGGTAAGGCTCTGGGTACTCACGGACCGGATTCTGGTTCAAATAAACCTCCACAAAGGGATCTTGGGGTAGGGGAGGGAGTCGATGCAGGGTGGGCTGAATTTCCTTACACCCGCTTCCGAGCAGGCCCAGGGTCACCATCAGCAGAGGCCGGAGAAAGGGCCAGAATTTAGGGGATTGTGGGGTTTTTCGTAGGATCAGCAGTAGGAGCATAAGACCCGACAAAAGAGAATGGGGAGATGGGGGAAGGCAGATAGAAGACTTTAGGAAAAAAGTATCGGGAAAGAGTAGGGAGTGTTAACGCATGGTAGAATTGCGATCTGTTAAAAAAGATTTGTCCATCGTCTTCGCCCTCCTTGTCCGGCATCATAGCATTCAGGATAAGTTATTCTACCCTTTCGAGGGAAGGATCCATGTCAACAAAATTTTAAGGGTTCAATTCAGCAGTTGAACCGGCAGGGATTGGGTTGACTTAACGGATGTCTGGTGATGGCATGGAAATATGGCCGAAATTAGGTTTCGGCTCGGGGATTAGGGTAACATCGGATCTATTGCTGACTGAGGACGTTCGTGCAACGGAAAACAGTGGGCATAGACCAGAGCCTATGGGTTGAGGATAAGCTCTCATCACGAGTTGAAGTTGGAGGTTTGGGCCAGACAAACCAACACCAGTGTTTTATGCCGAGAAGAAAAAAAATCTTTCCATGCGGTCACAAGGGTTATGGTCAAGTTTGTCACCGTTGCGCCCAAGATCAAGAGGCCCAGGAGCAAGCGGTACGTTCGCTGGCGGAAAAACGACAGCAAAAAATGGAATGGGAAGCCACTTTTGACAATGACCCCATTGATTTGAGAGAGTTACCCGATTATGTGGTTCACAAAGCCCGGAATATTATCGAGGGACTCAGTGAACGGCGTAATTATCGAGAGTTTGGCGGGAAGCGCCTCCGTCACAATCGCTGTATTATCAGCATCCCGGTTACCCGAAACTATCGGATGATTTGCCGAGAGGAGGGGAATATTACGATTCCAGAATCTGTATTGTCACATGAAGATTACAATGTGTGCAAGCCGGGGAGTTAAGGGTGCTGAGTGAATGGAGCGTGAATTCTCGATCGCACCGATGAAAAGATTGATAAACTGCTTAGGGGGCGATCGCCAGTCCTCCCGGGTTATAGAGTCAGGCTCTTAGACCGATGGAGCGGCGATCGCTCCTTTAGTCGCTGCTGGATCAAGGCTCACGAGAGAGTAGCCCTGTAGCGGCTTATCCTCAATCTGAGTAAAGAGATGCAAATCTATTTAGATTACAGCGCAACTACACCGACTCGACCCGAGGCGATCTCTGCTATGCAAGACGCCCTCACCCAGGATTGGGGTAATCCTTCCAGCATCCATGAATGGGGCCAAAGAGCTGCAACGGTGGTGGAAAAGGCTCGAATGCAGGTCTGTAATCTCATCGATGCACCAGCGGATTCCCTGATTTTTACTGCTGGGGGAACGGAAGCGGACAACCTGGCGATTATGGGAGTAACTCGTCACTATCAGACCCCACAACATCTGATTATTTCTGAGGTGGAACATTCTGCAATCAGCAAAACGGTGGAGTTGCTAGAGCAGTGGGGATGGGGGGTGACGCGGTTGCCGGTTGATCGCCTAGGAAGGGTGAATCCCGAGGACCTGAAATCTGCTCTGCGCTCCGATACGGTGTTGGTGTCGGTGATTTATGGACAGAGTGAAGTGGGAACGGTGCAACCGATTCAAGAATTGGGGGCGATCGCTCGCGCGGCAGGGGTGTTATTTCATGTGGATGGGGTACAGGTTGTCGGGCGATTGCCGGTGAATGTGCAAGAATTGCCGGTGGATCTGCTCTCCCTCTCCAGTCATAAAATTTATGGCCCTCAAGGGGCAGGGGCGCTCTACGTTCGGGACGGGTTGGAACTGGTTCCTTTGCTGACGGGAGGGGGACAAGAATCAAATCGGCGATCGGGGACTCAGGCAGTGCCTGCGATCGCCGGATTTGGGATGGCGGCAGAATTAGCGATGGAAGAAATGCCAACAGAGACTGCGAGATTAATTCAATTGCGCGATCGCCTCTTCGAGTTATTAGCGGATACCCCGGAACTGATCCCCACAGGCGATCGGCTGCATCGTTTACCCCACCATGTCAGTTTCTGTCTGCGGGAGGATGCTCATAGTCGAGGCAGTCAACCCATCTCCGGCAGGGCGATCGTCCGTCAAATGAACCTCGCCGGAATCGCCATCAGTTCCGGATCCGCCTGTAGTAGCGGCAAACTCAACCCCAGTCCCGTCCTCTTAGCAATGGGATACAGTCCCACCGAAGCCACCGCTGCTGTGCGCCTCACCCTCGGACGACATACCACCGCAGCCGATATCGACTGGACTGCAATGGTCCTCAAGCAAATTTTAGCCAGACTGATGCCCAAATTAGCCCTTGCTAGACTTTAATTTCCCCGTCTGATTTTCTCTGCCTTTTGAGACAGAAGAAACTATTATTCGGCAAACCCTAAAAAAAGTTATAAACCGGGTTTCTACCGCAGTTTTTGCCGCAGTTTCACCGATTTGGACAGAAACCCTGTTTCTTGAGAATGTCAGCAAAAAGTCTGGTTTTCTGTTGACACTGGGTCGGGGGCTTTGTCCGCTGTAGCCGCACCCTTGAGGTGGGTTTTTCTATTCATAATGTCCCCCAGTGATTTTGCCTCGGAATACAACATATTGATAGAGATTGTAGAACAACATCACCGGAATCAGCGCCCCAATCATCACGATCATAATCACTAACGAACTGGGGTCCGCTGCGGCTTCGTAGATGGTAATTTGCGAGGGGATGATGTAGGGAAACACCACAAGGGCCAAGCCTAAAAATGTTAAGACAAACAGCAGAATTGTCCAAACAAACGGCATTCTTTCCTGTTTGCGATCCAAGCTTTTCAGCAATAGCCAAATTAACACCACACCCAGTAAAGGAATCAGGGCAAACACATAAACTTGGGGTCGGTCAAATAAGCGCATTCTGGCTTGTTCATAAAAGATGGGGGTGACAATGGTAATCAAAATTGCGCCGATTAAAGTTGTTATGGATGCCAGTTTGGCCGTCTTATAGTGGGTTTCTTGGAGTTCGCCAGTGGTTTTCCAAATCAGATAAGTTGATCCAATCAAAACATAGCCTTGAATTAAAGTTAAGGCCACTAAAATAGATTGCCAACTCAACCAGTCCCAAGTGCCGCCAATAAAATGACCTTTGGCATCGACTTCAATGCCTTTCAGGACAGCACCCAAGGCAAATCCTTGACCCAATGCAGCCAGAAAACTTCCCCCACCAAAGGCTAAATTCCACAAGACTTTGCGGGTAGATTGCTCTCGAAACTCGAAGGCCACCGCCCGAAAAATGAACCCAAATAACATCACAAAAATGGGAATATAAAGCGCGTTGAGAATGGTAGCATAGGCTAGGGGGAATCCCCCAAATAAACCCCCTCCCATCAACACAAGCCAAGTTTCATTGGCATCCCAAATATTGCTCAAGCTGGTCATTAAAATATCGCGTCTGTCTTCAGATGAAGCAGTCACGGATAAAATTCCTACTCCTAAATCGAACCCGTCCAACATGACGTAAAGAAACAGGAAGAGGGCTAAAATTCCAAACCAAACTTGAGGTAAAAAATAACTGAGTGTCTCCACGATCGCTCCTATTGTTTTGCTTCTACAGGTCGTTCATCGGGGATAAATTCTCCCGGTTGAGTTTCTAGGGCCGGTTGTGGTTCTAACCCAGGAATGGGTAAGTCAAATCGGGGGCCGCGACGAATAATCCGGCTGCCAAAATAGAGGACACAGAAGAATAAAATGCTATAAACGACTGCAAACGCAGTTAATGAGGTTAAAACATTACTCGCCGGAAGATTAGAAGCCGAATCAACGGTGCGGATTTGTCCATATAAAGTCCAGGGTTGCCTCCCCACACAGCGCACAATCCACCCGGATTCAATGGCAATATATCCCAAGGGTGCAGCAAAAATCCAGCTTCCCATTAACCACCGTTGTTGGCTAATATTTTCGGGAGAAAGTTTCCCGCGCATCCATTGAAGGGTAGAAATTAGCATTAAACCCGCTAAAAAGAACCCAATGGCAATCATGGTCCGAAAGGCATAGTAAATTAACCCGACTAAATGGGGTCGGTCCTCCGGTTGCCATTCTTTCAGTCCTTTGACGGGAAGGGTGAGTTCTTTTTTAAATTCCAAAATGTATCCCAAGGCATTGGGAACTGTAATTTCCCAGTCATTTTTCTGGGCTTTTTCATTGGGGAATGCTACTAAACTCCAATCTCCCCCTTGTCCAGCGGGAATGGTTTCCCATTGAGCTTCCATTGCGGCTAATTTGGCCGGTTGGTAGTGATAGACTTGTTCACCGCTTAAATGGCCGATATAGAGTTGTAACGGGGCCACTGCGATCGCTGCTGCCACGACAATTTTAAACGACTTACTAAAAAATTCATGGTGGCGATTTTTAAGAATGTAGCAGGCGCTAATTCCTCCAATCACAAATAGCGAGGTTTCCAGAGTGGCAAAAAACATATGCAGGACGCTGTTCAGCATGAAGGGATTGGTAATCGCTTCAAAATAATCCCGCACTACAAATTTTCCATCTACTAATTCTCCTCCTGCAGGAGTTTGCATCCAGGAATTGGCGGTTAAGATCCAAAATGTGGATAAATTGGACCCGACTGCCACTAAAATAGTAGACAAATAGTGAATCACGGAATTCACCCTTTCCCAACCAAACACCATAATTCCTAAAAAGGCCGCTTCTAGCATAAACGCCCAGGATGCTTCAAACCCAATGACACTGCCAAAAAAGTTGCCCACTGCTTCAGAAAACGGTGCCCAGTTTGTGCCGAACTGGAATTCCATCGGAATCCCTGTTGCCACCCCAATTCCAAAATTTAAGACAAATAATTTGGACCAAAATCGGGCATGGTAGTAGTAGTCTTTATTGCGCGTTTTCAGCCAAATTCCCTCGACAATTACCAAATAAATTGACATCCCGGTAGTCAGAACTGGCCACAGCATATGAAAAATAGCGGTCAGCGCAAATTGCATCCGCGATAACACTAGGGTATCGGAAAGAAAATCCACAAGTTCACCTCCTTCAGAGTGTTATCAAAGTTTAACAAACTTTTTAAAAATTAACGGTTATCTAAGCAACATTTATCCTCTAAATTTAGGGACCAGCATCCAACTCATAATTAAGGGATAAACATCCTCCATCTCACCAGGATATCCCGGGGATTAGACAGCCGAAAACCGGATTGGTTATGAATAGAACTTATACTCCATACGGTACTGATAAGTCTATAAAAACGAGCCGCGTCAAGCGGTATTTGTAGGGGCTTCGATGCGCAGGCTTCTACAATCCGTTTTTATAGACCTTTAAATACCGTATGGAGTATTAGACATCCCTGTACTTTACCCAGGCGCTGAATCAAAGAGCCTTTGGTAAAATCTCCGGGAGAATATCCGTCATTTTTTTCTTTTAAATTTTGAATTATCCTTAATTTTAGATTGTTGCTCGGTGACATAAGCCAAGGTTTTTTGGGCATCAGAGCCTGGGGTTTTCTCGGGGATATCTGTAATATGCCACCAGGCATAAATGAACCCTGCTGCCACGCCTCCAACCACCCCAAATAAAATACTCAGAGTGGTGGAATATCCCAACAAGCCAAACATAACCATAAAAAATATCCACATTCTAACCCCAAAAGAAATTCCTTTTTCTTTTGGGGTTTTGGGAGGTTTTTTGACAGGGGCTGTCCCTTTTTTATCTTGCAAGTTTGCCATATAATTGCTCTGAATCGGGAAAAGGTGAAAAATGGGCGAAATTATACACTGAGTTGGCTGATAATTGGCTTTAATTGGGCATCGATATCGGCGGTGGTGTCTAGGGAGATAACGTAGGGAAGTTCACTCTCACAAAAGACTTCAGCAGTTTGTTGTTGGCGATCGAGGAGATCAGCAGTGGCATCGGCGATATCTCCTTGGCGCTGATTGAGCCGATCGCGCAAGATGGCGATCGGGGCGGTACAATGCAGAATCTGCAACGGCAATCCTCTGTCTTTAGCAGCAGCGATCGCCTCTTCCCTCAACCCTTGCCGGTCATATTTTGCATCCAAAATCACCGTCCATCCCTCACTTGCTGCCATTATCCCCAATTCTAACAATCGAGCATAAGTCTGGGCGGTCATTTCTGCACTGTATATCTCATCACTCCCTGTGGATTGGAGGGGAATCCCCGCCAAATGCTTGCGGACTGCATCTGAACGGATCTGAATCGCCCCAGTCGCCCTCGCCAACTGGCGGGCGATCGTACTTTTTCCCGAACCGGATAAACCGGACATTAAAATCAATCGCCCTTGGCGAGGTTGGGTGTACTGCCATGCTAATTGATAATACTGGGCGGCGGTTCGCCATGCTTCTTCCTTCTCCTCCTGGGCAATGTTGGCATCATCTAACATCAATGAGGTCACTTTAGCGCGCACATAAGCCTGCCGACTTAAGTATAATCGTAACACTTGCAACCCTTGCCAGTCGCCAGTTTGTTCCAAATAAGTATTTAAAAACCCGTTAGCGAGGTCCTGCCGTCCCCGGGCTTCTATATCCATGACGATAAAACCAATATCATACATGACATCCACAAACCGAAAGGCTTCGTTAAATTCAATGCGATCGAACAGCAGAATCTGATTATCCCACCGGGCAATATTTTTTAAATGTAAATCCCCGTGACATTCGCGAATTTTATCCGTTTGCATTCGCTGCTCAAAGTTAGCGGACCGTTCAGCAAAAAAGTTGTCGCTGTAGGCTTTGGTTTCTTCAAATTGCTGGCGGGTTTGGGGTCCATTGATATAAGTTTGGGATTGCTTGTAATTATTATCGATCGCCTCCCGGATTTTAGCCACTGTGCCAAAACTTTTAATCGAGTCATTCGTTGGCGTTTGCCGATGGAACTCCGCCACAACTTGGCCTAATTGTTCCATCTGCTCTTGGGTGAGTTGACCCTGCTCAAATTGATGAATTAATAAAGATTCTTGAGGAAACTGCCGCATTTTCAAGGCATATTCGACGGGTTCTCCCTTGCCATTCAGTTCCAGGTGACTGCCCTTTTTAGTAACCGTCACGACTTCCAGATAGAGTTCAGGGGCAATCTGTTGGTTTAGGCGCAACTCTTCATCGCAGAAATGATGGCGTTTTTCCAGGGTGGAGTAATCTAAAAAGCCAAAATTAACTGGTTTTTTGACTTTATAAACATAGTCTCCCGTCAGCAGCAAAAACGAGGCGTGGGTTTGCATCAAGGTGATGGGTTCTTGCACTGGATGGGGATAAAAGTCCCCCTGCATCATCTCGGCGATCGCCTGGGGAAGTTTGGACTGACTCATGTTGTCCTCCATTGTCATAAATTCGGCTTATGGAAAGCGGAAGGATGAAATTTTCCACTTCATCCCTCCTGCTTTCGCTATTATCCTGCTAGGAGCGATCGCGTCTCTTCTTTCGATAACCGAGGGCCGTAGGTGGTAACAATCCGCCCTGCTGCTTTCGCCGCTAATTGTCCCGCTTCGGCATCACTCATGCCATGAGTCATTCCATACAAAAAGGCTCCGGCATACATATCTCCCGCGCCCACGGTATCGATCGCCTGCACGGAAATTGCCGGAATTTCGATGAGTTTTTCCCCATCAAAAATGATTGACCCTTTCGCACCCAGGGTAATCGCAAAGCGTTTGGCGAGGGTTTTTAAATGGGCAACTGCCTCATCAATGGTATCCGTTTCAGCCATTGTTAAGGCTTCACTTTCGTTGGCCAAAATAAAATCTAGTCCGGGTCCAATTATGTCCCACAAACCCTGTTTGAAAAAGTTCACCATATTGATATCCGAGAGAGACAGGGCAGTTTTAACTCCGGATTGACTGGCGATTTCTCGGGCTTTAATCGCCGCTTTTTGTCCCGTGGGGGAACTGACGAGATAGCCTTCGATGTAGAGATATTCCGATGCCGCAATTGCATCCGGAACCAGTTCCGTTGTTCCAAAACTGCCGGTAATCCCTAAATAAGTATTCATGGTGCGATCGGCATCAGGAGTTACGAATACCAGACATTTTCCGGTTACCCCTTCCGGTCGAGTTTGATTTTGTAAATTTGTCTCTACGCCGTTGCGGAGGAGGTCTTCCAGATAGAACGTACCCGTTTCATCCTGGGCAACTTTACAGGAATAAAAGCCTTTGCCCCCCAATTGACTGACGGCGATAATGGTATTGGCGGCAGAACCCCCACAACTTTTTTTACAAGGGCGATCGCTGAATTGTTCCAGAAGGGAATGATGCCGATCTTCCTCAATTAAGGTCATGACTCCTTTATCGATTTGCATCTGGGCCATGAGTTCGGGGGATATTTCATATTCTATATCCACCAAAGCATTGCCGATACCATAAACGTGATAATTGCTCATGAATTTGTTAGTTTTTACGACGATACAGGACAATAAATGTTGGCTTAAGCCCTACGATACAAAGCAAAAAGGAAAAAGGCAACAGGGAGTAACCTGCCTGCCTTTTTCCTTTTATAAAATCAGAGGTTGGATTGTCGGAACCCAGAGAAAGGATGCGATCGCCCCGGGTATGCCTGCCTTGGCGGATAAAACCGTTACCTGTGGACAGGAATCTCTAGTCCCCGGGACTCGCCTAGGATCACAGACTAGAATCAAACTAGGCAGTGACTCCTTCCTCCGCACTCTCTTCGTCGGTGGATTTCTCGGTATTTCTGGACTGGAGAATCGTCAAGACGATGCGATCGCCTTCCACATGAGCGCTTACCCCTTCCGATAACGGAAGTTCGCTCACGTGCAAAGCATCCCCCAGTTTGAGGTGGGTAATATCAATTTCAATGGAATCCGGGATATTGTCCCGGGTGCATTGGATCGGGAGTTCGGTCATCACCACATCTAAGACGCCCCCTTCCTGGGTGACCCCATAAGGTTCTCCCACCAAATGTAGCGGCACAACCAAATCCAAGCTGGTTCCTGCCGACACCGCAAAAAAGCTGATGTGGTAAACAGAGGTTGATTTCCAAGGATGAGTTTGAACTTCTCTGAGGATAGTTTTGCCCTTCCAGGAAAGATCGGGGATATTGAGATCCACCAAGGTATTGTTCACTGAGGCTTCTTTCAGCAATTTCTCAGCGACTTTGGCGGGAATCGTCAGGTCAATGGATTCGCTGCCTTGATGACCATACAGGGACGCCGGAATCAATCCTTCCCGTCGCAGGGCCTTGGGTTTGCTTCCTTCCTGGCGTTTTTGGCATTCAACGATGACTGTCATTTTAGGTGTTACTCGTTAGGGGTTAGCGATTAATGATGGATCGGACGTTGTTCACGGTTTCACCCGAGGGTCCGGGAAAAACGCTGCAACCTCCTATTCTATCAACAGCGGGGACAGATATTCAAGCCCGTTGGAGATATTGGTAGGTTTCGTTTTCCACACAGCGGCGTAATTCATGCAGCTTTTTCAGAGGATAGGTCAGTTTTTGATACTCCTCTTTGGACGGATCATCTCCCAGGTTTTCAATGATTTTTTCACTTTCTAGGATAATCGCATCCCGCAGAAAATACTTGAGAAGCTGGCGATTTTCTGGATCGAGTTTAATCAACAGCAGTTCTTCTTTATCTTCTTCTATTTTAATCACCGTCGGGTGAGATTTGCCTATCCTGGAAAAGTTCGTATGAGCCAACCACTCAAAAAAATTTTCTGTCATCTCTATCGTATGTGGTTCTTGCCCTTCTGTGTAAAAGCTGATATCTAACATTAGCTTTCCTCCTGGAATTCTGATTCCATAAACTCGCTTTCTGGAACATTCTCAGCCCAAGCTATTTGCGCTTTATCGAATAATTGTTTGGCATTCGGTGAAATGCGTCCGGTGGTCACCACTGCGATGATTGTCCCTTTATTAATAATTTTCTGCGCTTCTCCTGGATAAATAGTTTTTTTAGTCTTGATTTCGATGTAGGGCATCCCTCTATCCATTAAATTGTCTGTTAATCCCCCGAATTATCTCTTGGACGCGGGGAGCCTGATCTGGATTAATCAGCAAAATATCGCCATTTCGGTCGTTTCCCGTTGTTCTTTGACAGGAAATATTTTCTTTTTCTAATTGTTGGATCACCCCAGTAATCAAATTTTTGTGAACGGTCAATTTCTGAATCATTCTATCTTCATCAGTTTCCCATCCTTGATTTGCCATTTTTATGATGTACCTTTGAAATTTAAAAAATATTGTCAATAGATGGAAACGATCAAGACATGAAACCCATGTTACTCGGGGGAAAGGGTGGTGTTAATCCCCCAGGAATTATAATCTGGAGAACTGCCCCTAACAGAAAAAGGGGGACAGTCCCCCCTTTTAATGTATTTTAAATTTCCCCATTCAGGATGTCAAACCTGAGCTTAGACGGGAGTGCCGTTGGCATCTAAAAGACCGCGTTTGGGTCCGTGGATGGGGTCTTCAACGATGATGGTTTGGTCACGACTGGCCCCAATGGAGACGACGGCGATCGGGACTGCCATCAATTCGGCTAGATATTTGAGGTAGTCTAGGGCTTGCTTGGGTAAGTCTTCCAAGGTGCGACAGTTCATGGTGGATTGCTGCCAACCGGGAAGGGTTTCATAAATGGGTTTACACCGCGCAAACAGACGGGAACTGCTGGGGAAATTATCGCAGCGAGTGCCATCAATTTGGTAGGCAACGCAGACTTTAATTTCGTCGAGTTCGTCTAAAACGTCGAGTTTGGTAATGGCGAGACAGTCGATGCCGTTAATGCGGACTGCATAGCGACCGATGACGGCATCAAACCAGCCGCAGCGCCGTTTTCGGCCCGTGGTGGTCCCGAATTCTGCTCCGCGATCGCACAGAATATCGCCGATTCCCTCGGTCATTTCTGTGGGGAAAGGCCCTTCACCCACCCGCGTCGTGTACGCTTTCGCCACACCAATCACGCGATCGATCATCGTCGGACCGACTCCGGCTCCCACGCAGGCCCCACCTGCTACCGGGTTCGACGAGGTGACATAGGGGTAAGTCCCATGATCCAGGTCCAGCAGGGTCCCTTGCGCCCCTTCAAATAATATATTGCGCTTTTCTTGTACCGCGTCATAAATTTTCAGGGAGGCATCCACCACATGAGGACGCAGACGTTGAGCGTACTGCTCATACTCCTGGATCACTTCCTCCGGGTCAAGGGGAGGCAGATCGTACAATTTCTCCAAAATCACGTTTTTATAATTAATCGTCCAATTGAGTTGCTTGCGCAGCCCCTCGGGATCGATTAAATCTAAAACCCGAATCCCAATCCGTTCGGATTTATCGGCATAAGTTGGGCCAATTCCGCGCCCGGTTGTGCCGATTTTGTGGTTTCCCCGACGTTCCTCCGATGCCTGATCGATGAGGCGATGGTACGGCATCGTCACATGAGCCGTCTGGGAAATCATCAGATTTTCCGTAGAAATATTGAGGGCTTCGAGGCGATCGAGTTCTTCAATTAAAGTTTTTGGATCGATTACCGTTCCCGAACCAATGATACATTCGGTTTCTGGATAAAGGATACCAGAGGGAATCAGGTGCAGTTTGAAGGTTTGGTCCTTGACTACTACCGTGTGACCGGCGTTGACCCCCCCTTGGTAACGGACTACAACATCTGCCGATTTGCTTAACAGATCGGTAACTTTGCCTTTTCCTTCATCGCCCCACTGGGCACCGATTACAACGACGTTAGCCAAGGGTCTTTTTTGCTAAAGTTTACACAATCCACAATTATCTCCAAGTACCGTCCGACTTGTCAAATAAATTTTTGTTAAATTTCCGTTTCCAAAAAACCACACTAAAATATAACGTAATGGGCTTGACTCGGAGTGCATCTTTTCGATAGTCTAGATCTAATTAGCTCTCCGAACTCATTGACCCCTCACCCATCCACAAGAGGAGAAGCTGCTGTGGCTTTATATGCTGAACTGCACCGACATCTAGGAGGTTCGGTGGTGCCTCGGGTTCTATGGCGATATTTTCAGCGCCACGATCGCGAACTGGCGCTGCGCTTTCCCGAATATCTTGGGTTTGAAGAGTTTTACACCAAACCCCGGGATACCCTTGATGAGTATTTAGAACTCCACACCCTGGTTGAAAATGTCCAAAGCGTTGAAACTCTCCCCTATTTTATCTATCGGTTGATTCGGGGGGCCTATATTTTTGAAAATCTGGCCTATTTAGAACTGCGTTATACCCCATACCTGCGGACCCCTCATGATTTGAGTCAATCTCAGCGGATCGATCGCATGGCAGAGATTGTGGAAGTTGTCGGCAAGGCGTCCCAGTTACCGGAATATCCCATCGTCACTCGCCAAATTCTTTGTATGCATTCGCGCCTGCCGGATGAGGTGAATCGGGCGATCGTGGACTTGGCGAGTCAGATGCCGCAGTATGTCTGTGCGATCGATGTAGCGGGAGGGGACAATCATTATGGCGATCGCCTCGATGAATTTGTCAAACTCTACGCATACGCCCGTAACCTGGGTATAAATACCACCGGCCACCTCTACGAAACCCCCGACGGATGCCATCCGGAACTCCTCCCCTACTTAATGCGAATCGGACATGGGATTCAAATTCCCTTAAAACATCCGGAATTATTACCCGAAGTCGCCCGTCGCGGACAATGTTTAGAAGTCTGTCCCACCACTTATTTTAAAACTGGAACCCTCCAGGATATCCAAGACCTAAAAATCATCTTTGACCGCTGCTTTGAGGCCGGGGTTGATATTGCGATTTGTACGGATAATGCTGGATTACATGATATGCGCTTACCCTTTGAGTACGAAAGTCTATTAACTCAGGATATTATTGATTTTCGCCAGATGCAAGCCTGTCAGGAAGCCGCATTTCGTCATGCCTTTGCATGGCCTTATCAGCAACCTCCAGCCGAAATGTTAACGGATTTGTTGAAACCAGAATCTATGCCAGTCATGCCCGTGGGTTAGGGTAAATTATCATCCAGGATTTCCCCTAAATCATGGGTGTAATCCTTATAAATTAGGCCCCGACAGGGGCTTTTTTGTGGGCCGGTGAGTAGATTTACGGAGTTGGGTGATTCGCCTAATCTGCTAAGGTCTAAGTCCATCTTGACAAAGTAGCGATCGGCCTCTTATTATTAAAAATAAGGGAGTCCTCCAAAAAATTAGTAAAATCACCCCTTAATCATAACCCTCCTGAGATAAAATCAGACGCTCTAAAACTCAATCCCTTAACTCGAACCTAACTCGTTCATAGATTATGCCCCGGAAAAAGAAAGAACCCAGTGGATGTGGATGTGCAAGCATTCCGTTTTCGGTAATTCTCCTATTTTTAGGGGGGAGTTATTTTTTATTCACTCAGCGAGAACATTTGATCAGCCGATTGATACCCGAGGATGTCCGAGAAAATATTCCTTCGCAAATCGGTCAATTTATTCCCGAAGATTTACAAGCTAAAATTCCCTTTCTGAAGGGGTTTGATTCAGCGGATGCAGAGGAAATAACTCAGACTTTGCCCGAGGCAACCCCAACTCCAGAACTGCCACCACCCCCACCACCCCGGTTACCCCAAGCGCCAATTTCTAATCCCTCTCCACCCCCGCCAACGGCTGAAATTAAACCCCCAGGTAATTTACCCGAAAATCCCATAACCCCCTCCAATCCTCAAAGTCCTTGGGAAAAAAAAGCGATTCGAGGGATTTATTTTAGTCGCTACCAAATCACTAATAATGCAACGGAAGAAATGATTAGAGCGAGGGTCAGGTATTATCGCGATCGCGGGATTAATACCCTGATTCATGGCGTCTGGGGGAATGCTTGCACCATGTACAACAGTGCAGTTATGCAGGCAAAATTTGGCTATGAGAGTTGTCCCAATGAGTTTGAGGATAAATGGCTGGATTGGTTAATAGACGAAGCGCATAAACATGGCATGGAAGTCCATGCTTATTTTGAGAAAGGTATTAAAATAGATGAAAATAGTCCAGCATTCGATTTAGCCGTTCAGCGGGGATGGATTGTTCCGGGAGTGGACCGCACCCATCCCGGCGTTGACCATTATGTTTTGAATGTTGGCGTTCCGGAAGTTGCGGAATTGTTCACCAATATTTTGGTGGAGTTTGTCACAAAATATCCCAAAATTGATGCGGTGCAGTGGGATGATTATTTGGGATATCATGCCGAATTAGCGGGACAAGTCGATCGCACCCTGGAATTAACCAACTTTGTGAAGAAAGCGATTTCAGCAACAAAAGCCGCCAATCCATCGGTGAGTTTTGACATTTGTCATCATAATCCCTATTGGGCCAAACGCTACTTTGCAGCAGATTGGGAAAACTGGGGAGTCGATCGCGTGTTTATTCAAGTCTATGCCGATGAAAATTTCGCGCAAGAACTCCCCTATGTAGAGGCTTACGATGGGATTTCAATTACCGAACGACAATTTAACCGTTTAGAAGAATTAGTCAGGAATCCGAAAGTGGATAATATTTTGTTATTTCCGCTGTCAGGAGAACCGGAAAAAATGGCCGATGAGGTTAAGCGTTTGACGGCTAAGATTAAGTAGGATAAATCTGAAATCTTGCACTCGTTGCACCAACCGGCGGGGGATAAATCCCCCGCCTAACAGCTTAAGTCGGTTGAAACCGACTGAAAGCCTTATCCTGTGGGGTTTTTAGTCGGTTTTCAACCGACTGTAGAGGCGCTTCGCGAAGCGCCTCTACAGGCCGCCAATCGATTTATCCCCCGCCGGAGTTGAGAATGGTGCTTTTTTCTTAAACATCAATTGACTTTCAATCTCCGGGTTTTCTTCTGCTGCTGCCACCTATTCTGATAGAATTTTGTGGAGACAATTCCGGTCAGGGTTTACCTTGGAAACTAAACCATCAAAACGATTCGGTTTGTTCTTCATAGTCGTAAATGGTCAAACCCAGTATTTTCAGGTAGGCGCGATCGTCCGCGTTTAATTCTGGCTGATCTAAAATTTTGTTAATCTGGGTTTGCGTAGCTTGGTATTCAACCTCATTGGTGATAGGGCGAGGGGGAAATGCTGTCATGAGTTCTAAGTAGTAACGGCTAGGATTCTTTAAACCACTCGTCATTTTTCCAGTTCTCCTTACTATATTCTGCATGGGTCCAAACTGACTGACCCTCTCTCCTGAATATTTGACTTATTGCTGAGTCGGAGAATAGTGAAGCCGCAGAATTTGATGAACCTGGAGGGGAAGCATCGCATAGGTTTGCCCTTCATCATCAATAAATTCTACTTCATAAACATTGGGGGCGAGTTCTTCTACAATAGTTCCCACTTGACCGGGAATTAAGTGATGTTCGGGGATGGCTTCTAAAAGAGCAATCACATCACAGAGTTGGAAAGTTTCGAGAGTTAGAGTCATGGTTTTGTTTTGATGATATAACAACTGGTTAAGCGAGGAAATGTTTCCGAGATGCGGACAATCCAAGTGCTGCGAATGGTCGCAGTTTGACCTAGGCGCGTGACTGCAAAATCAATACAGTAGCGTTGTCCATATTGATCGTTCTCCGTGGGGACAGCATCATAGTTCTGGGCCGCTTCGGCTAAGAGATATTGTAATTCTTCCGCATCGTCACAGGTTAATCCTAACATTGACGCAAATAAGCGGGCTTTGTGTTTGCCGCGATGATGTTCGCTGTTGAGACTATAGTTTCGCAGTTTATCCAGATCGATAAATGCAGATTGAGCATTAGGGAGTTGCATATTAGATAATAAACGATTGCGCCTTTAGTTTATTGAGGTAAGCGGACCAAATCAAGAAAAGTCGGACCGCTGAAAAGATGCGTTGGGACTGGGTTTTTGAAGCGCTAAATCCATCTTTAATCTTTCTATTTTCAATGATTATCATCATAATTCACTTCTTACTTTCGTGCAAGAGTAACGCAGATCATTCATCCCTTTGTCCCGCTCTCTGTCAATTTTTGAGAGTCGGACTGAGAGGATAGCGCGTGAATTGACGGGGGATGGAGTGCGGAACTCTGGCCATTTATTCGGGATGAATGGGGAGGGAAATCAAAAATTCGCTTCCCTGTCCGGGGATGGAATAACATTCAAGTTTTCCGCGATGTTTTTCGACGACGATTTGATAGCTGATGGATAAGCCTAATCCGGTTCCGGCACCGACGGGTTTGGTGGTGAAAAATGGATCAAATATGCGCTGTCGGACTTGCTCTGTCATGCCGGTGCCGTTGTCGGAAATTCTGATTTCAATTTGGTTTTTCCCCGGGCGGGTGGTTTGAATTCGGATGTAAGGGGCATAATTTGGGGGGGCTATGGCGGGATCGACTTCGGTCTGGGTGACGCTGGGTACCAGGGCTGTATTTTGTTTTGAGTTATTTTTTTGTAGGGGTCGTTCTAAGGCATCGATCGCATTACTCAGCAGGTTCATAAAGACTTGATTCAGTTCACCGCCATAGCACTCGACTAGGGGCAATGTATCGTACTCTTTAATAATTTTAATTTCACTTCGTCCCGGTTTAGCTTTGAGGCGATTTTGTAAAATCAAGAGAGTGCTATCGATGCCTTCATGGAGGTTAACCGATTTCATTTGCGATTCATCTAACCGGGAGAAGTTTCTCAAAGAAAGGACGATTTCGCGGATGCGGTTGGCTCCGACTTTCATAGAAGATAAAAGTTTGGGAAGGTCATCAATGATAAATTCTAAATCGATATCTTCGATGACTTCTTGGATTTCGGGGACGGGTTCTGCATAGTGGGTTTGATATAATTCTAATAAATGGAGTAAGTTGTGGATGTATTCGGTGGCGGGTTCGATATTTCCATAGATGAAGCTAACGGGATTATTGATTTCGTGGGCAACTCCCGCTACCATTTGACCAAGGCTGGACATTTTTTCGGTTTGGATGAGTTGGGTTTGGGTTTTTTGCAACTCTCGTAAGGTGTGTTGGAGTTGTTGGGCTTTTTCGCGGGCATGGCGGGCGGAGTCTGTGGCGCGGGTGTATAATTCGGCTTGGGAAATGGCGATCGCCACTTGATTGGCGATCGCTTTGAGGAGTAACAGTTCGCGATCGCTCCATCGCCGAGGACCCTGACAGTGACCACAACTAACTAAGCCAATTTCCCCATTCAAGGTTTGAATCGGTAACGCCACAAAGGCTTGATAACCCCATGCGGTTTGTAATTTCTGGTAGTCGGGATTTTGGCTTTGCCTCACGTCGTCTACCTGAATGGTTTCCCGATTCAAGAGTTTAGCCATCAGGCAACTTTCTGGATCTGTGGGATAGTACCCTAAGAGGCTGGTTAAGTCCGGATTGTGAGATTCTTTGACCACCTCCCAGCAAGGGGAGAGAGTAGGAGTTGAGCCATTGTGAGAAGCATTGATATTTCCTGACCCTTGGGGACGATACCAGATAAATAAACAGCGATCGACCTGCAATAAGGACCGGATTTCACTCACAGCAGTTTCCAGAATGGTATCGATTTCTAGGGAGTTCCGGATTTGGTCGGTGAGGCGGTTAATTAAGGCTTCTTGTTTGGCGAGTTTCCGATAGCGTGATTCGGATTTGCGTAATTTGGCCTCCGCTTGTTTGCGATCGGTGATATCGCTGGCGATGCCATCGATTCGGAGGGGATTGCCCTCGCGATCGCGTACTAACCGAGTGCGTTGCCGCAACCAACGAACCTCTCCCGAGGGTCTCACAATCCGATATTCTAAGTCTGTACTGCCGGTTTCCAGACTACTTTTAAAAGCTAGATCTACCACGGACCGATCCTGGGGATAAATCACTTCCTGCCAGAGATTGAAGTTTTCAAAAAAGGCTAAGGAAGGTCTTTGGTATATGGTTTCCACTGCCGGACTCAAATAGAGCACTTCTGAGGTGGTTCCGGAAACGGACCAGACGACATCATCGATGGACTGTAAGATGCCGTTGAGGCGTTCTTGGCTTTGATGTAATGCCTCCGCGACTAACTTCCGTTCTAGGGATTCCCGTTGCAATTGTTCCAAGGCTTGCCTTAACTCAAAGGTTCGATTTTGAACCCGCGTTTCTAGTTCGTCATTGGCTTCTTGGAGGGCTTCCTCCATCCGCTTGCGTTCGGTGATGTCCGCAATGGTTCCCACATAATCGCTGCCGTTACAGTCTTTGTCGCGTTGGCAGATAGCTTGGCCCCAAACCCAGCGTTCGGTGCCATTTTCATCTAAAAACCGAAACTCAGATTGGAAGGGTAATTGCTCTTTTACAGACTGATGCCATTCCTGGAACACCCGATCGCGATCGCTCGGATGAATCGCCTCAAACCAATCTCCAGTTTTAGCTTGGTTTTCAGTGAGTCCGGTAATTTGAGATAAGCGCTCATTCAAATACAAAAATTGACCCGCTTGACTCATGCGGAAGATTCCCACCGGGGAAATCGATGCCAACGTATGATAGCGATATTCGCTTTCTTTCAGGGCAGATTCGGCGCGTTTTCGCTCGCGAATATCCTGGGCTAAACAGACGATCGCCTCAATAGAACCTCCTTGATCTCGCATCACGGACGCCGAAAAATACACCGGGATAGTCTCCCCATTTTTACTCAAAAACTCTACTTCTTTCCGACCAATTAAACTATTGGCTATTCCGGCTTTAGTTGCCAATTCATCATAGGTAATCCGGTCTTTCAAAAACAGGGTAATAGCGTGTCCTAACAGTTCGGTGTCGTCTTCATATCCCAGCAAGAATAAAGTGGCAAAATTAAAGTCTCGAATTGTTCCATCGGGGTTTAAAACAATTAAACAATCAATCAGTGATTTAAAAATATTATCAACATAGTGCTTGGAGACGGTTTTTTTTGTGAGTTCTTCTGCCATGCTATTAAAGGTATCCGCTAAAATGCCAATTTCGCTGCTGCTGTTGATCTGAACGCGGACATCTAATTTACCTTCCCCGATGGCAAGGGCTGCATTTTTGAGCTTGATAATCGGTTTGGCAATATTTTCGGCTAACAACAAACCCAAGCTAATGGCTAAAAACGCGATTAAAACAATTAAAACAATATTAATTAAGTTGGACTGAGCCGTGTGATTTATAATCAATCTCTCCTCTTCTTTAAGCTGAGCAATAGAGAGGGCTGTCTGAGCATCTAATTGTTGTACAAAAACTTCTTCTAATTCTTCTAATTTTTGATAAATGCTAAAAACCGGATCCGCTATATTTTGAGACTTTAATTGAATAATTTCTTGGGCAATTCGGTCAATCTCTTGGGTGACTTGCTTCACCTCTTCCAGGAAAGCTTGCTCCTCTTCACCGTGGGGGGTTAACTGCTCTAATTTAACAATCCATGTTTGTAGAGTTTGATAGGCTTCTTGATATTCCGTGGATTCTCCCCCTACGAAACTAGGGGGATTGTTCTGGTTTTCACCCAAACCCTCTAGTTCGGATTGGAGTAGAGCATAGGAGGTCACTTCAGTGATCATCCGCAGAGAAGTTGCTTTTATTTCTTCCAGGGCCACGATTCGGGGAATTTCATGAGTAGAAATTTCCTCAATTCTTCTAGTGATTTTTTGGTTGGAATTGACATAATTAATGCCCAGAAGAGCGACAATGGCTGTTAACCCCAAAAAACTGGAAACTAATTTTGTTTGTAACTTCATCTTTTTTTGAACGAAGAATAAAAATAAAGGGAAATAGATGAACCATTACTCTAGGGATTAGGTCGATGGATGAAGGGACCTAACTGGGGTCATGAATCGATCCAATAGAGGCAGGCGATCGCTGCGGGACCTCCCCCGGTAGATTTACCGGCAAGGCGCTTTTAGAGATGAACCCGGGTATAGCAGAACCAAGAGACAGCTTGGCGATCGCCTCTTTTCTCCATTGATTGTGATGCCGAAGAACTCCCCCCTCGATTCAGGACAGTCGCCTGGGAACCTAAAAAGGGGTTCATTCACACTCCCTGAGTCAGAATCAAAGAGGTGGTTGGTGCTACCCTATTCTAAGAGTTCCCGTTTGACCTGTTGGGTTGACTAGAATGTTTTTATTTCTTTCCAAGCTGCTTCCCGTCTTCATTTACCCCCTCGGACTCAGTTGCTTATTGATGCTGGTGGCATTAGTCACTCTATGGAAACGTCCAAAATGGGCATCGGTGGCGATCGCCTCAGCGTTGGTGATTTTGCTTCTGAGTAGTAATGGATGGGTTGCCAACGGCATCGCCCAATCCCTAGAATGGCAGAATTTACCCTCTGGGGAACTCCCCAATGCAGCGGCAATTGTTGTCTTAGGCGGCGGCATCAAACCGGCAATTTACCCTCGTCCCTGGGTGGATGTCAGTGAAGCGGGCGATCGCGTCCTGTATGGGGCCCAACTCTACAACCGGGGAAAAGCACCTGTAGTCATTCTCTCCGGGGGTCGCATTGACTGGAAAGGCGGAGGCCCCCCGGAAGCAGAAGACATGGCCTACATTGTAGCCGCAATGGGGGTTCCCACTTCCGCGATTCTCCTGGAATCCAACTCCCTAAATACTTATGAAAATGCCGTGGAAGTCCGCAAACTCCTAGAAGCGCGAAATATTGAAAAGCGCATCTTACTCGTCACCTCCGCCACCCATATGCCGCGATCGCTGCGGATCTTCCAACGTCAAGGCATCGATGCCATTCCGGCACCCACGGATTTTCTCGTCTCCCAACAGGAAAGCGATGAACTCTCCGAATCCTGGCAATCCGTGACCCTGAACATTCTCCCCGATGCCTATCGCCTCCAACAAACAACCCAATCTCTCAAAGAATATATTGGCACCCTCATCTATCGTCTCAGAGGTTGGCTATAAGGCTGCCAATTCTCAGAAATTGCCGAAATTTGCCCCCCTCCCGGTCCTTTGAGGCAGATGTTAGAATCAAAAGCAGTTGTCCTAGAGCATCGGTACCCTTTTAGATTCCAGGGACAAGAAACCGGGTTTCTACCTCCAAGTCAGTTACGAAGTTCCAAAAATTTTGTCCAGAAACCCCGTTTCTAACCAATGAAGTACCGACGCCCTAAAGGATCGGGATGGAGCTCAGAAAGCGGGTTGTTTTATAAAATTCAGGCATTTTTTCTAGCCCATTAGAACAGAATCTCGGTTTCTATTTCCCTGAATTGAACTCTGGGGCGATAAAAAAAGATTTAGGTAAAAATAATTATGATGCTTCCCAACGAGTTTCCCCAAAGTGCACCGATTCCTCAAGATGTGGCTCAAAATTTAGAATCGGCAAAAGTCACGCGGGAGTTTTATCACGAACTAGAATATCGACAAGCCTTTGAGGGGTATTGTCAGTGGTACTATCAGACCGCAGAACGTCACCGCCAAGAGGTTAAAAAAATGCGAGGTGATATTAATATTCTCGGCTGGTTTACCCGGCGAAAATAATAGGTGATGTTTTCAATTAGCAATTAGCAAGACCGCTAATTGCTAATCAGTCAGCGGAGTTTACACCGAGTCAGTTGAGCTTTTATTCAATGGCTTCTATCTCATCTTCGCGGAAATGGGCTTTAAACTTTTTGTCAAACTGAACATAGACTGGCAGGTTAGCACTCACGGGTCTCCCCTGCCATTCCGTAACAATGCCGATGACTTCGCCTTCTTGACCCTTGACATCATAGGGTTGATTGCGATGTTCGGGGCTGTGGTAAACGATAACCGACTGTGTGATGCGGACGCGATCGCCAACTTTCATAGATCTCTGTTAATTCTAATGTGCTTCTCTTCTCTTACCGACTGCACGGACCAAAAGTGCAGGGTTTCAGTATCTTATCAAACAGCGTTTCCCTTTGGTCCTTGGTCCTTGGTCCTTGGTCATTGGTCATTTGTGCTTGGGGAATGGGGGAATGGGGAGATAGGGGGGATGGGTGTTTTATTCTTGTTGTTGTTGGAAGATTCTTTCGCGGAGTTGGGTGAGTCCTGCTGAGTCGATTTGCCACCAGGCGGCAAAGCCTACGGCTGCGCTGATGAGGGTCACAGCGACTAGAAGGGCGATGGTTTGGGAAAGAGTTAATCCGGTGCGATCGCCCTTGGACTGGCGACGACGGCCCGGGGATGGGTCTTCCTCTTCATAAAGTAAAGCTTTAGACGCATCGGAGAGTTCATCCTCGGATAATCCCGTAGGAGGGAGTTGATTCGGGTCGAACAGGACCAGTTTTTCCGGGGAAATGCGGCAATAGGAGAGGACCACAGAAACATTATCATGGCCGTTCTTTTCATTGGCAAGGTCTACCCACCATTGGGCCGCTGTTTCTACGGAAATTGCCCCGCTAAACAAGTCATGGGCGCAATCGGACCAAAATTGCTCCACGCGATCGTTATCGCTTAATCCGTCGGAACAGAGTAGCAGCAACCCATCTTCTTCCACGACAAACCGCTGAATCTGGGGGCGCAATAAGTCCCCTTCCCGGGTGCCTAGGGCTTGGGTGAGCGCCCCACCATCGCGGCGACGGATGGCTTGGGAATAAGGGGCGCGACCGAGGCGGACCTCTCGGGAGGCGACATCATCATCTACGGTGAGTTGTTGGCAATAATTGGGGGTAATCCAATAGGCGCGACTGTCGCCAATATGAACCACATAGAGTTCATGGGCGTTGGCAAATTCTTGACCACTGGCGGTGGTGACTTTTTGGGGGAGTTGCAGGGTCATGACTAAGGTTGTCCCCATGCGCTGCCGGGAAGCCCGTCCTTGTTTGTCATTTTGGGCGGCGATCGTGTTGTTGACCACGCGCAGAATGGCTTCTAGTTGTTCGCTGACGACTTCAGGCATGGCGAGGCCCGGTTCTTCGGCGATTTCCCGCATCAGGGCTTGAATGGGCAGTTTCAGGGCTTGGACGGCCAGTTGACTGGCGACTTCGCCCCCTTCATGTCCTCCGACGCCATCACAGACAACGGCTAAGTGATTGAGGAGGGGATGGGTATGGGGTTTATCGATTTGGGCGATGTCATTGAGGGTGGGATAGCAGGAATCTTCGTTATGGTGGCGATTGGGTCCTGAGTCGCTAACTCCGGCGACGCGCACACGGAGGGGTAATTGGGCGGTGAGTTCGAGGAGGAGTTGGTTGACTTGGGGGGCAATCGCCTGGAATTCAGCATTGGGACGCCGCATTTGTTTACCAATCTCTTGGAGGCGATCGCCCACTGGGGCGGCCACTTTTCCCGCCCAAGTTAACCAGTGATACCCTAAATCTTGTAAATCCGGTTGGGTAATTAAACTGGCATCGCCATAGAGTTCTCGCAACCAGACTCGCGACCCCTGGACCCGGATATTGTCGGCTTTGAGTAAACTAGAGGCGACGCCCAATTCTAGTAAGGGTTTCCAGAGTTGCAGAATTTGCCATAACCAATAGACTTGGCGGACTGGGGGACTCTGGGGCCAGAGTTCCAACATTCCCGGATAAAGGGTGGCGGTATTGCCATCGACGGGGACATTATCGAGTAATAACAGATTGGGGGCGTTGGATCCTTCTCCGAGGGGACAAAACCCATAGACCTCGGGAATATGAAGGCGATGGGGATATAATTGAAGGTAGCTCAAAATCGCCTCGGGTAATGTCTCTGGAACGAAAGGGGCCAAGGCGGGTTGAATATCGAGCCAAATTTGGGGACTCACCACACGGTAGCGATCGCCGATGAGTTCGCCAATGGGATACCCCGCTGCTGCGGAACCCACCGCCCACAAGTAGCGGTACAGCAAGGGGGTTTGACAAGCATCACAGAACCGATTTCCCACCGGGTTTTCGGGCTGGGTACAGGTTGGATTCGGACAATAGAGTGGCTCAGAACTGCTCATAATCTCTGCGTGCAATGACAGTATGAAAAGATGTCGATCGTTCCTGGCGATCGGTCCAAAGCCAGCCTACACTGGTTGTAGCTACTCCAAACAGCCTCGACCGTTACCGTGCCGCCAGTCGGGGAACGCCAATGGCGAGATTTTTGGGACTGGATGGACCTGGGGTCGGTGGATTGGCGAGGAAGACCCCATTAATTTTATCCCGAACCTACTCCAATCGGCGATCGCGACCGGAACACAATCTCGTAATCTATCTTAACCTTGGAAGAAGACGCTATGGCACTTGACCCCATCTCTGCCATTCTCCTGTTTTTCAGCCAGCTTAATCCGGCGGTTTTATGGTTAGCCGTTGGCATCATTCTCTGTGTGATGGAACTGGTTCTCCCCACTGCCTTTGTGGAATTTCTGCCCGGAGTCAGTGCCTTAATTGTTGCCGGACTCTCCTTATTTATCCCCAATTTTTTGATTCAGGTGGTGTTATGGGTGGGACTCTCGGCTGTCTTTATTGTCCTCTTTAGGCGGTTTTTGTCCAAGCAAAAAGTACCCCCCTCTCTGGCGGAGGCACAAGAGGCGCAAACCTTAACGGCAATTCCTCCGGGAGAGGCGGGACGGGTAATCTACGATGGGAACTCTTGGCGGGCTAAATGTTCCGATCCCGAAGAGGCGATCGCCCCCCATCAACCTGTCTTTGTTGTCGGACGCCAAGGGAATACTTTGATTGTTATTCCGGAGCATCTGTTGCATTCATAAACTTAATGGATTCAGAGGTGATTGGGTTAACTTGAGGGTTACCTTTTTCCTAAGTGAATGGTTTCAATTTTAGCCAGATTCAACTTCAAATTGGAGGTTTACGGTGGAACAATTTATCTTTATTATATTTTTGGCCCTCGGCGGTTCTGCCCTAGCCGGTAGTGTCAAAATTATCAATCAAGGGAATGAAGCCTTGGTTGAAACTTTGGGAAAATATAATGGCCGAAAACTAGAACCGGGACTGCGATTACTCACCCCCTTTATGGACAAAATTGTTTATAAAGGAACGATTCGAGAAAAAGTATTAGACATCCCCCCTCAACAATGTATTACTCGCGATAACGTTTCGATTAGTGTGGATGCGGTGGTTTACTGGCGGATTATGGACATGGAAAAAGCCTACTATAAAGTAGAGAATCTCCAGTCTGCAATGGTGAACCTAGTCCTAACTCAAATTCGCTCAGAAATGGGTAAGTTAGAACTGGATGAAACCTTTACCGCCCGGTCAGAAATTAACGAGATTTTATTGCGAGAATTGGATATTTCCACCGACCCTTGGGGGGTGAAAGTCACTCGGGTAGAATTGCGGGATATCGTTCCTTCTAAAGCGGTGCAAGATTCGATGGAATTGCAAATGGCCGCAGAACGTCGTAAACGGGCCACTATTTTAACCTCAGAAGGGGAACGGGAATCGGCAGTTAATAGTGCCCGAGGCAAAGCAGAGGCGCATATTTTAGATGCAGAAGCGCGTCAAAAAGCAGTAATTCTGGATGCGGAAGCGCAACAAAAGACGATTGTTTTAAAAGCGCAAGCAGTCCGCCAAGAGCAAGTTTTGAAAGCGCAAGCGACGGCAGAAGCCTTGCAAATTATCACAAAAACCCTCAAAGATAACCCCGATGCTCGGGAATCTTTACAGTTTTTAGTCGCTCAACAATACATGGAAATGGGGTTAAAAATTGGGGCGAGTGACAGCAGTAAAGTGATGTTTATGGACCCGCGCACCATTCCCGCCACCTTGGAAGGAATGCGATCGATTGTGAGTGAACAAGAACGGTAAGGGTGGGGGATAACGACTGAAGTCGTTACTACGAACCTAGATAAGATAACGACTGAAGTCGTTACTACGAACCTAGATAAGATAACGACTGAAGTCGTTACTACGAACCTAGAACTTAAATTTCTTCGTTTGTAGTAACGACTTCAGTCGTTATCCGGGTAAGCCCAACTTAAACACTGCCATTTTGTTGCAGTAAATGACATTTATTGCAGAGTCCAAAAAACTCTAAGGTATGGTAAAATATCTTAAATCCGTGAGCCTTTTGTAGTTCCACTTCTAACTGATGAACCGGACATTCATCGAGGGGGAGGGATATGCCACATTGTAAACAAGTCAGGTGGTGCCGGTCTTGTTTTAGGCAACTATAAAGGGACTCGCCATTTGCCAAGGTCCGCACCTGGACCACCCCTTCCAACTTCAACGCTTCCAAGGCGCGATAGACGGTGGCAAGACTGACGCTTTGGTTACGATGGCGCAACTCGACATAAATATCTTGCGCGGAAATGGAGTCGTTGAGGGTTTTGAGGAAATTGAGAATACGTTCTTGAGACCGGGTGCGTTTGACTGTCATGGGATTAGATTAACATCTGCATGGGTTCGTCTGGCCTACATTTCTGAAGTTAGACGAGGTTGAGGGTTTGAAAAAAGCCCGGGTGTCAGTTTGGGGATTAAAATAAAAGATGCTGTGGCATCTAATGGCATTATCACCAGAAGTTAGGGCGGATTGTTGTGACTTTAAAGAAATATCAGGCTCATATCTATGTTACTCTGCGGCCTTCGGTTTTGGATCCGGCAGGAACTGCCGTGGAGTCGGGATTGCAGAAAATGGGCGATCGCAATGTGGAAGGGGTCCGCATTGGCAAATATGTGGAATTGACGATTACTTCGGAATCCCCTGAAGCAGCAACGAAACAACTCGATCGCATCTGTGACCAACTTTTAGCCAATCCTGTGATTGAAAACTATCGGTTCGAGTTAGTTGAAGTGGCAACCATGATGAAGGCGGGGGCATAATACGGTGAAATTTGGAGTTGTAGTCTTTCCAGGTTCCAATTGCGATCGCGATGTGGCGTATGTCACCCAAGGATTACTTGATCGTCCCACCCGGTTAGTCTGGCATCAGGAAACGGATATCTCGGATTTGGATGTGGTGGTGTTACCCGGAGGATTCAGCTACGGGGACTATTTGCGCTGTGGGGCGATCGCCCAATTTTCCCCCGTCATGCCGGAAATCATCAAACACGCCGAACAGGGTAAATTAGTCCTGGGAATTTGTAATGGGTTCCAAGTCCTTACAGAAGCGGGACTGCTACCGGGGGCCTTAATTAGAAATCGCGACTTGCACTTTATCTGCGATCGCGTCCCGATGAAGGTGGAAAATACCCGTCTGCCTTGGACTTCCAACTACCAATCCGGGGAAATCATCACCCTACCGATTGCCCACGGGGAGGGCCGCTACTATGCCGATGCGGATACCCTCGCCCAACTGGAAGAGAATGGACAGGTGGTGTTTCGCTATTGCAGTCCCCAAGGGGAAAGTAATCCGGAGAGTAATCCCAATGGGTCCTTAAACCAGATTGCTGGGATCTGCAATTCCCGAGGGAATGTTTTAGGCATGATGCCCCATCCCGAACGGGCATCGGACCCCATGTTAGGGGATACCGATGGGATGAAATTGTTTGAAAGCGTGTTAACTGCTGCGATCGCTGGAGTCCGATAACGGTTTGGAGTCAGGAGTTGTTTGAGGGGACCGGAAAAGAGGACTTCTCCCCCCTTTCAAAAGTGGACCCCACCCTAACCCTCCCCTTGCCAAGGGGAGGGGACCGGAAAAGAGGACTTCTCCCCCCTTTCAAGAGTGGACCCCACCCTAACCCTCCCCTTGGCAAGGGGAGGGGACCGGAAGTGCACTTAAAGCGGTTAGGTCCTCTTTTTCCGGTTTCGGTACTGTATCGGTCAGAAACTGGGTTTTTTGTGAAATATTTGGAGCAATTTGTGCTAAATCTGGGCCAAAAACCTGGTTTCTTGTCCCTTGAGAATCAAGACTCTATTGATACTTTCCATGAGAACAACAACTTTAGCAATGCTACCAATGGAAATCGGAACTCGATTGCGATAAGCTAGGATTTAATTTCCCCGAGACAGGAATGGGGAAGGGAGTAGATTTGGAACGGGCGAAAAAATAGAATTATAAACGTCATGGTTACGGGGAAACGAATTCACAACTGATTCAATCGTGAAACGAACCCAGGAAAACCCAATTGTTCAGACTAAAGAAGGGAGGGAGATCGTGAGGTCACCTAAATTAATGGGATGGGTGTTAGCGTTGTCTGTGATGATAACACCTCAGTTAGCCGTTGGACAATCTATTGAAGAACTTTCGCAACAGGGCAATACTGCATTTACGGCGGGAAATTATGCCCAAGCGGAACAGATTTGGCGTCAGATTGTGACGCAGGATGCGAATAATCCAGCGGCTCATATTTGGCTCGGGTTATCCTTATTTTATCAGGATAAGGTGGAAGAGGCAATCGCCCAGTATCGGCAAGCGTTAGTCTTGGACCCAAATAATGCCAGTGCGTATAATAATTTGGGAAATGCCTACACCGATCGCCAACAACATGAGGAGGCGATCGCTGCCTATCAGCAAGCATTACGCCTGAACCCCAATCAAGGGCAGACCTTTTTTAATCTAGGAGTTGCCCTCACTGCGGTGAAGCGAGGGGATGAGGCACTCGCTGCCTATCGTCGCGCAGTCGCCCTTGATCCGAATGATGCGGAAGCGCAAGTAAAAATTGCTAATTTGCTGGTTCGGCAGAACAAGTTAGATGAGGCTGTCACTGCTTATCGGACGGCGATCGGGCTCAATGCCAATGATGCGGAGGCGCATCTGAATTTGGGGTTAGCTTTAGCGCGTCAGGATAAAGTAGACGAGGCGATCGCCGCCTATCGGCAAGCGCTGAATATCAATCCCAATCTCGCCGAAGTGCATAATAATTTGGGTGTGATGTTGCGACGGCAGAACAAGTTAGAGGAAGCGACTGCCGCTTATGAACGGGCGATCGCCATCTCACCGAATCTGGCTACAGCATATAATGGGTTAGCCGCAGTCTATCGAGAACAGGGCAACTTGGACCAAGCCATTGCCGCCTATCGCCGTGCTTTAGCCCTCCCGGATCGACCGGCAAATCCAGCCAGTGCTCATACTTTGGCGCATAATGGATTGGGACTAACCCTGAAGCAACAAGGCAACATTGCGGAGGCGATCGAGCAATTCCAACGGGCGATCGAACTCTCCCCCAATTACGCCCCAGCGCAATACAATCTCACTCAAGCTCAACAGCGATCAAATTAATTCCCCCAAGGGACGCGGCAATCCCGCGTCCTCTTTCTTTGCCAAGAGATCATCGCTAAAAAGGCAGTTGATTCCCGAGCGCAGAAATAACAATAGCTCGTGATCAATAGATTACAATTCATCTGATTTGGTTGCAAATTGTGATTTTTTATGAAAATTTTGTCATGTCCGGACAGAAGTAGGGGTGGGGTCTATCCTCTAAGGGAACTCCAAAAAATAAAACCCGCAAAAAGTTCAACGTCCCCCCTTGACGGGGTTTCTTTAAAGATGACTCAGTTCATGAGTCACTACGAACGTTTATATGATTTATTTGTTGGAAATCCCTAAGTATTAGACCCGGGGACTGCCGGTAAAAAACCTACCGTGGTAAGCCCCCATCTCCCCCATTCCTCGATTACCGGAACAGGAACTGCCTGAGTTGTAAAACCAGCCAGTAACCGAATGGTTGAGAATTGCCCAATTCGGGGTTAAATAATTTAAGCTCTTTCGCGATTTGTGAAGATTTGTGTCTGACCTAAAAAAACCCGCTCGTTCTCTAGCTGGAATTGCCGGTCTTGTGGCGATCGCCACTTTGATCAGTAAAGTCTTTGGTTTAGTGCGTCAACAGGCGATCGCCGCTGCTTTTGGGGTCGGTCCTGCCTTTGATGCCTATAACTATGCTTATGTGATCCCCGGTTTTTTGCTGATTTTACTCGGGGGCATCAATGGACCCTTCCATAGCGCGATCGTCAGCGTCTTGGCTAAACGTAAACCGGAAGAAGCAGCCCCCCTCGTCGAAACCATCACCACCCTGATTGGCGGATTGCTGCTGATTGTCGCCGGGGTTTTAGTCCTGTTTGCCGAACCTCTGATGGGTTTAGTCGCACCAGGTTTGAACATTTCAGCAGCAGAAGCAGCGGCCCAGGGCCTTTCTACCCCAGAATTTGAAACCCTGCAACTGACCCATGCGATCGCCATCCAACAATTCCGGATCATGGCCCCCCTCGCTCTCCTCGCCGGATTGATTGGCATTGGATTCGGAGCCCTCAATGCTGCTGACCATTATTGGATTCCCTCCATCAGTCCCCTCTTTTCCAGTGTGGCGCTCATCGGTGCTTTAGGCATCTTCATCCTGCAAGCAGGCCGTGATATTGGCCTTCCTGAATATGCCATGACGGGTGGGATGGTGTTAGCTTGGGGAACCCTTGCCGGGGCGATTCTCCAGTGGGTGGTGCAAGTGGTGACCCAGTGGCGCAGCGGCTTAGGAACCTTACGTCTGCGGTTTGAGTTTAATCATCCCGGGGTTAAAGAGGTGATGAAGGTCCTGGGACCGGCCACCTTCTCCTCGGGAATGCTCCAAATTAATGTCTATACAGACTTGTTTTTCGCGTCTTACATTCCCCAAGCGGCGGCTGCTTTAGGTTATGCCGGACTGCTGGTCCAGACGCCCTTGGGGATTGTTTCTAATATGTTGTTAGTGCCGCTATTGCCGGTATTTTCCCGATTAGCTGACCCCAATGATTGGCCACAACTGAAACAGCGGATTCGCCAGGGGTTGATGCTGACGGGGCTAACAATGTTACCTCTGGGCGCTTTTACTATTGCTTTGTCCGTGGCGATCGTGCGCGTCATTTATGAACGCGGGGCCTTTGACCAAGCCGCTTCAGCATTTGTCGCCCCGATGCTGATGGCCTATGGAATTGGGATGTTTGTTTATTTGGGACGGGATGTGCTAGTCCGGGTGTTTTATGCCTTGGGAGATGGGGATACGCCGTTTCGGGTGAGTATGGTGAATATTTTTCTGAATGCGGTCCTGGACTTCTTTATGGTGAGAGCATTTGGCGCACCGGGTTTGGTTCTCGCAACGGTGGGAGTGAATATTATTTCGATGCTGGCGCTGTTGATTTTGCTCGATCGCAAGCTGAATGGATTGCCTTTAGCCGAGTGGAGTAAACCGATCGCCTTGTTAACCGGCGCAAGTGCGGTAGCCGGTGTGGTCAGTTGGGTGATTCTCCAAGGTTGCGATCGCTACTTTGAAGGGACTGGATTATTGATTTATCTCGTGGAATTGGGTCTGTCTAGTTTGGGGGGATTCTTGGTATTTGTGGCGATCGTCACGCAAATCGAATTACCCGAAGTAGATATATTTATGCAGCGCATCCGTCAACGCTTTGGGCGATAAACTGGAGCTGAAGCCCGGATTTTGATTGCCTTAATAGCCCGCTTGAGCGGGCTATTTTAATGGAGAACAATTCCAAAGTAGGCATGGAGTCTAATATAGGTTCTGTTCCGCTTGTTGGAAATAAAAGGCGATCGTTCCGCCTAGAAATATCACCCCGGTAAAAATTAAAACAGTCCCGATCGCACTAGCTTGTCCCAATCCGACTTGAATCATCTGCCAGTTAATCAAGAAAAATAGCCAGATAATTTGTACCTTCATCCATCCAAACAGTTCACGCACCAGTCCTAACAGTCGGTCCCCTTGGTCCTCGGTTATCGGGAACGGACTCTCTAACAGTTGCGGCAACAACGGGGAAAGGGTTAAAACGAGGTAAATACAAGTTCCCATGCTGGGTAATAGCCACAGAATCGGTTTGGAACCCCAGTTATCCGGTTGTCCAGTGATGCCAAAATGAATGGGGATAGTCTCGGGAAGGTTTCCCCAGGATTGGACAATCGCCAGAAAGGTGCAGAGAATCCCGGCTAAAGCGGCAATTTCCAAAGCCAGTTCCAGAGGCGATCGCACGATTGCTTTTAACAGACTTTCCGTGTTTTTGTTTCTATTCATAAGCATTTTTAAGCCAAGGTGATACCGATTGTTTTCTATCTTAGCGAATTACCTCGGAACCGGCTTGCCTCTTCCGGGGTAAATGGGTCACCCTGTTTGCATCGGCTTACCCTAGAGAAGAGAGTCAGCTAATTCATGTCGATCCTAACCCCTCCATACTTTTGATTTGTCCGGAAATCTCCATATTCATTCTGTTCTTCCATCCCGGTCTCTAATAGGAGTCTATCTCTCGATTTCAAAGTAACGATCTTGACAGAATCCTCAAAATTTGGTATTAAAAATAACAAACGGGTATCATCAGAATTTCCGGCGGCATATAGCCCGCTTAAATGAATTGTCCTCAGACTGCAAGACGCGCTATAACTGCTCTTATCAAGAGTTCTTAACCATAAAAGAAGGCCAATCGTACTCCACCGGGAAGGAGAGAGCTACTATTAGGGCATCGGGTCATAATCCAGCTCACAATCTAATCCCCATAAAACAAGTCCATGTTAGATAACCTTGATCTCAAACTTTCCCTGGATAAAAAGACATATCACGAACAGATCGAAGCCTTGATGCAGCAGATCCGACAGCTCCAACAAGCCTGTTGGGAAAAAAAACTCACCTCTATCTTCGTGTTAGAAGGTTGGACGGCTGCCGGGAAAGGGTCTCTGGTCAAAAAAATGGTCGGTTATATGGACCCCCGGGGATTTCAAGTTCATCCGATCTGGCCCCCCAATGAAGAAGCGCGGCAACACCATTTTCTGTGGCGATTTTGGCAAAAACTGCCAGCGCGAGGCAGTATGGGAATTTTCTATCACAGTTGGTACATTCGGATGTTAGAAGATCGGTTATTTGGCCGACTGACGGATGCCGAAGTCCCCACGGTGATTCGACAAATCAATGCCTTTGAGCGGCAGATGGTGGATGATGGCGTGGCGATCGCCAAATTCTGGATTCACATCAGCGAAAAAGAACTGAAGCGACGGCTGAAAAAATCTGAGGCAGACCCCCTCACCGCTTGGCGAGTCCGTCCCGAAGACTGGCAACAAGCCAAAAAATACGACACCTACAGGGCCTTAGCCGAAGACATGGTGATTCAAACCAGTACCGGACCCGCTCCTTGGACCCTGGTTGAAGGAGACAATCAGCGCTGGGCACGGGTGAAAGTGCTGGCCAAAATGGCAACCACCCTCACCGAAGCCCTCGATCGCCTCCATTATCACCTACCCGTGCCGAGTTTACCCCCCCAAGAACAACTCCAACCCACGGAACCGGATTTTCTCTCTCAAATCGATCTGAGTGTGAGCTTAGATAAACAAGACTATAAAAAACAACTCCGCAAAGAACAAGTTGAACTCACGAAACTGCAACTGGAGATTCACGAACAAGAAATCCCCGTCCTCGTGTTATTTGAAGGATGGGACGCCGCTGGCAAAGGGGGAGCCATCAAACGCTTGACCGATGTCCTCGACCCCCGCAGTTATGCCGTCAATGCCTTTGCTGCACCGAGTACGGAAGAATTAGCCCATCATTACCTCTGGCGGTTCTGGCGACGATTACCTCTCCCAGGCACCATTGGCATTTTCGATCGCAGTTGGTATGGTCGAGTTTTAGTCGAACGCATCGAGGGATTTGCCAGCGAACCAGAATGGCGCAGAGCGTATCGAGAAATCAATGAATTTGAAGAACAACTCACCAGTGCCGGTTATGCCGTGGTTAAATTCTGGCTGCATATTAGCCCGGAAGAACAACTCAAGCGGTTCAATGAACGCAGCAACAATCAGTTTAAGGAACATAAGCTCACCGATGAAGATTGGCGCAATCGGGAGCAGTGGCCCCTCTATAATGTGGCTGTGAATCAGATGATTCAGCGGACCAGTACCCCCTCGGCCCCTTGGACAGTGATCCCGGGGAATGATAAATATTATGCCCGAGTCAAAGTGATCCAAACCGTGATTCAGGCGATCGAGACTGAAATCAAACATCGCAAATAATTCGAGAGAGTAGGGTGGGCAATGCCCACCGATATGAAGGTGGGCAATGCCCACCCTACTCCTTTAACAACCGAATAGGAATGATTTATTTTGTGGAATACCCTAATAGAAAGTTCCTAGAGTCATCTGCGGTGAAAAAGCGGCAATGTTGGAGGCGATCGCCGCCCGATACTCCTGCATCGCCCCTTCTACATCATTGAAACTGCGAAATTCTGCACCATCGTAAGTCGCGCCCGAAAAGTTAGCATCCCGCAGATCCGCATCGGTAAAATCCGTCCGGGTCAAATTTGTAGAATTTAACCGAGCTTGATTTAATAAGGCTGAACTTAAATCCGCCCCGGTTAAATTCGCCCCGGTGAAATTCACCCCGCGCAGCTTGGCATCCGTAAAATTTGTAAACCTCAGATTCGCCCCGGCGAGATTAGCGCCACTCAGCTTTGCCTCGCTCAAATTCACCCCATCGAGATCAACGCCAGTCAAATCTACCCCATTCAAAAAAGCGCCACTGAGATTCACCCCCGTCAATTGCACGCGATCGAGGATGGCACCGCTCAACCGCGCACCACTCAGATTGGCCCATTTCAAATTGGCCCCAGTCAGGTTGGCACCGCGTAGGTTAACCCCTTGGAGATTGGCCCCACATAAATTGGCCTCGCGCAAATCTGCCCCTCGGAGATTGGCACTGCTGAGATTGGCTCCACTCAATTTCGCCTGATTCAACTGGGCCTTGACCAGAAAGGAACCCTGGAGATCCGCTTTTGTCAGATTTGCCTCGGTTAAGCGGGCGTCACTGAGTTTGGCAAAATTAAGATTAGATCGATTGAGGGCAGCGCGAGTTAGATTGGATTTAGTTAAAAACGAGCGAGCGAAATTCACGCCTTCGAGATAGGCACCGGTGAGGTTAACCCCAATCAGGGTCACCCCCATCAATTGCGCTCCACGCAAGTCTAAACCCGAAAAGTCTCTAATTCCCTGGTCGTAAAGGGTCAGCCAATGATTAATATTCATTATGGGTGCTATTTGTCTCAACCGAGCACTTTGGAGGAACTGAGAATTTCAATTTTAATTGCTCAACTTCTATCAAGTATGGCGCGGGATTGAAGGATTAACAGAGGATTTTTTATTAATCTTTGTAACACTTTCATCGCCTCGATTGGATGACTCTTAATCAGTTTAGAGAAAACAACGAACCCCGTCGGTTAACTGCCCCGGAACGACCTTTGAGGGGTCTGCCACTCTGCCTCCGAGGGCAGAACTGGTATCCGGGAGTAGGCTTTCTCTTGGGTCTAAATTCGATTCTACTGCGGTTGACCTTCAGAAAAATTTAAGAAACTCATAGATTTGTCAAGCAAAATGTAACAAACCAGAATACCTCCGAATAAATACTTAAATTTCCCCCAGTTCCCCAGAGTCCCCCCAGAGTCCCCCCAGAGTTTCCCCAGAGTTCATTGTTTTTACTGAACTACAGCCGTAGGAGCATACAGAAGATGATTCGATCGCCCGTTAACTTGCACCTTGAGGACGTCCACCAATGTTTTTAGTCATAACCCAGCTTCTCCTGTGGGTAATTGTCGCCCTCCTGATCTGGTATGTCCTCCTCCAGCTTATTCCTCGGGAATATCTAACCTGGCTCGGGGGCGCAATCCTGTTAAGTATTATCATCTTGGCGTTTTTCTTTCCCACGGAACAGGGGGTTGCCACCTTGTGGTACATTCTCTCGTTTCCCCTGCGACCCCTAGGATTGTGCATCATCCTCTTATGCACGGCCACCCGGAGACCTAAACAGCGACTACATCTGGTTTGTGCCGCCCTCGCTGTCTTGGTTCTGTGTAGTGTTCCTTGGCTGGCGCAAAACTATCAATATTGGTTGATTCGCTCTAATTTCCCGATCGCCTCAGTTTGTCCAGCCCAGGGAAACCCCAATCTTGTCCCCGTTGTAGGCCGTCCCGAAGCGATCGTCCTCTTATCCTCGGGCATTTCTCAGCCTTCTTTGCCCTATCAGCCCGAATTGATAGAAGCAACAATGAGCGATCTCATCGTCACCACCGTTCGTCAGTACCAACTCCAGCAACAGGTGGGCCACTCCCCGAGGGTGATTATCGCCGCCCGACCCCAACCCTTTCCCTGGCAAGGGGTGAGCGCTCCTTGGTATTCGGTCAACTCCACAGATATCCTGGAAGCGGACATTATTAGAAGCCTATTAATCGCCCAAGGCGTCTCCCCTACTCATATTTTTGTTTTAAATAAGGTGGAAAACGTCCGGCAAAGTGCCGAAGCCGTTGGAGAACTCCTCCCTCCACGGGCTAACCGCAACCCTCGGGTGATTGTCGTCGCCTCAGTTTTACACTTACCCAGGGCCAGCCTAGCCTTTCAACGCCTGGATCTCGATGTCATCCCGCGATCGCCCAGTTTCTACCCAGAAATCTGCGCCCTAGACCAAGTTCGCACCGGCATTTATGACATCATCCCTAATGCCACCAGCTTAGCCCTCACCAGCCGAGTTGTGGAGGAATTCTACACCTTGATGTACTATTTCCTCCGGGGTTGGGTCGAACCTTGTGCACGTTGCTTGTCTAACTAAATGGGAAGCTTGGGTAGATGGAGTTCATGTTCGTAGTAACGACTTCAGTCGTTACCGCGTTACTTGGCTGATGCCAAGTAACGCCCCTGTGGACGCTTCAGATTCACTCCCCAAACAGGCGCTTAAGCCTAGAAGGGTGCGTGTCATGGCGATCGCCATGACACGCGAGCAACGACTGAAGTCGTTACTACAAACGAGGCGGAAACGACTGAAGTCGTTACTACAAACGAGGCGGAAACGACTGAAGTCGTTACTACAAACTTAGACCCTCTCCCCATTCCCCCCATCTTCCCCATCCCCCTCTACACTAAAAGAGGGGTAAAAACATATCAATTTGACATGGCTCGCTCAAAACTTCAAAAACTGGCCTCTTATATGCGTCCCCACTGGCAGAATGCCTTGGTGGGGGTGGTGGCCCTATTTATCGTCAATGCTCTGGGGGTGTACATTCCCCTGCTGATTCGCAATGCAGTGGATGAGCTCGGAGTCACTTTTAGCTTCGATCGCATTCTGTACTTTGTCGGAATCATCCTCCTCCTCGCCTCCCTGATGTGGGTGATTCGGGTCGTCTCCCGGATGTATCTGTTTGGGGTGGGACGTCAGGTGGAGTTTGACCTCAAACAAGGCATTTTTCAGCACGTCCTCACCCTGGAACCGGCCTATTTTGCCCTGAACCCACCGGGAGATTTGATTAACCGCGCCACCTCGGATGTGGACAATATCCGACGTCTGCTGGGATTTGCGGTGTTGAGTGTGGTGAATACAATTTTTGCTTATGGATTGACCCTGCCGGTGATGTTGGGGATTAATGTCCGGTTGAGCCTGTTGGCTGTGGCGGTGTATCCGTTTATGCTGATTATCGTGCAGTTATTTAGCGATCGCCTCCGCACTGAGCAGTTGGAAGTCCAAGAGCAACTTTCGGGACTCAGTGACTTGATTCAAGAGGATATGAGCGGGATTTCTTTGATTAAAATCTATGCTCAGGAAGAAAACGAACGCCTTGCGTTCCGCCAACTCAATCAACAATATTTACGAGCCAATCTCAAATTAGCCCAAACTCGAAGTTTTCTGTTTCCTGTCTTGGGGGGATTAGCCAGTTTAAGCTTATTGGTGTTACTGACTTTTGGTGCCGGGGCGATCGCTGATGGGGTAATTTCCGTGGGGGATTTCATCGCCCTGTTATTGTATGTCGAACGTCTGGTATTTCCCACCGCCCTCCTCGGATTTACCATTACGGCATATCAACGGGGAGAAGTGAGTATCGATCGCATCGAGTCTATTTTTGAAGCGAAACCGAAAATCCAAGATACACCGGAGGCGATCGCGCTTACCGAACAGGCTCAAGGTCATTTGAGGGCCAATCACCTCACCTACAGCTATCCCGAGGCGCAAATCCCCGCCCTGAATGCTTTGAGCTTTGAGATTACCCCGGGTGAGACGGTGGCGCTCGTGGGTCCCATTGGTTCGGGAAAATCCACCCTCGCCAATGCCATCCCCCGCTTACTGGATATTGGTTCTGGACAACTCTACCTCGATGGCAAAGATATCACCACCCTCAAATTAGAAACCCTGCGGGGGAATATCGCTTACGTTCCCCAGGAAAGCTTTTTGTTTAGCACATCCATCCGGAACAACATCCGCTATGGGAAACCCCTGGCAGAGGACCCGGAAATCATCGAAACCGCCAAACAAGCTCAAATTCACCCGGAAATTCTCAATTTTCCGCAACAGTACGAGACGATGGTGGGGGAACGGGGGATTACCCTTTCCGGAGGACAGCGCCAGCGCATGGCCCTCGCTAGAGCGCTGCTGATGGATGCGCCAGTGCTGATTTTAGATGATGCTCTCTCTAGTGTGGATAATCAGACGGCAACGGATATTCTCCAAAATCTGTCCTCGGGGACGCAGCGCAAAACGGTGTTGTTTATTTCCCACCAAATGTCTGCTGCTGCCTCTGCCGATCGCATCTTTGTCATGGATCGCGGGGCGATCGTTCAAGTTGGGACTCACACTGAATTAGTAGAACAACCGGGTTTGTATCAGCAACTATGGAATCAACAAAAGCTAGAGGCACTCTTGCACTAAGCTGGGAAAGCGGTGACAATAAAGCCTTTAAATCCGCATTTTGAAGCATGACTCTAGCCCTTTGTGCTTCTGATTTCTCTCGGGGATAGGCGTTCTGATTCCCCTTCAGTCCAGATTCCCTAGCACCTGAGTCTGGATATTCTTGGCAGTTCTTTTGGAATGAATTAACATGGAAACGGAAAAATTTATCACCATTGATGACGAAACCATCTCACTGCGGCAAGCCCTCGGGTATCTGCGGACCAGTGGCGACTTGCAACAGTTTATCATGAAGATTCTGCGGCAGCACGTCATCGAACAAGAGTTGCAAAGCCAAGCTGATTTAGAAATTGATGGCTCCCTGTTAGAACAGGCAATCATTAACTTTCGTCTTCAAAATCAATTGGTGCAATCGGACCGCTTTGACCAATGGCTACAAAGTCAAAGTTTAACTTATGGCACATTTCGCAATCAGTTCGCCGCTGGGTTAAAAATTGAGGAAATCAAAAATAAAGTCACCGCTGAACAAGTGGAAGACTATTTCCAGAAAAATCAGCAAGCTTTTGAGCAGGTTGTTCTTTCCCGCATTGTAGTAGAACAATATGATAAAGCTGTAGAACTCAAAACTCAATTAGAACAAGCAGGAGCGAGTTTTGAAGCTTTAGCAAAAGAGCATTCTATCGCCGGAGAACGGGCCTATAATGGTATGATGGGAGCGATTTTGTTTAGTCAACTTCCCCCCGCTATTCGGGAGGCGATTTCCAAGGCTCAACCGGGAGATATTGTCGGTCCATTGGAATTGGAAGGTCGCTACAGTTTATTGCGCTTAGAACAACGAATTCCCGCCACCCTAGAGGGACAACTCAAACGCCAGCTTCAAGAGCAATTGTTTGAGCAGTGGTGGCAAAGCAAACTGCAAAATAAAAACGTGAAGTTGCAGGTGGAATAACGTAAAAAACTATAGACGAGAAATTTCTCGTCTATTTTCGCGTTTTTACAACCGTAATGAGTGGTGCGATTAATCGGGTCGTTCATGCACATTATTTGGGGGCGATCGCCGGTTTTGAGAAGGGCGATCGCCTCTGGACTAACTGTCCCAATTAAAAGACGTAAACTCTACCATTTTCATCGAAATAAAGTTCGCGATCAATCCGCTGTCCCGCATTAGCGCGGCGGATAGTAACGGTGACATTATTATTTCTTACGTTGGACTCTAGGTTAAAGTGCAACAGAACCTGACTATAACCTTCGATGGGTGGATTGATCTGAACGTGCAAATTCCGATCGCGATCGCTTTGGGCGTTGGGGTTAATCGTATAATCACCCAACACTACTTGTCCTCCATCGCTTAGGCGTTGAATTTGGCTATTTCGGACACTATATTCCAGGGGAATTCCTGTATTATTGACGACAGTAAGACTCACCGGACGGTTAACATTGACCGTGGCTAAGGGTTGCCAATATCCTGGCTCTCGTTCTCCAGTAGGGCTGGGTTGAGAAATCCCTAGGCTCGGGTTCATTAACAAAGTGGCTAGGACGGTTGCTGTTACAACAATTTGGCGCTTCATAAGGTTTTTGCGGTATTGACCAAGTGGCGAGTTGGGAGGGTTAGCCCCCGTCTTTGATAATTACTATAAACTGCTTTTGTCTCCTTGTCAGTAGCCCAGGGGAAAAAATTAGGAAACGATCGCCTAACATTGTCTCAAATACTTAACAATTTTTAATAAATCTTACTTGACAAACTTAGCCAAATTTGCTTAAAGTTGCAATTTTTGATTAACCCAACGACAAGGGGCGCAATACTCCGCCTAGGGCAGGCCGGGACAGTAAAGGGAAGACAACCGGGTTACTGCACAAATTTTTACTGATGAGCAATAAATTTAAGCCAGGAACCCGGTTTTTTATCCTCTGGAAATCATCCTAGACTGATCGCCTAATTATTTCCAATTTTCCCAAGTATTGTTAAAAATGGACGTATTGGGAAAGGCAATGGGATTGCCGCTATCAACCAGGCGAGTTTGTAACTCTTCTAACTGGGGTTCCCGTTGGGGGAGATTGTCCACTAACTGATAGGGGAGGATGCCTTTTTCTAGGGAAAAATCGGCGGTTAAGCCTGCGGCAACTCCAGAGGACCATTCAAAGGAATGAACCCGATAGGCAGCGGCAGCAATATGGCTCGTGGCGATGCTTTTTCCAGCAATTAAGAGGTTATCAATCCGTTGGGGAATTAAGGCCCGGAGGGGAATTTGGAAGGGATAAGCGGTGCCAGCACCCCGACGTTCTCCTTCCAGTTCGGTGTTACCGGGCGCTTCCGGAGGCGAGAGGGTCATGCAAGGATGAAAGTCGATCGCATAGTGGGCAATTCCCACAGAATCGGGGAAAATTGTAGAGCGCGATCGCGAGGGTCGTCCTTCCAAATTCGGTCGTTGCCCGATCGCCTCTAAAGTTTGTAATCCCGAAAGAGATTCCCACAACCTGCGATACTCCTCCGGCAACAAACTCGTGCGATAAAATTCGTCAGAATAATCCGCCCGAGAAATATCAATTTCCCAAACGGTAAACCCATCGGGATGACCCCAACCGGGCCGCCCAATAATCCGACGTCCCTCGCGCATATAAGGATATTTCGATAATCCATTGGCGGTTCCCATGGGCGAATCGAGTCCAGAAAGATAGCGATGATTTGGATTAGGCTGTTTAACCCCATCTCCTAACTGAGAATCAGTAGTTCCCTGGACCAACCAATAGAAAAAGCCGATCGCGTGTTCTTCTCCCGCTTGCAGGGTTTCGGTTCTTAGTCCTCCCATCCAACCCCCCGGTTGCAGTTGCCCACTGGATTGCAACTGTTGTCGAGTATAGATTAAATTATCTTGAGCCGTTCCCGGTCGATAATCATTTCCCCAAGTCCAGTTTTGCATGGAGATATCCCCGGGATTAATAGGATATTCTCGGGGGTTAGAGGGGAGAGTTTTCTGATATTTTTCGCTCCAGATCCGTCGGTAGGTATAAACTAAATTAAAATTCGCCAATCGTTCCAGTTCATAACTGTAATAAGGCGCGTAACGGTCGTAAAAGGCCGGTTTGACGTGCTGTTGGGGGTCCTTAGTCGCTTGCATAGCGAACGTATAAGTAAACCCTTGAGTACAGTAGGGATTGCCCTCTGCGTTGGAAGAGGAGGGTTCAAGGGGCGATCGCGGATCAACCCCGAGGCGGTAGGGTATATCCGCTAACCCGATTAGTTCTCCGGTTTCCGTGGCATCGATCACATACCATTGGGCCGGTTGTGCGACATTGTTCCCATTTTGGGAATTGCGATCGCCTGTCATCGGCACAAACCGCACAAGGGTTTTATGAAACCGGGCGGAATTTTCGTAGCGATAGGCATCTTCCAGGATTTGCGAGAGGGGTTCCGCATTTACGGGGGGCTGACCTGGGGCCGGTTCGATTTGAATGGCGATCGCACTTTGAATTTGTTCGCCACCTTCGGTCCCTGGGGAAATATCCAACTCTTTAATCACCGTGTTGGGATACCATTTGAGAGTCCCTTTCCCCCGTCGGGCCGCTCTTTCCAATTGGTCAAAGAGGAGTTTATGACCGTCATACGGCATAAAACAGGATTCACTCACCCAACATTGACCCGGGTTGAGGCGTCCATACTTGCGCCGGATGCTCTCGCGAAATTCCAAGTATCCTTGAGGATAAAATAACTGTTGTCGTTGGGTGGGTCGTTCATCCAGGGCCGAAGTGCCTTGGGAGGAAATTTGACCCCCGATCCAGTCGGTAATATCCGTGATGCAAACCGTCCGACCCGCCAATAAGGACTCGTAGGCGCTGGCAGCACCTGCTAATCCACCCCCGGCGACTAAAATTTCGCAGGCAACTTCTTGATCTGGGGCACGAGGGGGTGTGGCATCCGCTACGGAAGTCGCTAATGCCAGGGTGATTAAGCTCACGAGGAGACTGAAACAGGACCGAGTTGGGGAGATGCCTCGAACGAGATGCTGTGGTAAAAACTGCGATTGACGCTGCATAGGTATCGAATTGGGTAAGCTGGTAAACGGTTACTTTGAGAAAGGGGATCCGCAGTGTCTGTAACAGTAGTGTCTGTAACAGATGCTACTTTTCCTCCTTGTTCATGTTAGCTATACGGAGGTGAATTGGGGAATTCAGGTTGCAAAATTTGGCGATCGCTCTACTCTATTCAGTAGGGATTCAGGGATTAAAGGTCTTTAAATCGATTGAACCCGTGGAAAATTTAGGACGTTATTAACCTATGCACGTTACCTCATCCAATTTACATATAAAACCGTTTGAAAATCCCGGGTTTGACGGGGACCCGTCCTGGGAGCATCCCCCAGAGGAGAACGAAGCTCTGTTGCACAGTATTGTTAATAATATTCCCGGGGCCATTTACCGATGTACCTATCAAGGTAACTGGAAAATAGCGTTCATTAGCAAAGGAATTGAGCAAATTTCTGGATATCCTGTCTCCCATTTCCTCCACCATCCCATCCCTCGATTTAAAACTCTTGTTCATCCCGAGGATCAAGGGATTGCTCAACAGATTGTGGAAGCGGCGTTATTATCTCAACAGCCTTATCGTTTAGAGTACCGAATTATCAAGGCCGATGGGACGATAGGTTGGGTCCGCGAAATCGGTCAAGGCATCTGCGATCGCCAGGGAAATCTCTGCGGATTGGATGGCATCCTCTCTCCCTTGGCTGAGGTTGACTCTCGCCCCCTTGACCAAAATCGCCGAGAATTATCCCCAGAAATTGCCCCAAAATTGACCATTTTAGAACAAATTAATGAAGGATTTTTAAACTTAAATTCCCAAGGCCAGGTCATTTATATCAACCCCCAAGGGGAAAAATTATTACAAACCAGCCGTCAGACCCTTTGTCAACCTAGGGAAACTCCTGAATTTTTTCCCGAATTGGCTCAATTTTTTGCAGATTTGCAAACCGCTTTAGCGGGTCCAAATCCTCGACCTGTAGAAGCCTGTTATCCCTATCGCGAAACCTGGCTAGAGGTTCGTGTTCATCCTTATGACGGAGGCATATTAGTCTTTTTAAGTGATATCACCTCCCGCAAACAAGTTTTAAATTCCTTACGGCAACGGGAAAATCTCTATCGGACCTTTGTCAAAAATTTTCCTAATGGCGTAATCTTGTTATTTGACCGAGACTTGCGTCATACCTTGGCGGAAGGTCGGGATTTAGAGGCGATTGATTTAGCTAAAACGGATGTAGAAGGAAAAACACTCCAAGAGGCATTTCCCTCGGATATTTGCCACACCCTGGAACCTTTATATCGGGAGGTACTCGCCGGGGAAACTCGCGTGACAGAACTCACCTTTGGCAGTCGCATTTATTTGACCCAAATTCTTCCTATCAAAAATGAGGCGGGAGAGGTTTTAGGGGGTATGGTCATGACTCAAAATATGACGGAATGCAAACTCGCTGAAGGGGAAAATGCCCGGTTAATTGCTTCCTTACAGAAAAGTGAAGCTAAAACTCGGGCAATGGCTTCTTTACTGTCGGAAGCAGAAAAATTAGCTCATGTGGGATGTTGGGAATTTGAAATTGCCACAAACCGAATTATTTGTTCTGATGAAGTTTACCGAATGTTGGGATTAGATTTGAAGGAAGTCTCGCCAACCTATCCAGAATATTTGCAAAAAATTCACCCGGAAGACCGAGAGACTGCTGCACAAGTGATTGAACGCGCAATTGAGGCAGGAGAATCCTATCAGGTAGAACAGCGCATCGTCCAATCTGATGGTTCAATTCGATATATTTCGGCCAATGGAGAACCGATTTTTAATGAAGCGGGGGAAGTCGTTAAGGTTTTGGGGAGTCTGTTAGATATTACCGATCGCCATTTATCCCAGCAAGCTTTAATTAAGTCGGAGGCGCAGTTAGAATTGCGGGCGCGGGAGTTAGAAGAAACGCTGCATGAACTGCAACGCACTCAAACTCAACTCATTCAAACTGAACGGATGTCTGGGTTGGGCCAGATGGTGGCGGGAATTGCCCATGAAGTGAACAATCCGGTCGGGTTTATTTATGGAAATATTGTTCATGCGACTTCTTATATTGAAGATTTAGTGGATTTAGTCAATCTTTACCAAAAACATTACCCCGAACCAGACCCGGAAATTTTAGAGCAGATTGAGGAAATAGATTTAGAGTTCTTATTTGAAGATTTGCCTCGCTTGTTGCGTTCGATGAAAGTGGGGGCGGAACGCATTCGGGAAATCGTGCGATCGCTGCGGAATTTTTCTCGATTAGATGAAGCCGACAACAAACAGGTGAACCTTCATGAAGGGATTGATAGTACCCTGTTAATTTTACAGCACCATCTCAAAGATGACAGCCCGAATCCCAACTCGGATCATAATATTACCGTGATTAAAGAGTATGGAGATTTACCCCGAGTTCATTGTTACCCCAGCGAACTCAATCAAGTATTTTTGAATATCATCACCAATGCGATCGATGCTCTCAAACCCCAGGAACCCCCACGCCAAATCACCATTCGGACTGAAGCAGTCATCCGTGAGCAGACCTCTGTAGAACAGGCCAGTCCTGACTGGATTATCATCCGAATTATCGATAATGGTCCAGGGATGACAGCGGAGATTCAACAACGAATGTTTGATCCGTTCTTCACCACCAAACCTGTGGGAATGGGGACCGGGTTGGGATTATCGATTAGCTATCAAATTATTGTGGAACAACATAAGGGCAAGTTAACTTGTTCCTCGGAAGTGGGAAAAGGGACAGAGTTAATCGTGGAGTTGCCCGTGCATCAAAACTATGAGGAACCGGCGTTGTTTGAATGAATATTCTGGAGTCAAAAAATCAGGTCATGCGGTCAAAAATAAAAACCTTAATTTAGAGGGGTTCTAGTTCTTTGACCACTCTAAGAATCACCCAACAGATTAAAACACTGGCTAATCCGAGTTGCCACAATCCACAACCAATCAACAGTCCGAGGGCAGCCGCGACCCAAATTGCGGCTGCGGAGGTCAATCCCCGAACCCGATCGCGATCGCGCAAAATCGTTCCCCCTCCCAAAAAACTGACCCCGGTAACAATGCCTTGAATGATTCGACTAAAGGCATCGGTACTGTCTAATGCCACCCCCAGTTGCACCGGCAACAATGCCAATAGGGTTGTGGCAAAAGTAACCAGCATATAGGTTCTTAACCCCGCAGGTTTATGTTCTCTTTCGCGATTGAATCCGATGACTGCCCCGACGAACAATGATAACCCCAGTCGTCCCAACAAGTGCAAGGTATCAACAGGAGCAAGGGTGCTAAGATTTGACAAGGTAGAGTTGGCTCCATAGAGTCTGTATCCGTTACTGTACAAGGAAAAGGGTCAAAATGCCACCTCGCCCTCCGAAGGATCCGGACTAGATGCAGGGTCTAATAAGTTTCTTTTATAGTTATAAAAGAGGGTTTTTCGGGTTTAATCCCGGGCATGACGATCGCGATGAAGTTAGCCATCCCTTTCCCTTGAGCATTTTGGTCGGGCATAGGGTCTCATCAGCTCGGTTTTGAGCCGGGTGGAATCAATTTAAATTATATAAAAATAATTTATTCCCAATCAAACTATGCCTTTAGATAGAGGTCAACCTAGGTGGAGTTATGAGAAAAAGATAAAAGAGAACAGTGAAACAAACGAGATGGCTATGCCTAAATCGACGAATTCTCTCTCTTTTCCATCCTCGGATGAACTTCTTTGTTATTATTTGAATTCCACAAGTGAGATTCAGGTAATTAAAAGTGAATGTCGAGAAAGTTGGGATTTTGAGCGTGTTGTATTTCCGGGACAACGGCTTTTTTTTGAAGCTCTTTCTACAGCCCATTTAGAAATTTACAAGGCGAAAAATTCAGGTTTAGAGTTGGCGGCTCGGGTGAAATGCGATCGCTTGCAAGTTACGCAGGAGAGCAGTTCATCTTTCACAACGGTCTCTCAATTCCTAGGGCAACAACTAGCAGCTTGTTAAGTTTCAACAAAATTCTGGGTGATTCATAGGAGTTTAAACACTGCCTATTGATGTAATGATTGGGTGATGCATGGGTGTTAAAAAGAGAGGAGAAGAAGCCATCGCTTTTTCTCCTCTCTTTATTTTAGTTACGGTTTTGACAAAAATCCGGGTTAGTTGGGGGTCCCTCCAATGAGCAAAAGCCGAGTCCAAGGGTACAGTATGGGTTAGAAACCCGGTTTCTTTACAAAATCCGGGCTGATTCGCCACACAGAAAGGGCCAGAAACCGGGTTTTTAGTCCTATCTATTTAAGACTTCACCGGAGTCCTAGCGCTTAAATAACTCAGGACTTCCGCCGATTTTAAGACCCTACGCAACTTTTGAGTGTCCCTTTTGGTGTAAAGTAGAGGCGATCGCAGTCAGGATCGAGAGGGCATCCGGGGCGAGGGTTGAAGCTGGGGTGCAAAATTTAGCCGGTTGAGGATGCGATCGTTACTACTCACGAACGAGGCAGGACTATGCGGACTTACACGATGCAAGAAAGTACCCAAGTTGCGAATCGGGCCACGGCGGATATTACCCAGTGGTTGCAAAATTCACCCCGGACTATTTCGATTCAAAATGTTGAAAATGACCCACACTATCGCGCCATTGATGTGGATTTACTGGTGACGACGGACAGGGGAGAATCTAAGCTAGAAATCAAAGGCGATCGCTATCATAAAACCGGAAATTTCTTTTTTGAAACCCACAGCAATCGGGAAAAAGATACCCCCGGTTGCTTTCTCTACACCGCAGCGGATTGGTTATGCTATTATTTTGTGAAAATCGGCCTGTTGTACTTGCTGCCGATGCCTCAGACCCGGGATTGGTTTCTGGACAACCTCGATCGCTTTCAGTCCAAGTCCACCACGACTCCCATTAGAGGAGGGGGTCATTACACCACCGTGGGACGGCTGGTCCCGATTGCAGTGGTCCTCCAGGAAGTCCCCGAGGTGAAAACATATCAACTCCCCTCAGCTTGGGACGGCAAATCGACACAAGGGCAGTGAACGCTATCTGGGATGTGGGATGCGATAATCCCCGGGGATAGGGGGGTTTCAAACCAGTCTGGCTTCAGCACAGGTGCTCAACCCTTCCGCATTCATGCAATGGATGCCAGATCTCAGTTAAAACTGAGAGGGAGAGAATCGTTAATTAGAGGGAGTCTGCTGTGGATCCGGAGAAGCAACAACAGATCATGGGGTATTTCATCGAGGAAGCTCGGGAGCACCTCGAAACCATCGAAAAAGGACTGTTAGAGTTACAGTCCACCATGAACGATCAAGAACAATTGAACGAACTATTTCGCGCCGCACACTCGGTCAAAGGGGGTGCAGCGATGTTGGGCTTTGGCAGTATCCAAAAGACAGCCCACAGCTTAGAGGATTGTTTTAAGATTCTCAAAGAGGAGCCAGTTCCCGTTGACCAAAAGTTGGAAACCTTATTTTTAAAAGGGTATGACACCCTGCAAAAATTACTGGAACGCCTCCAAGGGCCTTTTGGGTTGAGAGAAGAAGACGGGGCAGAAATTGTCCAAAAGTCCCAGCCTGTGTTTGAGGAACTGAAAAAATATCTGGATGCTCTCGTCAAGGGCGGGGGTGAAGCGGATGCTAGTCGTGATGTTGGGTTAGAGATTGCCAACGAAGTCATTAATCTGTTGCGACAAATGTTGATGCTATTCAAGCAAAAGCCCGATGCAGAAAACCGCAAACGGATCGGGACCCTGTGCAATCAACTGGCTGAAATGAGTCCGCAGATGCAGAATTGGCAAACTTTGGTGAAAACTGCTGCCGGGGCGATCGCCAATCCGAAGAACAGCTATGATTTAATCGCCCCGGTGACGATTAAAGAACTCAAATATGCCAGCGATTTTATCGCCGTGGGCAAACCGGATACGATGCCCCCGAGTTCCTTATTGTTGGAATTGGCGGGTCAGTCACCCCCCCCAGCAGGTATCAAGCTCAAAGACAAGGAGTTTATCATTACGGCAGAGCCACAAGCAGCAGCACAGAAACTCATCGAAACCTTTGATAAAAAACAGCTTACTGTCCTGACGAAGTTGTTAGTCAAAGCGGTGAAATCCTAATCATTTCCAGACCCTTACCGGAGGCTTAAACAGGATAGAGGGCGGCTCGTAGAAATTAAATCATTCTATTGGTCTGTGGGAGCATCTTGCTCTCTATAAGTAGTAGGGAGCAAGGCGCTCCCACTCCTTAATTGTCCGGTATTCCTCTAGGGTTAGGGAGTGGGCCAAATCCGTTGCTCGTAGGCATCAACATTGGGATCTGGGTCGGAATGGTCGTGGCTGTGGCTATGACCGTGATACTGGGTGTGACCGTGACCCTCTGACTGGCGTATCGCTGAGGACCCCACCCTAACCCTCCCCAAGACACAGGGGAGGGGACCGGAGGTGCTCTTATGGGGAAAAACCCTAGTCTTGGAAGGGGGATAGAGTGGGGCATCCCTCGGGTTAGTCTTGACCTGAACTGATGTAAGATAAAGAATTAAGTATTAATAACCCAGGATTTTTTAGGCGGTCAAGGAGGCAGTTTGGCAATTTTCAAAGGGCAGATTTATCTATCTCCAAAGCCGGTTTCAGCCTTTCCCTTCCCCCCAAATTTATAAATTTTCCCTAAATTGTCCCGGTTGTGGTGTATAATCAAACTAGACTGACCCAAGCTAAAACTGGGGGTGGATAACTTTAATTGGATATAACCAAACGTTAACGAATCGATAAGTCAAGAACAGGAAACTCGGTCACTCTACGGATGCAAGCGAACAGAAGGGTTCGACTTGGATCGAGTTTGTTGCCGTAATCAAACCCAGTCATTTAAAAGGATAGAACTTGTATGAGACTGCCTCATACTTAGCGTTTGAGTCTCAAAAAAAAGCATCACTGAAACAAATCGCATCAGGCGATCGCCCTGGGGGATCGGGCGGTTGTAATAGCTTGTTGCGGACAAGCGATCGCCGTTCAATCTTGATTTTTATACAAAAAATTGAGGGAATAGGCTCAAGAGGCCCAATTGCCGGATCTACAGTCCCGATGTTTCCTTGATGCAAAATGATTTGTCTTCCCTCCAGAGGGTGAGAACGTTGCAGAGATTGGGTCCAAAAACTCAGTGTCTTAACTCTATCCCGATGGACTCCGAACTATACCGCATGGATCTCCAGTTTGCCTTCCAACTTATAAACAAACGCAGTGGCGTTTGTCCTGTCCTTTTTTTTCAATTTCTTGATGTTTTTATGAGTATCATCAGTAGATGCCCCGTAGCGGGCGAAACAGACTTACAACAGATTGCTGATCTAGTGAAAACCTGTGAAGTCGATGGTTTACTAGACGAAGATAAATCAATCGCAGATCTTAAATGGATCGTTACCACCTCATCGGTCCGGTCCCGGCGTTTATGGAAAGACTCGAACGGTCACCTGCGAGGATTTGGACAACTTTGGATACCTGAACCGGACGAAGGACTCGATGGATATTTGTGGTTCTACGTTGACCCCAAAGATTCCCTGCAAAATAGCTTTACCGATGGCATTATTCCTTTAGAAACCGAGATTTTAGATTGGGCAGAAAATCGCCTGCGGGAGATTGGCAACAAGAGTGGACTGAGTATCCACTTACATACCAAAACTCGCGCCGAAGCCTTAGTTAGAATTTCCAGCCTAGAACGGCATAATTTTAGCCTAGAACGAACCTTTTTGACCCTGGTTAAATCCGACCTGGAAACCCTACCCCCCCCAGAGTTTCCCCCGGGATTTACCCTGCGATCGGTAGAGGCCCCCAGAGATAATCAAGCCTGGGTAGACTTATATAACGAATCCTTTATCGACCACTGGGATCACCACGATTTAACCCTGAGTAGTTTTGAGGATTGGCAACAAGATCCGAACTACCAACCGGAATTTGATTTAGTGGCAGTCGCCCCCAATGGCACCTTTGCCGCCCTCTGCCAAAGTTCCCTCCAAAACTCCTTACCTCATTCCAGCAAAACCGGCTGGATTAGCTGGTTAGGAACCCGCCGGGGCTTCCGCCGGATGGGGTTAGGACGTTCCATCCTCCTCGCTGCCATGCAACGACTCTACTCTGCCGGTGCAACCAGCATCAAGCTAGGGGTCGATGCCGATAGTACGACAGGTGCAACGCGCTTGTATGACGCGATGGGCTTCCATCCGGTCCAAAGTTGGCTGTCCTACGTTAAAACACTATAGAAAACTGTTCAACGTCCCGACTTCAGTCGTTCTCTTCAATTGTTCGTAGTAACGACTTCAGTCGTTCCCTCCTGTTCGTAGTAACGACTTCAGTCGTTCCCTCCTGTTCAACGTCCCGACTTCAGTCATTCTCTTCAATTGTTCGTAGTAACGACTTCAGTCGTTCTCTTCAATTGTTCGTAGTAACGACTGAAGTCGTTCTCTTCAATTGTTCGTAGTAACGACTGAAGTCGTTATCCGATCGCCCAGGGTTCAGGGAGTGCAAGCATCTTGCTCCAGTCTTAGGGAGCAAGATGCTCGCACTCTTTTCATAAGCATTTCTATAATCCATAATAAAATTTGTACCACAACCGGCGATGCCGGTGCCTGCTTGATCGGATTGGATTAACCCGCAACCATGAAACAAAAAATCTGGATTCTGCTCTGCCTGCTGAGTGCGATCGCCATCATCTTAGTGAGTCTTACTCGCCATCCATCCCCGGTATCCTTTGAGCCGCCGGATGCTCCTCTCTCACAGCAACCGGCAGATCCAGTCCCCCCCCTTCCCGAACCCAGTCCCCTCACCCTGGAGTTCAGGCGGGCTCCCGCAGTTGTCCCCAGTCGCCTGATGGCCGATTTAGAAGCATTAGCCTTTGATCGCTCAACTCCAGATAGCCGAGAACAGTCCCGAGAGTATATCCGCAGTCGCCTCGTAGCCGCCGGATGGGCACCGCAATCTCAACCCTTTGCAGACGGAATCAACCTGATTGCCAAAAAACCGGGTAGGAATCCTGAAGGGGGAAGTATCCTCCTCGGCGCACATTATGATACCGTTCCCGGTTCTGCCGGTGCCAGTGATAATGGCAGTGGGGTGGCGGTGTTGTTGGAAGTGGCGCGACTGTTGCAGGACCGGCAAACTGAGCGATCGCTAGAGTTGGCCTTTTTTGACTTAGAGGAAATCGGATTACATGGCAGTTTTGCCTTTGCCAGCGATCCCAACTTAATCGCGGACTTGCGCGGTGCGATCGTGGTGGATATGGTGGGATATGCTTGTTATCAAGCGGGATGTCAGGATTATCCCAGTCAACTCCCTATTCAACCGCCTAGCGATCGCGGTGACTTTATTGCCGTTATTGGGGATACGGAACATTTACCCCTGCTGGAAGTGTTCCAGATGGAAACGGCGGCTAATAATTTACCGCCAGTTTATACTTTACCCGTTCCCTTTAAAGGGTTATTGATTCCGGATACCCTGCGAAGTGACCATGCTCCCTTTTGGTATCATGGGATTGGGGCAGTTTTAGTGACGGATACGGGAAATTTGCGATCGCCGCACTACCATCAACCCAGTGATATACCTCAAAGCATTGATCAGCCCTTTTTTATCGGTTCCGCACAACGGATTGCTGATGTGATTGTAACCTTATTAGAGAGTCAGGGAAGCCTAGAAACGAACTCGATTCGGACTGAGGCCAATTTGGGGATGTAAGCCGTTTGAATGCCAGGGAAGTAGATTTACGGATTGGGAGTGCGAGGATCTTGCTCGATTTCTTCATGTCAAACTCATAAACGATTGCTATAGAATTAAGGAGAAAACCTAACTTGGGAATCCGTTATGTTAGAAGCGCCCACTCAGATCACCCATCAGGATTTAGCCACCGAAGCGATCGCCTTGATTCGGCAAGCGGGGTGTGAGTATGGGGAGATCCGTCTGTGTCGTTATCGCGATCGCAGTCTAACCGCACGGGATCGCTCCTTAAGTAACTTGAGCGATCGCGTGAGTGCAGGATTTGGGGTGCGGGTGTTACATCAAGGGTCTTGGGGATTTGCGGCGAGTCCCCGCAGAACAGCAGCAGAAGTTAGACGAATTGTGGCCCTCGCGGTAGAGATTGCCAAAGGCAGTCACCTCACGCAACAGACGCCGGTGAAGTTAGTCCCAGTAGAGGGATATCGAGATAGTTATAGGACCCCGATTGAAATTGACCCGTTTACCATTCCTATTGAGGAACAAGCGGATTTGTTGTTAGAGATTAATGAGCGGTTGTTAGGGTATGGCGATCGCGGGATTAAAAAAGCTTCATCTTTCCTGCGCTTTACCCAGGAACAGAAAATTTTTGCCTCTACGGAAGGGTCGTTGATTGAACAAACGATTTACCGCAGTTATCCAGGATATAATTGTACCGCGATTGCCAATGGAGATGCCCAAAGTCGCAGTTATGAACGGCCTCCGTTGAATTGCGGCTATGAACATATTGATAGGGCAGATTTGCTGGGAGAAGTGGACCGCGTGGCAACGGAGGCGATCGCCAAAGTTCATGCTCCCAAGGGCCCTTCGGGAATTAAAACTACTTTAATCCTGAAACCCACCAATCTGTTTCTCACGATTCATGAATCCGTCGGACATCCCACGGAACTCGATCGCGTCTATGGTTATGAAGCGAACTTTGCCGGGACCAGCTTTGCCACCACCGACGGCTTAGGAAGTCTACAATATGCTGCCCCTTGGGTCAATTTTAAGGCCGATCGCACCCAACCGGGGGGACGGGGAACAATGGGATATGACGATGAAGGAGTTATATCACAAGAATGGTACGTTGTCAAGGATGGAATTTTAGTAGATTATCTCACCGATCGCGAGACGGCAGCGCGACTGGGACGAGGGAGCAGTAATGGATGTGCTTATGCGGATAGTTGGTATAACGTGCCGATGGTACGGATTCCCAATCTCGGCTTAGAACCGGGACCGGATGGGGGGAGTCATACAGCGACTCTCGCCGAAGCGATCGCCGATACCGAAGACGGGATTTTAATTGATGGGATTGGTAGCTATTCCATCGACCAACAACGGCGGAATTTTCAATTTGGCGGGGATGCCTTTTGGCAAGTCAAAAAAGGAAAAGTTGTGGGAATGTTAAAAGATGTCACCTATCAGGCGATGACCACGGATTTTTGGAAAAGTGTGGATGCGATCGGGCCCAAATCGGAGCAGATTCAGTGTGGTACCAATCTGTGTGGAAAAGGAGAACCGATGCAGGTCGCCCAAATGACTCATGCCTGTGTCCCCGTCCGAGTTCGAGACATTTTCATTGGCGGCCCTTCTTAAAGAAGGGTGGAGTCAACTCCCCGAATCCATGAAACCCGGTTGCTGAATTCATCAAAAATGGAGCAAGCGGTAGGGACTGTTCCCCAGTCCCCATTCTGTGAGTCACCGGGAAGAAAAAGGTCGGTCCTCTGTGGCCAGAAAATACCAGAGGCCCGACTCAATTTATCAAAAATTCAAAAAAACAGGGAGACAAGGGCAGAGATTGCGGATAGAATCAGAGTAATAAAACTCGCTTGAGCCCAAAATATAGGAGTAACCTGACCCCGAGCAGCAAGCACAAAAAACAACTGAAATAAGACCCAGAGAAACCCTCGCTTTTGAACCTTACCGTCCGGCCATACCCGACGACTATAAAAAAAAGCGGTTTTCTTCAGATTTCCCTTAAAAATGTTATTCAATAAAAACACCGATTGATGCCACAACTAAAACTCAGCGATTCCATACTCAATCGCCAAGAACTAGCGTCGTTGGATGTGTTGGTTTCCCCCATCTGGATTTGGGACTTGGACCAAAATCAGGTGTGGTGGGCAAACGCTGCGGCCCTAAGTCTGTGGGGGGTAAAAAGCATAGCAAAACGGCCCGAAGGAACTTGGAGTAACCCATTTGACGAGAATTCAAGCGGGATTGAACTCGACCTAGAACAATTAGAGCAGGGTACAACAGTGGTGAAACAATGGACCTTTCAAGCGGATGGTGAACCCGTATCCATTCGATGTGCTTGTTCGGGAATTCGGATTGAATCGGGAAGAATGGGGGTGTTAGTTGAGGGAATGACGGAGGTCATGAAGCGCCATGACTGGGAACTTTGGCGCTCAAATGAAGTGCTCAAGCAGGCAACGGTGATGATTTCTCTGTACAAAACCGATGGCACGATGGTGATGCAAAACCCGGTGGCAAAACGGTGTTATGGGGAGGGAAATAGGGAAAAAAACGCCTGGAAAGAGCGATTTGTCCAGAGTAGGGATGGGGAACGAGCGTTAGCTTGTCTTGAACAGGGGAATGTCTTTTATCATGAAACCCAGATGCAAACGTTGCAGGGGGTGCGCTGGCACGCCGTGGAGATTCGCAATGCTAAGGATCCGGTGACGGGCGATCGCGCGATTCTGGTGAATGAGAAAGATATTACAGAACTCAAGGAAGCGGCAGTCCAACTCGAACAGCGCGATCGCCTCTTAGAAGGGGTGGCATTAGCAACTTACGCGCTATTAACCGCCCCCAATCTATCTGAAGCGATTTCTAAGGCATTAGCTGAATTAGGAAATGCCGCCGGAGTCGATCGCGCCTACCTGGTGGAAAATTACCAAAGTCTGACCGAAGAACATCTGATGCGGATCTGCTGGGAATGGGTTGGGGAGGGGATTACTTCCTCGAAGGAGAAACCGGAATTCCAAACCCTTTCTTATGAGGAAAATTTACCGGGTTGGTATGAGACTCTCTGTGCTGGAAAAGCGATCGGTCTCAGGGTTAAAGACTTAAGTGACAATGAACGAAGGCTGTTAGAAGCCCAAGGGATTCAATCTATTTTAGTCATGCCGATCGCCATTGAAGGGCGGTTTTGGGGGTTTATCGGCTTTAACGATTGCCATTATCAACGGCAATGGTCCGAAACAGAAGAATCAATTTTGAAAGCGGCAGCGGGAAGCATTGGAGGGGCAATCGCCCGCCACCAAGCGGAGTCTAAATTGGCGACCTTGAATGCTCAGTTAGAGGCGATCGTAGAGGAACGCACCGCCAAATTAAAAGCCGCCAATGATCGACTCAGAGCGGAAATTTCTGAAAAAGCTAAAATCGAAGAAAAATTGCGCCATAATGCGTTTCATGACGCCCTAACGGAACTGCCCAACCGGACGTTATTTATGCAAGAACTGCGTCAGGAGTGGGAACGGGGGAAACAAAATCCTAACTATTTATTTGCGGTGCTATTTTTGGATCTGGATCGGTTCAAAGTGATTAATGATAGTTTGGGACATGGGGTGGGCGATCGCCTGTTGATTGAGATTGCCGAACGCCTTCGCAAGACTCTGGCAGTGCGTCCCCATAGTTTTCGACGCAATGAACACGCGATCGCCCGCTTGGGAGGGGATGAATTTGCTATCCTCCTCAAAGATATCCGCGCCTTACGCACCGCAAGGCGGGTGGCGGAACGAATTCACGCTTGCTTAACCCGTCCTTTTGCGATCGAAGGACAAGAAGTGTTTACCAGTGTGAGTATTGGGATTGCCCTCAGTTCCCGGGGTTACGAACGCCCCGAGGACCTATTACGGGATGCCGATATCGTCATGTACCGCGCCAAAGCGCTGGGACGCTCTCGCCATGAGGTGTTTGATACCGCCATGCACGATCGGGTGGTGCGCTTGCTCAAGCTAGAAAATGACCTGCGGCGGGCCTTTTCCGAAGGAGAAAAGCGATCGGCCAATCCCCGGTTTTACCTGTCTCCCACCCCAGATTCACAGAACAATGATAGCGCAGAAGAATTGGGGATTCAGACCCCATCCCTGCCCTTTAATTCCGTCAAAAAACCCTTCGCCTTTACCTTGCATTATCAGCCGATTGTTTGCCTAAGAACCGGACGCATTGAAGGATTTGAGGCGCTCTTGCGATGGGAACATCCTGAGTTGGGGTTAGTGCCACCGGGGGAATTTATCTCCATCGCCGAGGAAACCGGCTTAATTGCCCCCCTCGGTCAATGGGTACTCCGTGAGGCGTGCCAACAGTTGCGTCTCTGGCAAGACCAATTTCCCCAATTATTACCCTTAACCGTGGCAGTTAACCTATCGGGACGACAATTTTCCCGGGTTGATTTAATCTCACAAGTGGATCGGATTTTGGCCGAAACCGGGATCGATGGCAGTATGTTAAAGCTGGAAATTACGGAAAGCGCGATCGTGGATAATCCCGAATTAGCCACGGAAATGCTGTTGCAGCTTAAACAGCGGAAAATTAACCTCTGCATGGATGACTTTGGCACCGGGTATTCTTCTTTGAGCTACTTACATCAGTTCCCCCTAGATACTTTGAAAATTGACCGTTCGTTCGTGAATCGGATTGGAGTGGAGGGAGAAAATTCCGAAATCGTGATGACAATTGTGAGCTTGGCTCACGATTTGGGCATGGAAGTAATTGCCGAAGGGGTAGAAACATCGGCCCAGTTAGAGAAACTCCAACAACTGGGATGTGCGATGGCTCAAGGGTATCTGTTTTCACCCCCGGTTGATAGTGAACAGGCGACTCAATTGCTCATTCAGGAAGGAAAATTAGTCACCAAGTTGGTAACATTGGACAGACCCACCGGATGAGTCTGGGTTAAGGGTCTAAAGGAGTGGTTCAAGGGCGCGATCGCTGGTCTTGATCAGCCAAATACACCGCCACTAAAAACTCCTGTGCCGAAACCTTTTGATTCAAAGAACCCTCCATAATCGCCTGTTTAACCTGACTGGCTAATTGACGACCAATTTTCCCTCGCGCCTCGGGGTGCGATCGCCTAGGAAATCAAACCGATGATTGCTGCGGGAGACAAGAAACCGAGTTTCTCACCGCTACCTCATGGGAAATTTAAGAGGGATAAAGGAGGGCGATCGGGCTGTTTCACCCCTGTCAGATTGTGGTATTGTAAAGTTATCCCAATTGGTGATTAGCGATGGAAGGATCCGTAAGTCTTCACATTCCCCAAGAACTCCTAGAAAGCGCCCAACGCCTGAGCAGTCCTGATGAAACCTTAAATGATGTCGTTATCCTGGCATTGGAGCAGGAAGTGCGACGTCGAAAAGGATTAGCTGCCCATCAAAAAATTCTAGCCTTCCACAAAGAATTACCGCCTCAACCGGATGATACCGAATTGATTCATCAGATTAGAGAAAGCGAAGGACGAGAGGATTTATAATCATCTTTCGCTATCCGGATTTGAGGAGTTTTTTTAATCTCCAATTTTATCTAAAATTTAATCTTACTGACCAATTTATAAGCGTTAATTGTTGACTTTAGGCAGGTAAGCCATATATCTTGACTGCCCTTTAAACAGAAGCAAAAACGTAAATCTACCCCATGATTATCTGCCAAGATGATAAAATAAACTATCAGCTCTCAAGTTTTAAAATTTTATGACCCCAGCAACTGCCCCCATTTTAATGAGTGAGGACCAAGCCTTATCCTTGGTAGAATCGACCCTGAAGCAATCCCAAGCGGATGGCGTGTTTGTGAGTCTGAGTGATGGGGAATCTTCTCTGAGTCGGTTTTCTGAAAATCAAATTACCCAAAATATTAGTCGCAGTCGGTTTAATGTGACGATTACCAGTTATTTTGGCAAGCGGAGTGCTTCGGCATCGACGTCGGAACAGGATCCGGAGGCGATCGCAGAGACGGTGAGGCGATCGGAAGAATTGGCGCGAATTGCACCCGAGGACCCGGAATGGGTTCCCCTCCTGGAACCGCAATCCTACGATCGCCGGATTCCCGCTTTTGATGAGGCGACTGCGACGGTTTCTCCCCTGCGGCGAGGAGAACTGGTGAAACAGGTTTGTGAGAAGGCGGCAGAATCCGGGGTGGAAAGTTCCGGGACCCTGAGTGTGGCGGCGACAAGTCGGGCGATCGGCAATTCTCTGGGAGTATTAGCCAGCGATCGCAAAACGGAGGCAGAATTCAGCGTGACGGCTAAAATTGGTAAAGGTTCGAGTTGGACTTCTCGGACTGCCTTTGCGATCGATCGCCTCCCGATCGCCGAAATGACCGAACAGGCGATCGCCCGTTCCGTTGCCTCCCAGTCTCCCCGCAAAATCAAACCCGGTGTATATCCCGTCATCGTTGATGCAGCAGCGTTTGCCGACTTACTCCCTTGGGTCATTTGGAATTTAGATGCAAGGGCAGCAGATGAAGGGCGATCGTTCATGTCTCACACCGATGCCTCGGGCAAATCTGCCGGTAATCGCGTCGGAGAACCCCTGTTTAGTCCCTTGGTCCAAGTCCAGCGTAATCCCGCCCATCCCTTATTGCAATCCGGCACATTTTTCGAGGATGGATTGAGTAATACAGCCTTGGAGATCATCACCGATGGCATTCCCCAAACCCTCTCCTACAGTCGGTATTGGGCGCAACAGCAGGGCAAACAACCCACCGGAATGATGTATCCCATCGCCATGACAGGTTCCGACGCCAGTCTCGCCGATTTAATTGCCCAAACTCAACAAGGTATCCTAGTAAGTCGCGCTTGGTATGTGCGGTATATCAACCCGCGCACCTTAGAAGTCACCGGCATGACTCGCGATGGTACATTCTGGATTGAAAATGGGGAAATTGCCTACCCCATCGAAAACCTGCGCTTTAATCAAAGTTTACCGGAACTGTTGCGAGATGTAGATGCCCTCACAACGGTGCAACGCTTTGGGGGTAGCGTCGTTCCCGGTGTGCGCGTCAAAGCCTTTAATTTCACGAGTAACACCGATAGTATATAACCTCATCCAGAAAGCCTCAAGCGTTAACAGGCAAGGGACCGGAGAGAAACTTTTCCAGCAACTCTTCAGTCCCTCCAAACTTGACCATTTTTGGTTTATAATCGGATTCAGTTGGTTTCTTTAAATTGTTATAAAGTAGGTCTCAATGAAATTTCCAATATCGATTATTTCTAGCTTATATCGCACAGTCCTCCGCCATCCTAAATATCGTTGGCCTCTCATTTTAGGAAGTTTACTCTATCTGATTAGTCCTTTGGATATCTCCCCCGATTTCATCCCAATTTTAGGGCAAATTGATGATGTGGCGTTACTGTTTTTGTTCGTGGGGGGCATTTCAGAACTACTCACCGAATGGATGCAAAGCTTAAATCCCAGTAACGTTCAGGCGGAAGTTCATTCGGAATCCTCCCATCCTGAAACTCAAACCGTTGATGTAGATGCGGTTTCGGTGGATTAGGCGATCGCATCATCTGGCGAGTTGCTGATGTTTTAATTGTCCTTTATTTAACTTGGTCATCTATCATGCTTGTGGAATCCCCAACCCAAACCCAGTTTTATACCTGGAAAACCTATCGATGCGCTTATCAAGTTTATCCGGGAGATGACTCCCAAATTCCCTTAGTGTTAATTCATCCGATTGGAGTGGGTTTATCCGGTAACTTTTGGTATCGGTTTTGCCAAGAGTGGTATCAAGCGGGCAACACCAATCCCATTTATAATCCGGATCTACTGGGATGTGGGGATAGCGATATGCCTCGGGTGACTTATACCCCCGAAGATTGGGCAGAACAAGTCCTCTATTTTATTAAAACAGTTGTTAAAAAGCCTGTAATTATCGTCACTCAAGGGGCTTTATTTCCCGTAGCGGTTAAATTAGTGCAACTGGACAAAGAATTACCCCCAGGGGAAACTTCGTGGATTCAAAAGCTGGCTTTATCTGGCCCTCCTGGGTGGAAAATTATGACCCGAGAAGCATCACCCACACAGAACAAACTTCTGTGGAATTTGCTATTTGATACACCATTGGGAACGGCATTTTATCGGTATGCCCGTAGTCGAAAGTTTTTAAAATCATTTTCGATTAAAAACTTGTTTGAAAATCCCGATTCTGTAGATAAAAATTGGCTGGATATGTTGGAAAAAGGGGCAGCCAATTTGGAAACTAGACACGCGGTGTTTGCCTTTCTTGCTGGGTTTTGGCGGGAAGATTATGAAGAGGCGATCGCCAGTATTCAGCAACCCACTTTAGTGGTGATTGGGCAAAATACTTCTAATATTAGCCGGGAAGGATTAAAGGAGACCCCCGATGAGCGATTGGCGGCTTATTTGAATGCCTTACCGAATGGAAAAGGGGTGAAAATTAATGGGCGGAATGTTTTACCCTATGAAGCAACCGCCGAATTTGTCCAGGCGATCGCGCCCTTTATTCGAGAAGGATAACTAACATGGTGCGTCAGAGACTTAAGTTATTATATGATTTCATCAAATATCGGTCTGATGCACCTTAGCCATTCTCTTGACAAAAAGAGGAATTTATGTCATTAGAATATGAATTAAGAATTGTCACCGATTGGCAACCATTGGACATTTTAAACCTGTTGTCACGAGAACTGGAACTAGAGTGGGAAGAGACGAGGTTGTTTGGTCCGGGGATTGTATTAGGGGCTACTCCCGAAACGGAGCATCGTCAATCGATGATGATGGAAACCTTTGGATTTCAACCCACTGTGGATGTATGGTTCTGGCTGGATTCTCAGGAAAATTACCAATGGGGAAAGCAGATGTTGCTAGATGCATCTATGTTAGTTTTGAATCATCTATCCGGAGATGCAGTTTTGTTGTTTAATTCCGAATCTACGGTATTACAAAGAATATCAGGATCCTTAATTTTCAATCAAAAAATTCCTTTGACCTCTAAAGATGAAATTGAGAAATTCAATCAACCCTTTTATATCCAAACTTTGCGTTCGCTGTTACTGTCCGAAATTAAAGAGTGACGTTGAATCCGGCTCCCCTTCTCCCATTTTGGGAGAAGGGGTTGGGGGATGAGGGCTGCTAAATGGTCAGATGTAGCCGAAGCCGATCGCCTCAGAGTAACCCGTCCAAAACAAAACCCTCCTTGTTCAAAAGGAGGGCATTCTCATTCAGGATATCCTTTCCCAAAACTTAATAAGCGTCTTGTAACTCGTAAAATTCTGGGGAAATATAATCCTTCCGTAACGGCCAACCGACCCAATCTTCCGGCATCAAAATCCGCTTCAAATTTGGATGTCCTTCATAAACAATGCCATACATATCATAGGATTCCCGTTCCTGGAAATCGGCGGCTTTCCAGATCCAGTAGACCGATGGCACTGAAGGATTTTCTCTGGGAACGAACACTTTGATGCGAACTTCCTCCGGGCGATCGGCAAAGTCCGTGACCTTAATTAAGTGATACATACTCACCAAATCTTGTCCCGGACCTGGATCGTAACCGCACTGACATTGGAGATAATTGAATCCGTAGGCATAGAGTGCCGTAGATAACGGAATCAAAAATTGAGCATCAACCTTGAGGATTTCTACCCCCAGATGATCCGGTTCTAAAGCTTCATGTTGAAAGCCATTTTCAGTCAACCATTTAGAAACTTTCCCCGTGGGGACAATTTTCTCTTCAGAAGCTTGGGTTTCTTTCTTCTCTTCAGGCACGTTTTTCCTCCTTCTTCTGACTCGCTTTGAGGGCGGGGGGTACGGGCATTCCGATCGCCTCGGTTAACTCCTTCGGTGGGTTTTGGCGCGTGGCAGACTGCAAATAAGTCCCCGTCAGAATCGGGTCAACCGCTTTCATATTGTGCTGGCGAGTGTAGTAGCGGTGGGATTGCTTAATTTGACCTCGTTCCTGGATCGCATCATTGGAGATTTTCTTGCGAAGTTTGATGATTGCATCAATCACCGCTTCGGGACGAGGAGGACACCCCGGCATATAGACATCCACGGGAATCAGTTTGTCCACTCCACGCACTGCGGTGGGTGAATCTGCCGAAAACATTCCGCCGGTAATGGTGCAAGCGCCCATTGCGATCACATATTTCGGTTCCGGCATTTGCTCATACAGACGCACCAAAATGGGTGCGTATTTCATGGTAATCGTACCGGCGGTAATGATTAAATCCGCTTGGCGAGGACTAGAACGAGGGACCAAACCGAAGCGATCAAAGTCAAACCGGGACCCGATTAAGGCGGCAAATTCAATGAAACAGCAGGCAGTGCCGTACATTAGGGGCCAAAGGCTAGAGAGTCTCGCCCAGTTGTGGAGGTCATCAACGGTGGTGAGGATGACATTTTCTGAGAGTTCCTGAGTGACTTCCGGTCGGGCGATCGGGTTGATGAGCCGTCCTTCACTCAGATTTGGGGGAGTTGAATTAGATTTCATGACCATTCTAAGGCTCCTTTACGCCATGCATACACGAGAGCAATCACAAGGATTGTGATAAAAATGAGGGCTTCAATAAAGGCCAACACTCCGAGTCGGTGGAATGCGACAGCCCAGGGATACAGAAAGACAGTCTCAACATCAAAGACCACAAAGACCAGGGCAAACATATAGTAACGGATATTAAACTGGATCCATGCCCCGCCAATGGGTTCGACGCCGGATTCATAAGTGGTTCGCCGTTCAGGAGAGGTTGCTTTGGGTCTAACTAATCTCGATGTACTGAGGGCCAGGATCGGGACTAGGCTGCAAACTAACAGGAAACCCAGGAGATATTCGTAGCCGGAGAGGACAAACACAATAAGTAACTCTAGCCAGATAGGACTTGTACGACTGGTTTACATTTTTACATAATTGTGGAGGCAGCCGCTAAGAGAACTGTTTGTCTGGGATGGGTCCACCCCGAGGCCCGTCTTCTGTGAGCACATCACCTGTTCGTAGTAACGACTTCAGTCGTTCTCTTAGGTTCGTAGTAACGACTTCAGTCGTTATCCAGTGTTCATCGCGATCGCCAGCAACCCTTTCAGGAGAGTTTAAACCCTTGCCAGTTGTGGCTATGGGGGCAGTGGCGCGGTGATTATCCATCCGGAAACGACTGAAGTCGTTACTACGAACCGGAGGGAACGACTGAAGTCGTTACTACGAACATGGATAACGACTGAAGTCGTTACTACGAACAGGAGGGAACGACTGAAGTCATTACTACGAACTGGGGAGAATCGGGTGGGGCCGATCGCGAAGATTTAACCTGTAACCGTTAGGAATGGAAAGCGGTTCACTACTATGTCATAATCTTTAACATCGTTTTAATGTTTGGACCTTCCCATCCTTTGAGTTCGATGAACACTGAAGAAGCCGTTCAACCTCAAGAACTAGATCAGTATGAATGCCGCTCATGCGGCTACGTTTATGAACCCGAGAAGGGAGATGGCCGTAAAATTGCTCCTGAAACAGCCTTTACGGATGTTCCCCTGACTTGGCGCTGCCCGGTTTGTGGGGCCAAACCCACACAATTTAGCAACATTGGACCGAAAGGGACTGCCTCGGGGTTTAAGGAAAATTACGGTTTTGGATTTGGGGCCAATACCCTGACTGGGGCGCAGAAAAATATCTTGATTTTTAGTGCTTTGGCACTCGGATTCATCTTTTTTCTGAGTTTGTATGGTTTACGCTAAGGAACTGAGTTGCTAGAACCCCTCACCCTAAGCTCAAAGTAGCCGCTAACTGCCGGGGTAACGGCCCGATTGGTTTGGGTGTTACGCCCGTTGATGATTGAGAAATAGATAAATTTTGAAGGTGATGGACTCCATCTTAAAAAGTTTGAAACGAATTGTTGCATTGCTTGCGGTTGTCCTACTCTGTGTCAGTTGCAGCAAGGTCCCCTCTGTAAGTTACAACCCTTGGAATGTCGTCCCTTTACCCACAGAAGCTAATCTTAATGACATTAGCTTTACCGATGACCTCCAGCATGGATGGTTAGTGGGCTCTGAAGCGACGCTGCTAGAAACTGCCGATGGTGGCAAAACCTGGGAACTCAAGCAGTTAGGCTTGGATGACGAACGTTCTCGCCTGAATTCGGTTAGTTTTGCGGGTTCAGAGGGATGGATCGTCGGTGAACCTTCAATTTTGCTGCATACTACAGATACGGGAAAATCTTGGGAACAAATTGGACTCAGCGATAAGCTCCCGGGTAGTCCTTTAACGATTGTTGCTCTGGGGTCCAATTCGGCGGAAATGACCACTAATGTTGGGGCGATCTATCGCACCCAAGATGGTGGAAAAACCTGGAAGGCAATGGTAGAAGAGGCGGTTGGGGTGATTAGAAATCTCGATCGCTCGCCGGATGGGAAATATATCGCCGTCTCTGCGAAAGGAAACTTCTTCTCGATCTGGGAACCGGGTCAAAGTGCCTGGGCTCCTCATAATCGCAACAGTTCCCGACGCATCCAAAATATGGGATTTTCCGCTGATGGTCGTCTGTGGATGTTGGCCCGTGGGGGTCAGTTGCAATTTAGCACTCCAGAGGATCCGGAAAACTGGGATGAAGCGATCTATCCTGAGTTTTCTACAAGCTGGGGACTGCTGGATTTAGCTTATCGGACCCCAGATGAACTGTGGATTGGGGGCGGCAGTGGGAATTTACTCCAGAGTACCGATGGCGGCATCACCTGGAAAAAAGACCGTGAGGTAGAGGATGTGCCTTCTAATTTTTACAAGGTTCTGTTCCTGAATGAAGAGATGGGTTTTGCGATCGGTCAGCAAGGGATTCTCCTCAAATATGAAGGGACCTCGGAAGCGGCCTAACTTTAGGCCCTTAAGAACCGGGAGGGCGATCGCAGCAGTTTTCGGATTTTATTCCCTGAACTTGCTTGTGATGGTTTCTGAAGTTTTGTATCATAGATTAAGATTTTGCGCGTTGTTAGAGGAGGAATCTGAATGTCTACAGGCTCGACTGGAGAACGTCCGTTTGCTGATATTGTTACCAGCATTCGCTATTGGGTGATTCACAGCATCACCATTCCGGCCTTATTTATCGCTGGTTGGCTGTTTGTGAGCACTGGGTTAGCCTACGATGCGTTTGGCACCCCTCGTCCGAACGAATATTTCAGCCAAGAACGCTTGGAACTGCCGATCGTTCAGGATCGCTTTAATGCGAAAGACCAGATTAACGACTTGATGATTAAGTAAATCAATTTCAGGAGGTAGTCCATCGTGACGACAAATCGTTCAAACGAGCCAATTTCTTATCCCATTTTTACCGTTCGCTGGATAGCTGTTCATACCCTAGCTGTTCCTACGGTATTCTTCCTGGGTGCGATCGCGGCAATGCAGTTCATTCAACGATAAGTTTAGGAGAAGTCAATGCCATCTCGCAGTTCTAATCCCAACAAGCAACCTGTTGAACTTAACCGGACTTCCCTCTACTTGGGCTTACTTCTGGTCTTCGTTCTCGGGATTCTGTTTTCCAGTTATTTCTTCAACTAACTGGTGAAGTTTGTCTAGTTTGAGTTGATTTAACCAAGTCCGTAATTTTTAATGGGGAGGCAAGTGTCATGTCTGGAGAAACAAGAATTCCTTTGTGGATTATCGGTACGATCGCCGGGATGGGTGTCCTCACGGTTGTGGGTCTGTTCTTCTATGGAGCCTACGTTGGTGTAGGTTCCTCGATGTAGATTTTGGTTCTATCTGTATTAAGAGATTAACCTCTAAAATCTAACCATCCCGAATAAAAATGCCGCCCACTTTACAGCAGGCGGTATTTTTATGACCGTTATTCATAAAAAAACCCACACCCTCCAATATCCTCTAATGTTCGTAGTAACGCCTTCAGGCGTTATCTTTCCCCCGTTCGTAGTAACGACTTCAGTCGTTATCTTTCTTAGTTCGTAGTAACGACTTCAGTCGTTATCTTTCCCCCGTTCGTAGTAACGACTTCAGTCGTTATCTTTCCCTTGTTCGTAGTAACGACTTCAGTCGTTATCTTTCCCCCGTTCGTAGTATTTGCAGATATTTGGCGGCGATCGCAACAACCGCCATGAAGATCGGGAACCTTTAAACCCCAGGCGCTTGCCTGGGGGAACGACTGAAGTCGTTACTACGAACAAAGATAACGACTGAAGTCGTTACTACAAACAAAGATAACGACTGAAGTCGTTACTACAAACAAAGATAACGACTGAAGTCGTTACTACGAACAAAGATAACGACTGAAGTCGTTACTACGAACAAAGATAACGACTGAAGTCGTTACTACGAACAACGCTGAATCTTATCTTGACCCCTAACAGTTTATAGAGGCAAAATCGGTGGACCTGGGGGTGAAATTTGCCGTTCATGGGAGACTTTGTGACTCTCGCGTTGGGTTTGCATTTCCACAGCGATCGCCTCAAATTGCACCTGCAAACTGCCATAAGGCACCATTAACTCCCGACTGCCTTCCACATCCCCGAATCCCGTCGGCCAAAACTGAGTTAACCAGTGGGGTCCATCCAGAACCGTCCGACTTTGGCGATCGAGTACCCATAATTTCACATAAATTCGGGGTAGCATCTGCGGCAGTTGCACCGTGACTCTGACCGATCGCCCTGCGCTTAATTCTCCCTTGGGTAAACTCAGGCGCGGGTTGGGAACTGGCTGATCTGCCGGTAACAGCAAGAGGGCCGCCCCTTCAGTTTTAGCACTAGCAGCCGCAACCGCAGCTTCCGCAATTAACTCATCATCAACGACAATTTCCCGGGCTTCCCAGTCGATCTCCTCGGGTTCCAGAGGCATTCTGCGAGAGCCTTCTGGATGATTCTCATCTCCTGCCGCCTGTGCGATCGCCTCATCCATCTCAAATGGATTTTGTTCCGACTCCTCAGAAACTGGAGTAAAACTAATTTTCAGCCAATCGGACAATTCGCGATCGCCCGCCAAGGCATTCAACCGAGAAAAGAACCGATCCTGTAAATGCAAGGATTGAAACGCTTGATCCACCGGAGAAGCCTTTTTAGCAACCCGATCCGGTTCTGATTTCACCTCCAAGGAGGCGGCAGTTGCCTCAGATTCCGCTGGTGTAGTCGGCAATTCCTGGGGAACTGGTGCCCTCGTGTTCGGGGTTTCCGGTTCTGCCGGGGTGGCGATCGCCGGATCTGGCGGTTTCACTTCCTCTGCTGGCGGTGACGGTTGAGGACGATTAAAGCTTGGCAAATCCAGGGGTTTCCCGGCTTGGGGTGATTTTGCCTGGGGTTTAACAATCTGTGGCGGCAACACCTGATTTCCCGAGGGTTCAAAGGAAATCGGTTGACTCTTCTTAATCGTTTCTAGAATTTCATCAAACGAGGCATCGATTTCTTCAACATTCTGCTGATGAATCGATTCCCGAGAATGCTCTAATAGCTTATCCTCACTCAAGTCTGGAGAAATCGCCCCGAGTAAGTCATCTAAATCCGCAGTAATCGTAAACGATCGCCGTCTTAACTGAGTCCCACTGCCATCAGACAAACTCACCTCTCCTAACAGCAGATGACTTTTTGTCTGTTCTGGAATCTCCACAGGACAAGAGAATGGCATCGGTAGCGTTCCCGCAGACAGGGGATGTGCCACCTCAACAATTTTTGCTCCAGTCTGGGGATTTTGCAGCATCACCCGCAATTCTAAACCGGGAAGGCGATCGCCTATCTTGCCATCAACCGCCTCAATGCGTCCCTCTAACGTTAAAACTTTACCCCATTTCACCATATAGGTTTCCTGCTGCAACACCAGTTGCAAGGGCGGCAGTTTTTGAGGGTGTGCCTGGGGTGGGGAGGGGGGAACCGGAGGAGGACTGGTCCTGGACCCTTCCGCCATTGAGGGGAGGCGATCGGGAAAAGCGTACAATTTGCCCGGGAGGGAGGGGTCCGCAACGGGTGTGGTAGTTCCTGGGTTCTGTTCTTGTGGCAACCCTGCTGCCTCATCTTCAGCAACCGCTTCAGCGGCAGCTTGTAGGCGATCGGCCCCTTCCACCTGGGAAAATTCTTCTTCCTGATCCGATTCCGTTTCCTCCTCGAAACCCGAAGTCAGACCCCCGGAGAAATCGCTACCCCCTTCTTCCTCGATGGATAACACCTCAACCCGAATCGAACCCTGAGTCGTTTGGTCCAGAAAACAGGTAAAATCCCAAAATCCCGGCTTGAGGCGAGTAAACGGGATCACCACCATCAAACCCTCTGCATTCGTGCGAGTCCCCCGCTTCTGCATCCGACGCTTCGGCGGAAACTCTTCCGACGATTGATAAATCGCCCGAATCTCCACCGGCACATTATTCCGGCTACACCGCGCAACCATGCGATAGCGCCCTTCCAAAATTTCCACTTCTGGAGATTCAACGGAAAGCCACGAGCGATCGCCTTCTTTCTGGATCAGAAATTCCCAGTCTTCCATCGGTTCCGACACAGATAACCCTTGCCTGAGTTGTTTTTGCCAATTATGTCTGTCAGTTTAACCCACCTAGAGCGCATCTGGAATCACCCCACCCCCTTGAGTTGGCAAAGCCCTACACCCTCAAGGGTGCAGCTACACGAACAAAGCCTGCAAAGTCCTACACCCTCAAGGGTGCGGCTACACGAACAAAGCCTGCCTACGCAGGCTCAAGAGAAGAGAGACTTTTAAACACGAGCTTTGCTTTTCGTTCGTAGTAACGACTTCAGTCGTTTCCGGATCCCCCAACTCAATTAATTTATCATCAATACAAAACACTCCACTGCCATCATGAGCGATCGCCTCCAACAATCCCATTCTCTAACCCAATCTCTCCACCAAGTCACCGCCGACTTACAATCCATCGATCCAGTCCCGGGACTACTCAGATTTACCATCCTCGGATGCCTCAGTCTCAGCTTCCTCCTCATAGCCTGGATCACCTCCAACCCCATCCTCTTCGCCACAACTGCCACCCTAGGTGGCTTCCTCTGTGGATTTTGGCTCATCTGCACCCATGATATGACCCATCAAACCCTCACGGGATGGAAAAACTGCGATCGCCTGCTTCCCTACCTAGTCAGTTGGCCCCTATTCTGGCCTTACGGCGTTTATGCCACCCTGCATCCCTGGCATCATGCCTGGAATGGCATCGATCTACGGGACCCGGAACGAGTGCAATGGACGGAACAAGAGTATCAACAAGCTCATCCCGTGGTGCAATTTTATATTCGCCACCAATGGGCGATCGATATTACCATCTTTGGCGGCATCGGACTGATTCTCAAAACTCTACTCAAAGGACTCCAATTCCAACAACAAATTCCCCGATTGCGACACCGATTAATCCGGGATATACTTGGCAGCCTGAGTATTCATGCCCTGTTATTCATCGCTGCTTATCTTCAGGGAAAAGTGCTGGATTATCTTTTGTTGTGGCTCATTTTAGAACGGGCGATCGGACTCGTCATGCAAACCCGAGACCATATAGAACATTATGGACTCTGGGGAAAATCAACCTCACCTCACCTCACCCAACTCTATGCCGGACGAAATATTGCCACCCATCCCCTGATCGGATGGTTAATGGGAGGATTGCCTTATCATGCCATCCATCACGCCTTTCCCGGCATTCCCTTTTACCACCTTTCGGAAGCCTGCGATCGGATTCAAACTGTTTTAAAAGACCATGATTTGCCCCTGATGAAACTAGACCCCGGTTATCTCACAACGGCTTATCAGTTAGGGAAAAAACCCGTTTTAATTGGTGCAAGTGATGACACTATAGCGCGTCTAAATCAGTTTGACACGAGGGACCAGGTAGGATAAAATAAAAGTTTATGTACAAAAAGGGTGCAAAACATGAAAATTAGTGCTCACTTAGACACAATATCAACAGATTTCATTGATTTAACAGAGTTCATCGACAGTACAAATAATATTAGAGAGTGGAAAAAAGGTCAAGCAGTTATATTGAACCTACAAGGTTGGTCTTATGCAGAAATTAGCCTCATACTAAAGATGTCCTATAGGTCGATTGCTCGGGCAAAAAAAGAATACAAAGAACAAGGAGTTTTGGGATTAAAACTTAAATATAAAGGCTCAAAAGGTTATTTAACTGAAATTGAAAATAATGAAGTAAAAACTTGGCTACTTGAAAAACCTGAAAGGCGAAATATTTCTGAGCTTGAAAGACATCTTATTGAAACCTATGATGTAGTCTTTAAATCACCACAAAGTTACTATGATATCTTGAAAAACAGTCAACTAACTTGGCAAAAAGCGAATAAACAAAATACTAGAAAAAACCCAGAAGCTATAAAAAAAAGAACCCTAGAGATTGTAGCAATATTAGAAGAATTTAAGCCGGAGATAGAATCTGGAACCCTATCTGTGTATGCTTTAGACGAATGTCATGTCCAAGGTGATGATGTTTGTAGTTATCTATGGGGTGACTCAAAAGATAGAGAAGTTATAGCTATAAATAACGAACGAGATCGTCAAACTTATTATGGAGCGTTAAATTTACTGACTAATCAGTTTATTGCTAGTCCTTATGAGGCGGGAAATGGGGTAAATACAGTGAAATTTTTGAAAGAAATTAAAGCGGTTCATACTCAAGAGGATTCGGAGCAGAAAATCCTGTTAATTTGGGACGGAGCCAGCTATCATAGAGGAGAAGAAATGAAAAACTTTTTAACTTTGCAAAATCACGAAAAGGAGCGACAAGATTGGTCAATTATTTGCGAACGTCTTCCCACTTATGCCCCGGAAGAAAATCCCGTTGAGGGAATTTGGCTACAGGTTAAAAACTTTATTAGGTGCTTCCATTACCGATGCAAGAGTTTCGCTTCAGTAAAACGATTAGTGGAGATTTTCTTCAAATATCAACTTTTTAATCGTCCTAATTTGAAAAAGTACGATGCTTTTGCCAAACTGATTTAGACTCGCTATAATCTGTTCGGCATCTAAATGAAAGATTAGAAAAGCATGAAACCCTTGGAGTGAGGTCTGTAGTATTCATTTTTGTTCGTCAACTGTCCTTAGCCCTTTCCCCACTTCCAAAAAATCGGGTTTCTGCGATCGCCTCCGTTTTCCCCAAGCTCATCCCAGAAACCCGGTTTCTCACTATCCCTGCACCGGGGAAATAGCGGCAGAACCTCCCGGGGAAGATAACTGGACACCGCCCAGTCAAGCTTGGCATAATAGATCAAACAGCAATAACGCCTGTCCTATGACTCTTTCTGTCGATCGCCCTGTTCTCTATCCTGATTCTGATGGCCAACCGATGGCAGATAATACGCGCCAGTTCCAATGGATTGTCCTAATTAAGGAAAATTTAGAATGCTGCTTTGCAGATCAACCCAATGTCTTTGTCGCGGGTGATCTGCTTTGGTATCCCGTGGAGGGGGAACCCAAGATTCGGGTAGCTCCCGATGTGTTTGTCGTGTTTGGGAGAACCAAGGGCGATCGCGGTTCCTATCGCCAGTGGGAAGAGGGAAATATTGCCCCCCAGGTGGTGTTTGAGATTCTTTCGCCGGGAAATCGCCTCCAGGCAATGGTCAATAAACAGCTATTTTATCAACGCTATGGGGTGGAAGAATACTATATCTATGACCCGGATCATCATGATTTTGTGGGTCTTCAGCGGGTGGAGGGGGAATTGCAGGTGATTGAGGCGATCGCTCAATGGACTAGCCCTTGTTTAGGGATTCGCTTCGAGTTCACTCCCGAAGCTTTGACGATTTACCGCCCCGACGGGGAAAAATTTCTCACAACCATTGAACTAGCCCAGGAACGAAAAGCAGCCAGGGAGGAGGCAGCAGCAGAACGCCAACGGGCGGAAGCAGAACGCCAGCGGGCGGAACGGTTAGCGGCACAGTTGCGGGCGTTGGGAATTGAGCCGGAATCGTAGTTCATGGCGATCGCATCTTGGCTGGCAAGAGTTCGTGGAGTGTCATATCTGGCTGCCGTTGATATCTGCGAATTTTGCCTTCTGGAAACGTCCGCCAACGTGCGATCGCCGCCCATCGGGTTGAAGTCAGCGCCAATGGGTGGCCTGATCTGAGCAACGTGAGAGATGCAGCAGAGGAGGCTCAATTGGCTTATCAATACTGGGCGATCGCTCTTACCGTCAAGCTTAATCCAGATTTTTAGTTAGAAGCAGCCTATAATAAATTTAATTCTAGTATTGAGCGAGATATTCTATGACGGCAAAACCGCTAGAAATCGAGGGGACTTGGGAAGAAATTGTCAGTCATTCCGATGCTTTAGCTGGATGTCAGATTTGGGTTAGGGAAGGGGCTATAATGGGGTGTCCGCTCTCTGGTGTTTTTATGAGTCAGAACCCACCGACGACCCCCATAACCTGCATCTGCTTTCTACGTTCTGGGTGGAGCTCATTGGTATTGACCCCAGCTTTGAAGTGGGGTCAAATTTTTCGATGAATGTGGCGATCGCAGAATCAGTTTATGAACGATGATTCCTCCTCCAATCCTGAAATCCTCTTTGAAATCGTCACACCTCTTGGCTTCTGCGTTCGCCCAACTGCCGAGTATTGGCAGTTTATTGTCACCGTTAAGCATCCAATCATGATCAACCGCTGGACCGAGGTACAAAATACATTAAGCGACCCAGACGAAGTTCGTCTTAGTAAAACTGATGCTCAGGTTTACCTATTCTACCGTAATGAGGGTACAAAACGTTGGGTCTGTGCTGTGACTAGACGCTTAAATGGAGAAGGATTTTTAATAACAGCCTATCGAACCAGTGCTATTAAGGAAGGAGAGCAATTATGGCAGAAGTAAAAGTATTCTATGACCGCACCGGCAATACACTTGTTGTCTGGTTTGGTAATCCTCAAGATGAGGTCGAAGCCGAAGAAACCGGCGATGAGGTGATTTTAATGAAGGATCAACAGGGGCAAGTAATTGGGTTTGAAAAGCTCAACTTTTTACCTCCTTCTGATCATCCCATACGCATTGCCTTTGAAACAGTCGCCCTCTAAGTTTTCGGTCATCGCTTTGGCAATACTTACTCGCTCATGGCTAAAGTTATCACTACAAACCTTTTAACTCGGCCTTGATCATGAGTCAGCAACTCACCCACGGGGGGAGCATCCCGTTTTGCTCAATTAGATAACACAGAAGCAGGCTGCGATATTTAATTTTTTGGATGATGAAGGCTCAAATGAGTGGGACTGGGGGCAGAGGGGTTGACGGTGGGATCTGGTGTTGCGATCGCCTCTAAGCGACTGGAAAGTTGGACCTGGCAACCGATAGCCTAGAAACCCCGTTGCTCACACCCCCACCGCAGAAAATTCACATCGATGCTAATCATGCCATTGCTCCTGAAAACCTGGGCGAATGGCAGTTTCCATATCTTATAGGGTTTGGGAGAACCTTGATATTTCAAACACCCGGCAACTTCATTTAAGGTTGTGGGAAGAAAAGGGGATTTGGGCTGAATTAAAATTCCTGTGCCACTGTCCGTTAAAATGATTTCTGTTCCCACTTCTAAGGGATAGTTTTTTCGCATTTCGGGAGGAATAATAACCTGTCCTGTTTCAGAGACTTTAATGATTTTCATGGATAAATTAGGTAAATTTTAGGGAAATAATTGGCAATCCGATCCGCTGCCCAGTTCCGGGCTACCATCATAGAACCCCTCCAGGAAGGGGTCAGAGGGAGTGGGGGATGCTGACGAGGGGGAATGGGTCGAAATTTGGGCGATCGCCTCCTGCGATCGCACAATCACTAAAGTTTCACCCTCTTCGACTCGGCGCAAGTATTCCAATGGATCCCGTTGAATTTCCTCAATCGTTACTCTAACCATAAAAAAACACCGCTCACACGAAAGCATTTGCTACAAACTAGCCCAGAAACCTACAGCCTAGAAACCTTCTGTCATCACCTCTGCCTCCTCACCCAAATCTTACAAAGAAACCCGTAGTAGGAAGGGGTCTGGTTTCCAATTTAGGGGGATTTCTAGGATAGTTTCATCCTTTGAGTGATCAATCGCTAAACAATTGTTCTAGGTCTTGTCTGCCCTGTACAACCCGCAAGATTTCGACTATTTCTCCTCTGACCCGATAAAAAATAATGTAGCCATCTAAAGGTAAGCCGCGCAAATCAGCCAATAAATACTCGTAACTTTTTCCCAGATAAGGAAACTGAGTTAAGTATTTACATTTACGGTTAAATTCTTGAAAAAACCGCTCCCCTGCTGTCAGATTTCGTGCTAAAAAATACTCAGAAATCTGATTCAAATCTTGACTGGCGGATAGGGATATCCGGTACTGACTCACTGCGCTTCTCCCTTGGCTTGGTGAAAACGCTCCAGAATGTCTAAAACAAAGGTTTCCCCATCCAAACCTTCGCCATTATCCAATTCTAAGGCGGCAGATTGTACTTTAGCGCGGGTTTCCGTAAGCCAGTCTTGGTATTCAGTTTGCAATTTTTCTAGCAATTTAAACGCTGCATTCACCACTTCATCAGGATGGCTAAAATTGCCCTGGGCTAACTGGGCGGCGATAAACTCTTCTTGTTGCTTGTTTAAGGTAATTTGCATGACGTTCTCCCGAAACCTGCTTTCTCGCCATTATAGCGAGTGGGTAGGTGATTCGGATGCAGGTAAAGAAACCCCGTTTCTTGCCCTCCACCCACATCCCATAAACCCAGTTTCTGCCCTAACCTTTGCCGCCTCACCCCAATCGGATTGAGCAACCCGGTTTCTCAACCCCTCAACCCCTCCAACCGCAGAAAATACACCCGCCCCCCATTTAATATCATCATTAATCCGGTCTAACGCACCCTAATCCTACTGACTACATTCGTTTTAGCAATTCATCGTACTCCTCGGGTGTGCCAATCCAATACCAGTAAATAGGGTCGCCTTCGAGTAAACCAAAAACACGATAATTGAGACTGACACGAGCAGTATAAATCCGTTGTTTCTGACTGACTTGCTTGAACTGAAGACTCGGATGATCAGGATCTTCTTGCCAAAGGGCGTAAGCTTTATTGGCTTATTCTTGAACTGATGCAGGCAAATCACTTAGCCGCTTGCGAAATGACTTTGTGAGGCTTGATTTCATTTTTGAGTTGGGAAGACCTCATCAAGTGGAACAGTTTCTCCTGCTGCGATCTCCTGCCGCACCATTGCCGCCATCTGATCCCATTGATCGTCTGTCGTTGTAGCAAAACGGATTTCCCATTTTTGCTCATCCTGCAACTGTGCCAAAAATCGAGCCGCGATCGCATCTTGTTGGTCGGGTGGGAGTTGTTGGATTTGGGCGATCGCCTGTTGAAGTAGTTCTGTCATTTTTCAGTAGCAGTTAACACCGCCAAATCACATCGCTTCTGTATTTTACCCAAGGCTGTGATTTTTTGGGTAGGGTGGCCAGTTCCGTCCCCGTCTCCAAATCCCACAGTTTCAGGGTTTTATCATCCGATGCCGAGACCGCTCGTTTTCCGTCCGGGGCGATCGCGACTGCCATTACCCTGCTACTATGCCCACTGAGGGTGGCGAGTTCCGTCCCCGTCTCCAAATCCCACAGTTTCAGGATTTTCTCATCCGATGCCAAGACCGCTCGTTTTCCGTCCGGGGCGATCGCGACTGCTGCTACACCCCCACCGCAGAAAATTCACATCGACGCTAATCATGCCATTGTTCCTGAATACCTTGGCGAATGGCAGCTTCCATATCTTCTAGGGTTTTGGGGGGACCTTGATATTTCAAACACCCGGCAACTTCATTTAAGGTTGTAAGAAGAAAAGGGGATTTGGGCTGAATTAAAATTCCTTTGCCAGTGTCCGTTAAGATGATTTCTGTTCCGACTTCTAAGGGATAGTTTTTTCGCATTTCTGGAGGAATAATAACCTGTCCTGTTTCAGAGACTTTAATGATTTTCATGGATAAATCAGGTAAGTTTTAGGGAAATAATTGGCAATCCGATCCGCTGCCCAGTTCCGGGCTACCATCATATAGCCCATCCAGGAAGGGGTCAGGGGGAGTGGGGGATGCTGACGAGGGGGAATGGGTCGAATTTCGGCGATCGCCTCATGCGATCGCACAATCACTAAAGTTTCACCCGCTTCGACTCGGCGCAAGTATTCCAATGGATCCCGTTGAATTTCCTCAATCGTTACTCTAACCATAAAAAAACACCGCTCACACGAAAGCATTTGCTACAAACTAGCCCAGAAACCTACAGCCTAGAAACCTTCTGTCATCACCTTTGCCTCCTCACCCAAATCTTACAAAGAAACCCGTAGTAGGAAGGGGTCAGGTTTTCAATTTAGGGTGATTTCTAGCATGGTTTCATCTTTTTAGCGATCGTATCTTATTAAATCGTCCCAGCAACCGGGTTTCTTGCCCTCCACCCACATCCCAGAAACCCGGTTGTTGCCATAACCGCTGCCGCCTCACCTCAATCGGGTCAAGAAACCCCCTTTCTTAACCCCTCAACCCCTCCAACCGCAGAAAATGCACCCGCCCCGACTTATCCCCCGCCACCACAGTCACCCCATCCGGGGCAAGGGCACAACCATAAAACTCTGCTTCAGCTGTAAAACTGGCAATTTCCTCCCCCGTGGCTAAATTCCACACCTTCAGGGTGTTATCAAATGAACCAGAAACCGCCCGTTGCCCATCGGCGCTGATGGCTACGGCATATACCCAGCCACTATGACCGGTGAGGGTGCGTTCGGTTGCTCCCGTGGCTAAATTCCACACTATCAGGGTCTTATCCTTTGAACCAGAAACCGCCCGTTGTCCATCGGCGCTGATGGCTACGGCTTCTACCGAGAGACGATGATCGGTTAGGGTGCGTTCGGCTGCCCCCGTGGCTAAATTCCACACCTTCAGGGTGTTATCAAATGAACCAGAAACCGCCCGTTGTCCATCGGCGCTGATGGCTACGGCATATACCCAGTCACGATGACCGGTGAGGGTACGTTCGGCTGCCCCCGTGGCTAAATTCCACACCTTCAGGGTCTTATCCTTTGAACCAGAAACCGCCCGTTGCCCATCGGCGCTGATGCCTACGGCTTTTACCGAGAGACGATGACCGGTGAGGGTGCGTTCGGCTGCCCCCGTGGCTAAATTCCACAGTTTCAGGGTCTCATCCCTTGAACCGGAAACCGCCCGTTGTCCATCGGCGCTGATGGCTACGGCTTCTACCGAGAGACGATGACCGGTGAGGGTGCGTTCGGCTTCCCCCGTGGCTAAATTCCACACCTTCAGGGTCTCATCCATTGAACCGGAAACCGCCCGTTGTCCATCGGCGCTGATGGCTACGGCTTCTACCGAGAGACGATGGCCGGTGAGGGTGCGTTCGGCTGCCCCCGTGGCTAAATTCCACAGTTTCAGGGTGTTATCCTCTGAACCAGAAACCGCCCGTTGCCCATCGGCGCTGATGGCTACGGCATATACCCAGCCACTATGACCGGTGAGGGTGCGTTCGGTTGCCCCCGTGGCTAAATTCCACACTATCAGGGTGTTATTCATTGAACCGGAAACCGCCCGTTGCCCATCGGCGCTGATGGCTACGGCTTCTACCGAGCCACGATGACCGGTGAGGGTGCGTTCGGCTTCCCCCGTGGCTAAATTCCACAGTTTCAGGGTGTTATTCATTGAACCGGAAACCGCCCGTTGCCCATCGGGGCTGATGGCTACGGCTTCTACCCGGCTACGATGACCGGTGAGGGTGCGTTCGGTTGCCCCCGTGGCTAAATTCCACACTATCAGGGTCTCATCCATTGAACCGGAAACCGCCCGTTGCCCATCGGGGCTGATGGCTACGGCATATACCCAGCTACGATGACCTGTGAGGGTGCGTTCGGTTGCCCCCGTGGCTAAATTCCACACTATCAGGGTGTTATCCTCTGAACCAGAAACCGCCCGTTGCCCATCGGCGCTGATGGCTACGGCATATACCCAGCCACTATGACCCGTGAGGGTACGTTCGGCTGCCCCCGTGGCTAAATTCCACACCTTCAGGGTCTTATCCTTTGAAGCAGAAACCGCCCGTTGCCCATCGGCGCTGATGGCTACGGCTTCTACCGAGCCACGATGACCGGTGAGGGTGCGTTCGGCTTCCCCCGTGGCTAAATTCCACACTATCAGGGTCTTATCCTTTGAACCAGAAACCGCCCGTTGCCCATCGGCGCTGATGGCTACGGCTTCTACCGAGCCACTATGACCGGTGAAGGTGCGAATCAGTGGCCCGCCGGGAGGGGTGAGGGTGGGGATGAGGGGACGGAACCAGGTGGTTTCGCGCCATTGTTTGGCCTGTTCCAGTAAAGCGACAATCTCTGGCTTATCAAAGGACAACAACCGCCCCAGAAGTTGCCCCGCTAGTTGAGTTTTATCCGATGCTAAAATATGAGCCGACAACCGCAACGTCCCAGGGATTAATTGCAGGGTTTCCCTCTGTTCCGGGTTCAGCAAGACATCCGAACTCATTGCCAAATCATAATCTTCAATTAAGGCTTGCACCCCGAACTCTGCCAGTTTTGCTTGGATAAAGTCAAAATCCGTCAGCAATTGCTGTAGTCGTGCAGTTTGGGCAGTCTCGACGAGATGACCAGGCAGGGTGTCCAAGGCATAGCGCCGCTTTTCTGCGGAGAGTTTGTTGAGTCGATCGCTGAAGTCGGTCATAAGTCATTGCTAAGGGTTGAAGCAGGAGCGGGCATCGGTTCCTAGTTATTACTATAATGAATTTAATCGCAATATTGAGGAGGACATTCTATGACAGGAAAACCGCTAGAAATCGAGGGAAGTTGGGAAGAAATTGTCAGCCATTCCGATGCCTTAGCTGGATGCCAAGTGCGGGTGACTGTTCTTTCTCGCCCACCCCAGTCCCCATCTCCAGACAACCCTCCCCGCTTTCGTCCCGCTTCCGGTCGCTCTTTACTCAGACAGGCCGGAACTTGGTGCGGTGATGACCTGGAGGATTGTCTAAAAATGGTTTATGAGACTCGTGGCCCTGTGTTATTCAGCTAATTCTTCTCCTCACCTTTTCCATACAAGTCTTCCCACAAATTATCAACGATCGCCTGTTCAATATCCCGCAACGAGATACCCGCTTTTTGGACAGTTTTTAAATTAAACAAAAAGTCCTGAAAACTTTTGTGATAAATACTATAAACATCCTCTCCATTGACAAAGCGGTGCCGTAAAAATTGCTCCCAGTCATCCAACACCTCCTGCACCGTCAAGGGGTCTTCCTCGGCAAAATCTGCCAACAAATCGCAGGATACCGGCTTACGAGTTTTTGACAATAAATAGATGATTTTTAACTTCGTCCGGGGTAAGGGTTTAGTCACCATCCCCATCCGCTGCCAATGCTGCTCATAATATTGCTGCAAACCCTTGGGCAAACTTTCCAACTTCAAATCCGCATATTTCCCCCGCTCAATATCATCCAGAATGTACTTTAAATACATAAAATTAGTTTCGCTATTCTCCGCCAGCACTTGGCTAAATTGCGCCTCTGTCACCCCTTGGGCAGTTAGCCAGCGCTGGATGGGTTCCCGTTGGCTGCGATAGCGAATAAACCCTCGGATATCTTCTAAATTCGTGGGATAATACTCATCGGACATCATATCAAACTCCTGCTGGGGAGCCGAGACCACAAAAGGCAAAGACTCCGGGCGTTTGGTCAGGATAAAATAGACGCCATTGGGTAAAGTTCCGGGGAGATAGAGGACATTTGAACCCGGATTTTGGCTGGTTAAGTTCACCTCATCCAAGGCATCCACCGCAATCACTAAACGGTCAGTTTTTGCCGCCGCTTCCGTTAATAATTTGCTCAAAAAATTGCCATTGCGGGTATTATCCGGATGTAGGGGTAAATCGTAGGCTAACCCATAGCGTTCAATCAGTTGAGCGCAGATACTTCTCAGGAAATCTTCCGTGCTGGTGCGGTTTTCGGACAGGATATTAAAATAAGCCAGACATCCGGTTTGCTGCACATATTGCGCTAACAACGCACTTTTGCCTACCCCGGGGTCTGCTTCAATGATAAAATAACCCTTGGCTTGCTGCTGGCAAAATTGCTGAATCGCCTCAAACACATATTCTCTGCCAAAAAATTCCTGGGTTTTTTCCTCAATAAAAGCCGCAAAATCCGCCGGGACGGGACTCGGGCCTTTTAAGGTGGTCAGCAATTGATTAAACTGTTCATCTAACCCCTGACACGATGCAATAAAGGTATCCACTCCCTCATCAATTCTCCCCCGAATTTGCTGGAGTTCCTGGTCAATATTGCCCACTTTCCCGCCAATTTGGGTGAGCAAATCGTGGGTTAAGGTATTAAACACCACGGGATTATGTTTGATTTCTAAGCGGAAATAATGCACCAATCCCGGGAGATATAAATTCTTAAATGCTCGCCCTAAGACGGGAGGCGCTTCTCGCAACCACTGGTGTTCCTTTTCTAGGCGCTGCATCAATTTCTGACTGATATCCTGCTGTTGGGGTAGCTGCAAACTCCCTTCACTTCCCGGGGACTGTCCGGCCTCGACTATGGTTAAGATTTGTTGATAATCGTCAGTAATTTGCTCAATTCGTGTTATAATCACCCGGTGATATCGGTCCCATTCCGGTGATTTTTGACAATAGTCGCGAATCTCTTTTAATGTGCGCTGATGCGCTTTGAACAGTGCTTGGTCAATATCATCATTGCGTTCCCCAGCTTTGCGCTGCGCCCATTCGCGACATTCGGTAGCTCCAACTCCTAATACAGCACCGGCAAATAACTGTAGAATAATAGATAACATCCGCTAACCCCTCCCCTCACAGACCGAACTGGATTTCGTTTTTATTTTACTCTATTTTACATGGATTTAGGAGTGGTGTAGGAGATGTATCTGTGGACAGGCGATTCTCGAATCGCCGCTACATTTTGGGGTGAATTTTTTCAGGCGATTCGCGAATTGCCGCTACATTTACATTTAGTACGCCAGACTCGCGATATATCCCCCCCAACATTGAAAACCCCGGTAAAACAACCGGGGTTTTATACAACTCACCTAGGCAGTCATGACCCTTAAACCAAAGCCGGTTGAGGAACGGAAATCGCTTCGCCGGATAAACTGAAGGCGCGGGATTCGGTAATTTTGACCTGGACTAACTGTCCCTTCAACTGATTAATATCCCCGGTAAAGAAGGTGAGACGGTTGCCGCGTGTTCTTCCCATGACTTGGGTGGGGTCTTTGGCATTCTGCTCCTCGACTAGGACTTCTTCAATCCGTCCGAGATAGCGCTGCGATCGCTCGGCAGCCTTAACAGATACTAAGTGATTCAACCGTTGCAGCCGATCGCTCTTAACCTCTTCGCTCAACTGATTCTCCCACACCGCCGCTGGTGTCCCCGGACGTGGGGAATAAGCAGCAGTATTCAGCATATCAAAGCTAATCTCTTCTAACAGTTTTAGGGTATTTTCAAACTGTTCCTCAGTTTCCCCAGGGAACCCGACGATCGCATCGGCACTGATAGAAGCATCGGGCATATAGTGGCGAATCATATCAATAATACGGCGATATTTTTCATGGGTATAACCCCGCGCCATCGCCTTCAAAACTTCATTATCCCCCGATTGAAATGGGATATGAAAATGTTCGCAAACCTTCGGCAATTCTTGACAAGCCCGAATTAATCTCTCAGTGAAATACCGGGGGTGAGAGGTGGCAAAGCGAATCCGTTCAATTCCCGGGACATCATGGACGAAATAGAGCAAATCCGTGAGGGTATGTAAATTTCGTCCCTCCGGTGTGGTTCCGGGTAAATCTCTGCCGTAGGCGTCGATATTTTGACCGAGTAAGGTGACTTCTTTATATCCCTGGCGTCCGAGTTCTTCCATTTCGGCGCGGATTGCTTCTGGGGTGCGGGATTGTTCGATGCCACGCACTGACGGGACGATGCAATAGGTGCAGCGTTCGTTACAGCCGTAAATCACGTTTACCCAGGCGGTAACTTGGCTCTCCCTGCGCGGTTTGGTGATATCCTCCATGATATGCACCGCCTCAGTCGCTACCACTTGGTTCCCGGCGAACACCTGTTCGAGCAAATCCTCTAGGCGGTTGGCGTGTTGGGGTCCCATGACCATATCCAATTCCGGCACCCGGCGCAGGAGTGCTTCTCCTTCCTGTTGTGCCACGCAACCGGCAACGATGAGGGTGAGGTTGGGTTGTTGGAGTTTGCGTTTCGCTTGCCTGCCTAGGTAGGAATAAACTTTGTGCTCGGCATTATCCCGAATTGAGCAGGTATTGTAGAGGATGAGGTCGGCTTGGTTGGGGTCTTCGGAAAACTGGAACCCCATATTTTCCAGGATACCTGCCATGCGTTCGGAGTCAGCTTTGTTCATCTGACAGCCGAAGGTGGTGATGTGGTAACGACGAGGAATAGAGGACATAACGTGCTATTTTTCGCAAATGAACGGGCCTGTTGGGTCAATGGCAGTCTGGCACTCAACCGGCGATAGGCGACGATCGCCCCGGGGAAAGCCATGACTCGGATGCAAACATAAACTATTATTATAAAGCTTGCTGTCAATTTTACCCACTGGAAATGGAAGTCAGAACCCTATGATTCAGGAGCGATCGCAATATAAGGAAACCTGGGACAACCTCGCCGCCAATATGGATGAGGCGAAACTCTATGTCGCCGGACATACGGATGAGGCCGAATTAGACCGCACGGGACTCAATACGGTGAATCGAATTGAGAATTTTGTGGGCATTCAACCGGAAGATATTTGTTTGGAAATTGGCTGTGGGGTGGGTCGAGTTGGCAAGTTTTTAAGTCCCCAATGTCAGAAATGGATTGGCACCGATATTTCGGCGAATATGCTCCAATATGCCGCGCAACGTCTGGAAGGATTGGATAATATTGAATTAATTGAATTGAGTGGGGTAGGCTTACAGGAAATTGCCGATAATTCCATTGATTTGGTCTACTGTACGGTGGTGTTTATGCACCTGTATGAGTGGGACCGCTATCAGTATTTAAAAGAAGCGTTTCGAGTGTTAAAATCCGGGGGACGCTGCTTTTTTGATAATGTGGATTTGACCTCCAGTCATGGCTGGGAGGTGTTTATGGCGGGGTATGCTTATCCCATTGACCAACGTCCGGCCTATTTGAGTATGTGTTCCACGGGGGAGGAATTAGAAACTTATGCGAGGCAGTCGGGCTTTTCCGGGATTAAAATCCATCGCTGGGGAGATGCGCGAGTCGGGGTGACGGGGATAAAACCGTGAGGGTATGGGGGTGTCGTCAATCGATATCCCCGGCGATCGCAGATGGTTGAATTGGCGGGTCACTGTCCAACGGTGAACTGGCTGCAATGTTAAATCACTTATTAATATGAATCCAATTTTGAAAGAAATAAAAACAACTCTCATTAACTTAATTGGTCAAGGTGTGGCACTGGTACCGGCAATTTTAATTGCTTTGGTCGTGTTAGGCATAACTTGGTATGCTGCCAATGTGGTTCGTCGTCTGACGATGGCGGGAGGACGGCGAGTAGTAAAGAATAGATCCCTCCGAATGTTAATGGTTCAAACGGCTTATGTTGCGGCATGGTCTGTGGGAATTATTGTAGCCTGCGTTCTGGCATTTCCGGGTTTGGCATTAGGAGATATAATTGGGTTATTGGGGTTAAGTTCCGTTGCCATTGGTTTTGCCTTTCAGGATATTTTTAAAAATTTCCTGGCGGGAATTTTGCTGTTATTGCAGGAACCCTTTAAACTCGGAGACCAAATTGTTGTAGAAGGATATGAGGGAACCGTAGAGGAAATTGCGATTCGTTCGACGCAAATCCGCACTTATCAAGGGGAGCGAGTTGTTATTCCAAATGCGGTGGTTTTTACGAATGTGGTGCAAGTCAAAACAGCGTTTTCTCATCGGCGCACAGATTTAGCAATAGGGGTGGATTATAATACACCGTTACCGCAGGCAGTCGATACACTTTTAAAGGCGGTGTCCAAAGTTCCCGGGGTGTTATCGAAACCGGAACCGGAAGTTGATATTGTGGGGTTTGGAGAGAGTTCAATTGATATGATGGTGCGATATTGGACGGAACCGGAGAGACCCTCGGTGCGACGGATTCAAACGCAAGTGGCGATCGCCCTCAAAGATGCTTGCGATCGCGCCAATATCAATATTCCCTATCCCATCCGCAGCCTGTATTATTATGACCAAGAAAAGTTTGCCGATAATAGTCCCAGTTCGGGAAATGGCGATCGCATCTAGGTCAACAAAGGTGAGAGTTCTAGTTCCCGCGTAGCATTCGTCCTTGGATGACTTTCCAGGTGGCGGGGGTGACTTCCGATGCTGCATGATAGCAGCGAACTATCAACCCATTGGCATAAAAATAATCCCCTAATGCCTGCTTTTCTTCGGGGGATAGCTGGAGACGATCGCTGGACAAATTCAGAGCATTTAACCAAGTTTGACGAATGCGATCGCGAAACTCATAATGCACTTGATAGGCAGAATTGGTATCGGGAATCTCCGGTTGCAGGGATTGCAAAGCGGCGATCGCCTCCTGGCAATCTTTAAAAATTCCCACCTCTTCTACCAATCGAGTTAGAATACTAACAAACGCCAAATCTCGGGCGCGATCCAGGGCAAAATTGTTGGGAGCATCTAGTAAACAATCCAGGTCCAGAACCAGTTGACGAGCGCGATCCCGAGCCAGTTTTCGCGCCAGTTCCCGAGTCAATTCCCCAGCGGATTTTTCCACATCCAAGGGGCGATCGCAAATAAACGCTAGATTTTTGGTAAAATCCTCCGCTAACCGGCCTGCACGAGTGATCAGTTCAGACAAATTAAACCCCAAAATTTCGCACAAACTCAAAGCCACATTTTCCGGAGATTCTACTTCCCCCCTCTGCTTAAATTGCTCACCGAGGCTATCCGTAGGATAGGGATTTTCTCGGGATAAATCCGGTTCTAATGTGGCGTTTAAAACCAGCACCAAAAACAGCGCCGCCGTTCTTTTAGCCGCTGGTGAAAGCGTGCCACTATTCTCCTCCGTGGATTCAGAGGCCCATCGCAAAAGCGATCGCAACTTACTGGTTTTTAGGTATTTTTGAGCCGCTGATTCCATTAAAATCAGTAATTTATCCGCCGTGGGATGGCGAATCCCTGACACAAATAAAAAGATTTCTTGCCAGTGGCGCAAGGTTAGATTTTTAGCCGAAATTTGAGCGGCTAAATAATAGGTATCGATATAAATAGCGGTAAAATATTCTTGCCAAGTTACTTGAGTGAAGGCAAAGCGGTCCGGCCCAATTTGCAGCAGTAAACCGGACCGCAAGGCGATTTTTTCCAGCATTTTCTCAACCCGATAGCGGTTCTCCGCAATGGTAGGGGTTAGGGATACCGCTGGATTTTTGTTCGAGGGATGATTGGCCTTTTCATTCGGATTCGTGGGAACCGTCGGCAAGGAGTTTTTACGCCCTGGGGTTAAAGGGGGTGAATTTTTGTTAGAATTTTCCGTGGTGTTAGCATTAACATTAGTGGGTACAGAAAAGGGAAAATACTCATCTTTATGTAAATCTAACAAATGCACGGGAATCCGACTGCTCAAGTCGGCACCGGAAAAAACTGCCCGCTCGGCGATCGCACTTCTGAAGGCTAATTGAGCCAGCCACAATTTTGCCAATTCCCGATTCATTTCCAGATTCGGTGAGACATCCGGAGCCGTGGCAATGTTTCCCGCAGCTTCCAGTAAAATGTGAGAAGTTCGGAGATAAAGCGTTGCCCGATTTTCCGGTAGAGAGTGAGTCCGGTCATACATCAAGCAAAGCAAGGTAAGTGAGAGAGGAGACGCAGATAAGGATCGGGCATGAGCATTTTCTGGTCGTTCTAAATCCATCAGAAGTGAGTCACCACTGGGGGTGGTAGCGGAGGGGGTGTTATACCACTGTCGGATCAAACTCGTTTGTTGTGCATCGTCTAACGGGGCGATCGCCACCGGATAAAAGCTGCGCCAGTGATGGTTAAAGACCCCGGCACGAGAACAAGCTACATAGCGATTTTTGGGATAAGTTTCCATAAACCCTTCCAGACGGGCGATCGCCTCAGCAATCACAAACGAGGGAATAGTATGCAAATCATCCAGTAAAATTAAGCATCGACCTTGAGCTAGTGCCTCTCGAACTAATCGTTCCGCCACCGGAAAACTACAGCGACGAAACTCATCAGCGATCGCTTTTTCAATTTCACCCTCCCCACTACTCACGACTTTCAGGGGAATAAACACTGGAATATACCCCCGGCGGACCACCCCCCCGAACCGGGTTCCCCGGAGGGCTTCTAGGCCGATTTTCCTCAGTAAGAGAGACTTTCCGGAACCAGGCGCACCCCAGAACATCACCCCATCCCGTTCATTGATCACTGCGATCGGGGATTTAAGGGTAGACTCCACGGAAGAAGCATTCGGGTTCGTCGTTTCAGGTTCATCCATCTCCCTCACCTGCATCTCCACATAGAGAGATTCTAACGGCACTGGATCGCGAGTTCCTAACAGATCAATCGTGGCATACCGTTGGAGATAGAGGTTGACATAAGTCTCCGAGGCAGAGGCGATCGCCTCCTTGGTTTTTTTATCCGGAGTTCGGGGAAAAATGCCCAATAATTTACTCTTATCTTCCAACAGCGTATCTGTGGCAATTTGAGCAATACTGGTAGCGGCATCCGCAACAATCGTTTTTCGGGGAATCATCATATAAAAAAATTGGGTCTAATCTGAGATTAGCCCTATTATGAACTTACTGTTTGATGTTCTCATTCTGGCAAAAGTTAGAAGATTCGACAAGAGACCCAAACTCAGTTGTCAGATGCGGTTCAACCCGATAACCAGTGAAACCCAGAAATCAACGGTTCCACTGGTTAAACCGGACTGCTAAAAGACCCAGAGTCTTAAACCACTGCCATAGCTTTACTGGCAAAAATTTTCTCGATCGCCTCTTCAACTACCTTATCCGGCGTTGAAGCACCGGATGTCACGCCAATCACCAGGGGTCCTGATGGTAGCCAATTTTCGGCGATTTCCAACTCTTGATGCAAAGGTTTATGTTCGATGCGATTTCCCGGGAGAATCCGACTGGCACTATCAATATGATAAGACGGAATTCCTCGGTCGATCGCAATTTGTTGTAACTGCGTCGTATTTGAGGAATTATACCCACCAATCACCACGATCGCATCCACTTGATCCTCGACCAAATCTAACATCGCATCCTGGCGTTCTTGGGTGGCATCGCAGATTGTATTAAAAGCCAGAAAATGCTGATTTAATTCTGCCGGACCATATTTTTTCATCATCGTCCTTTCAAACAACTTGCCCATTTCTTCCGTCTCACTTTTGAGCATCGTGGTTTGATTCGCAATCCCAACTTGTGCTAAATCCCGGTCCGGGTCAAATCCGGCGGAAACAGCCTTACTGAATTTAGCCATAAATTCAGCTTTATCCCCACCGTTGAGAATATAATTAGCAACATAGTCCGCTTCGGCCATATTCAGGACAATTAAATAAGTTCCCGCAAAAGAACTGGTTGCCAGGGTTTCTTCATGCTTGTATTTGCCATGAATAATGGAAGTGTAATTGCCTTTTTTATGTTTTTCTACACTGTTCCAAACTTTAGAAACCCAAGGACAAGTAGTGTCTACAATTGTGCAGCCTTTTTCATTGAGCAACTGCATTTCTTGAACCGTAGCACCAAAAGCCGGTAAAATGACCACATCTCCCGCTTGGACCACTTCAAAATCTTTTTTTCCTTCCTCAACGGGGATGAATTCAACATTCATCTCTTGGATATGTTGATTCACGCTGGGATTGTGGATAATTTCATTGGTAATCCAAATGCGTTCCGTAGGAAAATGCTGGCGAGTTTCATAGGCGATCGCCACGGCGCGTTCAACCCCCCAGCAAAATCCAAACGCTTGCGCCAGACGAATCGTCACCTCGCCGCGAGTCAAGGTGTAATTATTTTCTCGGATTTGCTGAATCAGGGGACTTTGATAAACGGAGTTCATCACCCCGGTTACTTCTTCTTGGTGACCAAATCCCTTGCGATGGTAGTTATCAGACTTTTGCAGTGCGCGTTTGAAAGCTTTAGTGTCCATGCCGTGAAATCCTAGCTTCTTTTCTCTTGATTGTAGAAGACTTAGGTTACAGGGAGTGGGGAGATGGGGAGGATGGGGAAGTTCGTAGTAACGACTTCAGTCGTTCTCTTAAGTTCGTAGTAACGACTTCAGTCGTTCTCTTAAGTTCGTAGTAACGACTTCAGTCGTTTCTGCGTTACTTGGCGTAAAGCCAAGTAACGCCCAGGTCAGGCCCTGGCTCCAGTACCCACCCCAGCAGGCGGTAGACCCTTGGATTGCTCGTGTTATGGCTTAAACCATAACACGAGAGCAACGACTGAAGTCGTTACTACAAACAAGAAGAAACAACTTCAATCGTCACAGCGAATATTTTCCCCATCCCCATCCTTAAATTGGATCAAATACCATCAAGGCAGTGCGCCAGACTAAGTAACCTTGCTCGTTGAGATGTAACCCGTCGGTGGTGAGTTCGAGGCGGAGATTGCCTTGGGAGTCGGAGAAGAGGGGGTAGAGGTCCAGGAACTCGACCCCTTCCTCGGAGGCGATCGCAGCGAGTTCACGATTGATGTCGCGGATCTGCTCGTTGGGGATATTCAGGAGGCGATCGCGACCCTCCCAAGTGGAACCAGCGCCACTGTGGGGCAAAATGGATTGGACGACAATCCGGGCGTTGGGATGAGCCCAGACCAGATCCCGAACGATCGCCCGTTGATTTTCAACAACCTCGGACGGTGCAACGCCGCGAATCAAGTCATTAATCCCAATCATCACAAAAATCACCTCGGGATTGCTGTTGTCAAATAACGGTAACCGTTTCAACAACCCCGAAGAGACTTCACCAGAAATCCCTTGATTGAGCCAAGTGCGTTGGGGAGGTAGCAGTTCCGGGGGAAACCAGAGACTGATGGAATCTCCAGCGAGAACCCCGAGACGTTCCGGGGGATTAGCGGCGATCGCCTCCGCCTCCCGCTGTAACTGAGCCAACCATTGCTCATAATTCCACTGATGACGGGGACCTAACTCAGGCTCCGTGACTGGGGTTGGGGAACCCGAAGCATTCTCAATGGCACTCGAACCATTCCCCTGTAATGCCGACAAATTTTGCAGATCCGAGGACGAACTTTGAGCGCGGACAATCAGTAAAATGACCGTGAGCATCAAGATCCCATTCGTCGCCAGGGATAACAACGCCCAGGGAGGTATCTTTGACCAAGACATGGCCGCGAATTTAGACAGAACCGGGTTTGAACGCAAATTTAAACGCAATGCCGTCGATCGCTACGCAACAATAAATTCCCGACCTACTCTGCACCTTCAAGCGGACCTTGCCCGGAAGCTTATCCCTACTCGTCGCACCTGGGGGCAAAAAAAATGCGGTCAGGAGATACTTCCAGTGTATTAAAAATCCTCCTAAGACCGCAAATATAGCGAATGATTAAAATTTGAGGGTGCAAACTGCACCGATAGGCTAGGGACTTCCCCCGGCCATCCCGCGATTATCCTTGAGGAAGCCACTGTAAGCTTCCATACCATGTTCCGCAATATCCAAGCCCTTTAACTCTTCGTCTTCCCTGACTCGAATACCCAGGACAGATTTAAGCACCAGCCAGAAAATAGTGCTCAGCAGAACAGTCATGCCACCAACGGAGGCCACGCCGAGGAATTGGACTCCCAGTTGGGCGAGACTCCCGGTATAGAATAAACCGCTGTCTACATTAAACAGACCCACGGCTAAGGTTCCCCAGACTCCATTCACGAGGTGAACTGAGGTCGCCCCAACCGGGTCATCAATTTGGATACTGTCAAAGAAAGTCACGGAGAACACCACCAAAATGCCCCCGATGGTCCCAATAATGGCAGCGCCAAAAACGGTGACCCCATTACAACCGGCCGTAATCGCCACCAGTCCGGCGAGGATGCCGTTGATAATCATGGAAAGGTCAGGTTTGCCGAGATACATCCAAGCCACGATGGTTGCAGAAATAGCACCCATAGCCGCAGCAATATTCGTAGTTACAGCAATATGGCCGATGGTGTGGTCAGCCGCCATCGTCGAACCTGGGTTAAAGCCAAACCAGCAGACCCACAGAATCAAGCATCCCAAGGTAGCGATACTCATGTTATGTCCGGGTAACGCCACGGGACGTCCATCTTGATATTTACCGAGACGTGGCCCTACGAAAGCAGCCCCCATCAGGGCAGCCCAACCTCCCACGGAGTGAACTGCAGTGGATCCGGCAAAGTCCATAAAGCCTAAAGTGGAAAGCCAGCCCCCACCCCAGACCCAATGTCCGGTGATGGGATAGGCAATTCCCACCAGTAAGAGACTGAAGATTAAGAAGTCCACAAACTTAATCCGTTCAGCAACAGCACCGGAAACAATAGTGGCTGCAGTACCGGCAAAGGCGACTTGGAATAAAAACTTGGCAGCTAGAGGGACTCCAGTCCAGCTTAAAGAATCGAAGACTCCCGCGTAAGCTTCGTTCGTCGCGGGACTGTTGTCCGGTCCGGCGAGGAAAAAGCCACTAAAGCCGATGAAGGGGTTGCCATCCCCGAACATAAAGCCGAATCCGATCGCCCAGAATGCCACCGTCGCTAAGGCGAAGACGATCAGGTTTTTGGAGAGGATGTTGACGGCATTTTTTTGACGGCAAAAGCCCGTTTCCAACATCCCAAACCCGGCGTTCATAAAGATGACCAAGATGGAGGCAATCACCACCCACATGGTATCCAAGGCGATCCGGAGTTCTTCGGTGTCCGTTAAGGTTTCGGGTAGGTCCCCTGGAGGGGCTTGGGCAACCGCAGAGTAAGCCGATAGCAGTAAAATAATGCTGGCTAGGGGAATGCAGGCTTTCCAGGAAGGGGAGAGTCTCCCAATAGCAGAGGACAATTTTTGAAAAATCGAGTTCTCCGGGCGCAGGGGGGCATTCCGACGGGAAGAGGGCCGCCTACGATATCTGGGTTTTGATTTCAGGTTGAAGTTGAATTTAGAGGTCATTGTCGGACTTTGCGGTGAATGGGTCAAGCACAGGGAATTGCAAAGAGCAAGTGGGTGCTTTAGAAGTGGAAAGCTGGAGCAGTCGCCTACGTCTGATTGGTCGTAGGTTGTCCCCCATTTGCACGTTCCAGACTTCGGAGCTGGTGATTTTCTAAAATGACTTACGCTAGGGAACCTCGGATGAGCGCCGAAACCTGACGCAACCGTCCCTGTTTTCGGAAAAAGCCGACGGATCTCCATGCTCCGAGTCACAATGATTGCACCAATTCTGGGAATTTCATTCTGTATCAGAGTTTACATTTATTGAGACGCTTGTTTCGGTTGCTGGAGAGAAAAATCTCCGACTTTTTCCCCAAATGGCGGCTTTTGATGGCTCAAACCTTTCCATTGGCAAGGGTCGGCATTCCTGGGTCCCTCTGGAAATCAGGGCATCTGAGTTAAGTATTCTTGATAACCCAGTTGATCTAAACGTGCCTGCTTTTCCATCACTGAGTCTTTGAGGCTTTGACGGTACTGTTGCACGAGATCCAGCAATTCCGGCTGATGGGTAGCTAAAATTTGCACCGCTAACAATCCCGCGTTTTTGGCATTCCCGATCGCCACGGTTGCCACAGGAATTCCTCCGGGCATTTGTACAATAGAGTAAAGAGAGTCCACCCCGCTCAGGTGCCGACTGGATACGGGAACCCCAATCACGGGTAAAGGGGTCAGTGCCGCCACCATTCCCGGGAGATGGGCGGCCCCTCCTGCACCGGCAATAATCACTTTCAGTCCGCGATGATGCGCCTGGGACGCATACTGCACCATCCGTTCCGGGGTACGATGAGCGGAGACGATCGCCACCTCTACCGGAACCTGAAATTCCTCACAGACGGCGATCGCCTCTTTCATCGTCGGCAGATCCGAATCGCTGCCCATAATAATGCCGATTTGGCGTTGACTCATTGGATGTTTTAAGATTTTAGATTGGAGATTTCAAATTTTATAGGAAAAATGTTAAATTTGAAGGTTTAAATTTTAGAGTTTAAAGTTAAAAATTAAGGTAAGGTGGGAGATTTCAGATGCAGCGCCTTCTTCAAAGGACTAACTCTCGGAAATTGAACCTTAAGTTTAAAGGACACTTAACCCAAATCCACCCATTGCACCAGACTGGGAATCGGAAACTACCCTCATTCCCACCCTAAAATTGAACAGCCCAAATCCCTCCGCTAAACTCTCCTAAACTCTCCTAATCTCTTTTAGATTCGCACTCACCTTTTTGTTTGATAACAACTTCGATGACTCCACTATCACGCCTCCGTACTCTTCTGCCCATCTCGGGTTGCACCAACTTGGATATTATCAATGCTCAACTTCCCGGTTATGAAGACTTGCACTGGCTGCGAATTGATCAACAGGGTGCGATCGCGGTGATTCAACCCATGAAAACCGAGAAGCCCCCCCTTCCCTCTGTGGAAAATTTACAAGACATGGCTTTACTCGATGTAGAAGGGGACTGGGTTTCCTTGGGGGGGGTCGATCTCCAAATTAATGGCGCTTTAGGACTAGCCTTTCCCGATCTAGAATTGGCTGATTTTGACAAACTGCAGGACATTTGTCAATTTCTTTGGCAGGAAGGCGTAGATGTTTTTCTCCCCACCCTCGTCACAACTTCGGTGGAAAATATTCAGCGATCGCTCGCTACCCTATCGGCGTTTATCAACAACCCCGAATATTCCTGTCCCAAGAATCAACGAACGGCTAAAATTGGGGGCGTCCACTTAGAAGGACCCTTCCTCAATCCGGACAAACGCGGCGCCCATCCAGGAGAATATCTCCTCCCCCTCACCCTATCCAATGTCAAGCGCGTTTTAGGAGACTATGCCCAACTGGTCAAAATTATCACCCTGGCACCGGAATTGGACCCCAGTGGTGAAACCCTAGACTATCTGCACTCCCTGGGGATTACCATTAGTTTGGGTCACTCCCTCGCCACGGCAGAACAAGCAACAGCCGCCTTTAATCGGGGTGCAAGGATGGTGACTCATGCGTTTAATGCCATGCCGCCGATTCATCACCGGCAACCGGGCTTATTAGGGGCGGCGATCGTCCATCCGGAGGTCAAATGTGGGTTAATTGCCGATGGTGAGCACATTTCTCCGATTACCATTGAGTTGCTGCTGCGCGCCAGCCACTACTACAAGGGCATTTTTCTAGTTAGTGATGCGCTCTCTCCCTTGGGACTCCCCGATGGGAAATATCCCTGGGATAGTCGTCAAATTGAAGTGATTAACGGGACCGCCCGTTTAGAAGATGGCACCCTTGCCGGAACTACCTTGCCGCTGCTTACCGGAGTGCAGAATTTAGTCAAATGGGGACTCTGTGAAGTGGGAGATGCGATCGCCTTGGCAACGAAATCCCCCCGATGGGCGATCGCCTTACCCCAGTTAAACATTGGTCAACCGGCTTCTTTATTGCGCTGGCATCTCGATGAATCGGAAAATTTGTTAACCTGGGAGCGACTTGGACCCCTGGACTAGCGGCATAAAGCCTCTCCGGGGCCACTTCAAAGCGCCAACTGGATTTAATCTGATGTCCTCAATCATTGCCTTAATCGCCCACGATCGCAAAAAAGATGAGATGGTAGCCTTTGCTCAAAAGCATTCGGCTATCCTGTCCCACTATCATTTGATTGCCACCGGGACCACCGGCACCCGAATTAATCAAGCCACGGGACTCGAAGTCCAACTCATGCAATCAGGACCGATGGGGGGAGATTCTCAAATTGCCGCCCAAGTCGTCGAAGGGACCGTTAAAGCGGTGATTTTCCTGATTGATCCCCTATTTGCTCAACCCCACGAACCCGATATTCAGGCACTCCTACGAATTTGCAACCTCCAGCAAACCCCCCTGGCAACCAATCTTGCCACCGCAGAAGCGATTATGCCCAGTTTGTCCCCTGCTTGATCCCCTAAACCGGCAACGGGAAAAGGTCGGGGACTGGCTACTTTTTCATTTGAAAGAATGTGGTAAGTTAAGAGGCTGGAGACAACAGAGCAACAGGCATTCCAATGAACGCAGTAGATGATAAAACCGTAGTCAGGGAGTATTTTAATGCCACCGGGTTCGATCGCTGGCGCAGAATTTACGGCACCGAAGAGGTCAATAAAGTTCAGCTGGATATCCGCAAGGGACATCAGCAAACGGTCGATCGCGTCCTGGCGTGGCTACAAGCCGATGGCAATTTGCAGGGGTTATCCATTTGTGATGCCGGTTGCGGTGTCGGCAGTCTGAGTATTCCCCTCGGACAAGCCGGTGCAATGGTCTATGGCAGCGATATTTCCGAAAAAATGGTGGCGGAAGCCTACCAACGGGCGAAGGACCTGTTCGGTCCTAGCAATACGATTTCTTTTGCAGCCCAGGATTTAGAATCGTTAAGTGGGCGCTATCATACGGTGATTTGTCTGGATGTGCTGATTCACTATCCCCAGGATAAGGCGGGAGAGATGATCGGCCATCTCTGTTCTTTGGCACAGGACCGGGTGATTCTGAGTTTTGCCCCGAAAACTGTTGCGCTGAGTGCTTTGAAGAAGGTTGGGGAATTATTCCCCGGTCCGAGTAAAACAACTCGGGCTTACCAACATCGAGAAGCAGATATCATCGCGATTCTGGCTAAAAATGGCTTTGCGATCGCTCGCCAAGAGATGACCAGCACTCGGTTTTATTATTCTCGCCTCCTGGAAGCAATTCGGCGCTAACTGAGGAAAAATCCCTCTCAGCCACCCGATGACAAGGGTCAAGACAGTAGGCTAAAATTTCGGGAAATTTTACAAATTCCGGTGGAGTTTATGAAACCGATTAAAACGGTGGCGGCGGGTTTGTTGCTGGCTTTTGGATTTTTTTGTCTGATCATGGCTGTCTCGGGGTTAGCGGAAACTGATCCCAATGATCAAGCCGACGGCAGAGATCTCGCGATCGGAGGATTCGGGATTGGAATTCCAGCAGTGGGGGTGGGTGGATGGTTAGCCTGGGGTCTCTATCGCGAGGGCAAAAATAAAAAGCTGGCGTTGGATAAGGAGGAACGCGATCGCCTCCAGGGGATCTTTTTCCAAATGATCCGCGAACGCAATGGTCAAATTACGGCCCTCCACTTTGCGATGGAAACTCAGCTTTCTGCTCATCAAGCCAAGCAATATTTAGAAGAACAAGCCAAAGAGTTTAATGCCGATTTTGAGGTGAGCGATCGCGGGGATGTGGTCTATCGATTTAAAGTCTAAAGAGATTGTCTCAATCCCGGAGTATTTCCGGGTTTAAATCGAGGAAGAATGAAGGATGGGGGAAAGTAGAGTTTATCAAAAATACCGACCTATAAAACCGATTAGATTGAAATTATGAAAGGGTTGAAAAAATCAGCATCCGCACTATTGATGCTCCTAGGACTCTCCGTTTTAGGAGTAGCTACGGAAAAGTTAAACAATCCGGATACTCCCGCTCAAGATAGAGAGGAACTGAAAGCTTGCATTCTTTTATTGGGGTTCCCTTTTACCCTTCAAGGGGGGGCAATGGCTTGGGGATTATATCGGGACAATAAGGAGGGTTATCATTTGCAGGTTAAACAGGAACGCGATCGCATTCAGTCGATTTTTTATCAGGTAATCCAGGCCCATGATGGCAAAATTACGGTGATGCGGTTAGCATTAGAAGCCGGATTATCTGTGAAAAAAGCCCGAAAATTTTTAGATGAAAAAGCCGTAGAATTTGACGCTGATTTTGAAGTCAGCGATCGCGGCGAAATTTACTACTCGTTTAATTTTGGATAACTCCCTATCCAGTTGGGTAACCAGACTCGCACTTCAGGAGTGATATCGATGGCGCAACTTTTTATGGTAACTGCCTCAATTTTGGCGGGACTCTCCGTCGCTGCCGGGGCCTTTGCCTCTCACGCATTGAAACCTCACCTCAGTGAGAGGTCGATGGAAATTTTTGAGACGGGCGCAAAGTATCAAATGTATCACGCCTTGGCCCTGTTGTTCGTGGGATTGGTTTTAAGTCAAACTGAAACCCCCTCGATTTGGCTGCGAGTGGCTGGATTTGCCTTCATCGCTGGCGTCTTGCTCTTTTCCGGAAGTTTATATACCCTCAGTTTATCTGGGATCAAGGCGTTAGGTGCGATTACACCCATTGGGGGTGCCGCTTTTTTACTCGGTTGGGGTTGTTTAGCCGTGGCAACCTGGAAAATGTAGGGAAGTGCAAGCACCCCTTGCGAAAACCGGCGGAGGAACCCCACCTCTGCCGGTTTTGACTTTTCTACAGGCAAGGGTTTGGGACCCATTGGGATGGGGTCTTGACGTTTTGAATTTTCGTGGATTCAATAGGGAAAGAGAGAGGGATTCGTTGCTGATGACTACCCCAGGGAATGGAACAGTCCCCGGAATAGAGGCAACGGGTCCCTAGGCTCAACTGGTTCCCCTCTATCTTTCTGACTTCCGGAGTTCAGTATGAAAGTCTGGCTGCACGGTTTGTTTTCGGTAATTTTCTGGCTATGGAATCTCACATTTTTAGGCATTGTTTATCTGGGTATCTTACCTTGGATAGCCATCCCCTTAATTCGGGCAACCGTTGAGGGAATCATCCCCGTAGAATTTACCTTGGCAGTCACCGGGGCGATCGCCATTCCCACAGTTTGTACCATAATCGGGACCAAATTACGCAAACATCCCTTACAACTGATTCGCCTGTTTTATGGCGTCGAAGCGCCCTTATTTGCCCTCTGCCTGGTGCGGTTATTCATGTTGCGAGAAATGACCGGCGCCAGTAATCTGCTCGTTGGAACTGCCGGGGTGGCAATGGCTGCATTTGGACTAGAATTATTCTATGGCTATGCCAAGGGCGATCGCAAGTTAGCTTGGCTACAACTCGCCACCCACAGTTTAATGTTATTAATGGGCCTCTATCTCGGCGCATTATTACTTTTCTATGTTGTTCCCTTCACCGTCTTTTTTGCCGGTTACCTTATCAGATTTGAGTGGGTACAGGGAATCATTAATCTATTCGAGTATGAATCCTGGAATGCAATCTGGTGGGTCCCTTTTTCATTTTTCTTATGGGGATTCAGTGCCACCTTATTCATTGCCATGCCTTCCGCCCTCGCTACCTTTCATATCTATTCCGGCTACAAAATCATCAAACAATTTGCCGCTCAATACGGACGAAAATGGGCAGTATTTGGGTCAGGCGTCGTAGTGACAGCCTGGATGGTGCTATTTTTATCGTTTCAACAGCAACCCCAAATTCAAGCCTTTAAAAGCTTAGAAAACCCAGCAGCCACGGATCGAGAACGGCAAGAATTGTTAGGAAAATCGAACTTAATTCGCCAAGGACTGCTCAACGCTTATTTACTTTCCTATCGCTATTTGAGTACCCATGAAGATAATAATCACATCCAGGCCATGTATCAGGACCTCTTGGGAATAGAGGAATCTACCGCGCAAGTCTTGCAGAATTGGTATAATGGGTTAATGTCACCCTTTTTGTACCAAGGGTCGCGAGAAGATAGCGAAAAAGCCGCCACCCTCTACGAGCAATTTTTTGATACGCCCATCCAAAAGGGAGAAGCCAAAACCATTTTACACGCGGCGCAATCCACCTTTAATCGAGAAGAAGCCAAAGCGGGATTACTGAATATTAATGAACAACGAGTTTTGCTAACTCAACAAGAAATTATTGTCACGGAACGGGGAGATTGGGCCGATGTAGAATTGTATGAGGTTTATGAAAACCAAACCCCTCAAGATGAGGAGGTTTTTTACTATTTTTCCTTGCCGGAAAGTGCAGTATTAACCGGAGTTTGGTTAAATGAAACCGCCGATCGCAGCGATCGCTACGTCTTCCAGATTTCCCCCCGGGGTGCCGCCCAACAGGTGTATAATGACCAAGTGCGGCGCAGTATTGATCCAGCACTATTGGAACAAGTTGGACCCCGACAATATCGCCTCCGAGTGTTTCCCGTCCCCGCCCGCCTCACTTCCTTTGACAATACTAACCGCCTAGAACAGCCGAAACAACATCTCTGGTTAACTTATAAAGTCATGCAAAGCGCCCAAGGTTGGGCGATGCCACAACTGGCAGAAAAACGGAACGTCTTTTGGAATCGCACAACCCAGCGCCAGTATAACGGAGAAACAGTAAAACGCCTCGGTGATGCTTGGATGCCGGAGTTTCTCCCGGCAACTAATCCCCCCTCACTCACCGCACATCAGGTCACTTTACCGGGAGATTACCAGATTTTCGCACAACCTTTAAGTGACAGAGATTATATTTTACCCCAAGGGAAACGGATTGCTGTCATCGTTGATCGCTCTTATAGTATGCGATCGCACGGCAAAGAAGTCACAGAAACCGTAAATTGGCTAAAACAAAACGGATTTGCCGATAACCGTTTTGATAACAACGATGCGGATATTTATTTAACCGCCTCACCCGGTGGGATTCCCCTGCGTCTGGACAATATCGGTGAGTTGAATCCAGCCAAAATCACCTATTATGGCAGCCTCAACTATCGGGAAATGTTGCAGCAGTTTCAGGAATTGCAGGGGAATACAACTTATGATGCCGTCGCCTTAATTAGCGATCGCGGCAGTTATGAATTAGCCAAAGATAGCCCTGATTTGCTCACCCTCTCCAGTCCCTTATGGATGGTCCATTTAGGGGGATTACCCCGGGCGTATGATGACGGCACTTTACAAGCCATTCAAGGCAGTTCCGGAGGCGTTTCCACGGACCTAGAGGAGGTATTACAGCGCATCGCCACCACCGCTAAATTAGGCCAATCTACGGTGAGTGTGGTGGATGGATATCGCTGGGTTGTAGAGAAACCGGCGAAAGCGGATCTCGCCACCTTACCGCAAACTTTAGCCAATGCAACAGTTCCAGACAAAGCGGGATTAGAAGCATTAGGGGCAAGGCAACTGATTTTGGCGTTATCTAAACAGATGAATGCGGCAAGTATAGCGGATTTAGATGCAATTCATGCCATTGCCAAACACTATGAAATTGTCTCCCCTTATTCCTCGGCGATCGTGCTGGTTAACGAGGAACAAAAGCAACAGCTAAAAGAAGCAGAATCCCGCAGCGATCGGTTTAATCGGGAAATCGAAGATGGGAAAGAACAATTGCAGCAACCGGACGATATGATGAGTGTGCCGGTTCCGGAACCCCATGAATGGTTAGGAACAATTGGGGCGATCGGGCTGTTGATTTTTGCCAAGCGCAAATGGGGTAAAAAATCTGTGAGATAATTCCTCGTAGGGACCAGGAACAGTAAGGTGGGCAGTACCCACAATTGCAGTTTCCTTGTTAATAGGCTATATAGCGTGAAGAGAACCCCACCCTAACCCTCCCCTTGCCAAGGGGAGGGGACCGGAGGTGGAGTTAATCTGAAATCTTGCACCAATTGCAACAACTGTCGGATCTCCTCAAAAATTTATTTCTCCCCTTTCGTAAAACACCTCTTGCTGACCCGTTACTCCCCTAACGAGCAAATCAGTTGGAATCGAGAGGTTACTATGGCAACGACACTGGCACAAATTGGACAATATCTGGATAACCGGGGAGGGGGCTATGATTTGCAAGAGGCCAACTCGCAGATTATCACGGGATATGAGGCGCAGAATGTTGAGCGATTTCTCATTGTGATTCAGTTACAGGAAGAGGGGGAGTATCTGTCTGTGTTTGTCCCCGAACTGTTGCAGGTGAAAGATCATGTTTATAAAGGGGTGGTGTTTCAAACCATGCTGGCGATCGCCTGGTCCGTGAAGTTCCTGCGGTGGGAATATGACCCCAGTGATGGGGAAATCCGCGCCAGTATTGGGTTTGCCTTGGAAGATGCCGCCTTGACGGAACGCCAATTTAACCGGGTTCTGGACGCGCTGATTCATCTGGTGGATGAGGTAGCGATGCCGCGTCTCCAGGCGGTTCTGGCAACGGGCAATGATCCCGGGGTTCCTGAGATGGCACAAGATATCGCTGCTGCACTGGCGCAATTGCTGCCCGACGGGAGTTTAGAAGCACTCCAACAGGCGATCGCCTCCCATTTGCAGTCCCGTTCCGAAGGGGAATAATCATGGCAAACCGATATCACCAGCAGTCAGGAGGTGACCGATGAGCGATTTTCGCATAGACAGTTTCGAGTCCGGGATGAATGGCGATCGCGTAAATCTACCCTTGCTAGAATCTCGTGTAATCCCTGATAATCATGGCTGTACCCGTCGTCAGGGCGATCGCAATATGGACTTTATCGAAGCACTTTGCCACGAACTCAACGAACTGGTGCGCCAAGGGTGCCAGTACCCACCGCAACATCTCCAGCGGCGGAAAATTATGGACCAAATTGTTCGGAAAATCGAACAGTCTCGCCAACTCGATCTCAAGCGCACCCGGGAGAACTTCCAGGACTATTCTGATGCCTTACAGCAGACTTGGCTGTATTTTTCCAAGAACCTATACGAAAAATACGACCCCAATCTCCCCGGCAGTTGCCTGATACCCTGGTTAAGGACGTATCTGGAAAAACGACTCCTCGAATTCCAGATCGGCGACTGTACTCGCCCCAAGGACCCCAAAACCGGCGAACGGAAGCGCCGGAACATTTTCTACGCGCAACCCGTGGCAGACTCCGAGGGCAACTTACTCAATCCCCTGGACTTGATCGCGGCAGAAGGCGACCCCCAGCCCCTGCTGAATGACACCTTAGACTGGGTGACAACCGACCCTAGCGGCATCTTGCAGCGAGTTACCATGCGCGATCGCCAGGATATAACAGCCCAAGTGGTCTTGAAATTGCTCTTACCTCCGGATTGCCTAAATCAGACGGAACTCGCCAAACACTTGCACCTGCCGCAACCCAGCAGCATCCAAACGTTCTATAAAAAATCCCTGCGCCTGTTGCTGGAATATTGGGAATTCGACGACCCCCAAATTCAAGAAATCTTGGCATCCAAAAAAACCAGCAAAAAACAACCCGGAGGTGAGTCCTAATGAGTACAACCCAGATTCGAGAACAACCGATAGATGACTTCAGTATCACCATTCCCCTCACGGAAGAAGAGAGAGACATTGCGGATATCTTTGCCGTCACCCAACCCAACCCCGAAGCAGCAGAACGAGTGCGCTGTAACACCCTCAGCGTGATTGCCGTCGCCTTTTATTTAGACCTGCACCAAATCGAAACCGATATCACATCCGCACAACTCTGGAACCGAAAACAACGGCAAACCCAGGATATTGCCGACTTGCCCTTACCGGGAATCGGATGGATAGAATGTCGCGCCTTTAGTCCGGACCAAACCGAAATCCGCCTCCCGCCACACCCCAACCCCCAAAGAATTGGCTATGTCGGAGTCGAACTCAACCCCGACACCCCCGAAACTGCCAAACTCCTGGGATTTGTCGCCCATTCAGACAGCACAACCCCCCTGGAAACCTTACACCGAGAGCAATTAGGCTCCCTAGACAATCTCCTTGATGTCCTCACCCGTCTAGAACTCCTAGGGGCAATTTTAGCCGCCCGAGACGACTCACCCCTACCCGAAACCCTGCGCCAAAGAGCCATTACCGAACTGCAACGAGTCTACGCCGCCAGTCCCCACGAACCCTGGGAATGGGCCGGTTTAGCGGAACAGCGATTATTTGACGACACCCTCACCCGTAACAGCAAAGACCTGATGGTAACAAAAAACCGAGAAACCCCCACCCAATCAGACCCCGATAAACACCGCCTCCAGCAGCGCTCATTTTTAGAGTCCGTCCTCGAAGAAATGGACGAACAATGGCGCAAATTAAGCGAATAACTCCAGTCGCAACAAACGGCGGGGGTTAAAACCCCCGCCTCATAGCTAAAGTCGTCTAAAGACGACTGCAAGCCTTATCCCGTGGTGTTTTTAGTCGGTTTCAACCGACTTTAGCTGTTAGGCGGGGGTTTTAACCCCCGCCGGGTGTTGCCGCTACTTACCCCGCCGGGTGTTGCCGCTACTTACCGCACTCCCAAAACCTCATAACAATGGGAAACCCTATCTCGTCCCCCCCAACCCAAATCACAACCCAAACCCATCACCATGACAACCACTCTCGAACAAATCACCCAATTCCTCGACGCCCAAAACTGGACCTATCAAACCGAACCGGAAAACCACTGCATCCACCTTACCAGTGAGGGACTGCCAGTCATCCTCAACCTAGAAGAAAATGGCGAACTCTTAAACTGCTTTATCCCGCAACTCCTCACCATCCCAGCAGAACATCCCTACGCCGAAACCGCAATGGCAACCCTGCTGCACCTCGGATGGGAACTCAAACTCGTGCGCTGGCAACGGGACCCCTCCGATGGCGAAGTCCGCATCACCACCGAAATCCCTCTAGAAGATGGCACCCTCACCCCCCGCCAGTTCCAACGCACCCTCACCGAGTTAGTGGAGTTAGGAAAACGCACAAAACAGCGCCTCGAAACCGTATTAACCACCGGAGACGACCCCGGAATGCCAGACCCCTCGGGTCCCTCCACCGGGCATGAGCTCCTCAAATTTCTGCAAGCGCTGATAGAGGCAGAACTCCCAGGAGGGGAGGAAGATGTCCACCGCCTATTATCCGCCCATCTCTCCTTACTAGACCAACGGTTTGTGGCAGCAATCACCACCCTCGCCCATGTTATCTATACTAAAGGGGATTTAGAACAGTCGGAGATGATGGCGGCATGGATTGGAAACCTCAGTATCCGCATTCAAGAGTTTTCCGGGGGTAATGTTCTGGAGAATCAGAAGATTGCCATTGCCGGTTACCAGTTAGTCTTAGAAGCTCATCCCCGAGAGCGCGTTCCCGACAAATACGCCCAAACCCTCACCAACCTGGGGGTTGCTTACTGCACCCGCGCCAAATTTGGAGACAATAGCGCAGAAAACCTGAGTTTGGCAATTGCTGCCTATCAGGAAGCTGAGAAAATCCGCCGCGAACTGAAATTGTCCAAGGATTTGGCAACCACTCTCACCAACCTGGGGGTTGCTTACTGCACCCGCGCCAAATTTGGAGACAATAGCGCAGAAAACTTGAGTGAGGCAATTACTGCCTATCAGGAAGCTGAGAAAATCTGCCGCCAACTGAACTTGTTCAAGGATTTGGCAAGCACTCTCAACAACCTGGGCACTGCCTACCTCACCCGCGCCGATTTGGGAGACAATAGCGCAGAAAACCTGAGTTTGGCAATTGCTGCCTATCAGGAAGCTGAGGAAATCTGCCGCCAACTGAACTTCTTCAAGGATTTGGCAGGCACTCTCACCAACCTGGGGACTGCCTACCGCAACCGCGCCGATTTGGGAGACAATAGCGCAGAAAACCTGAGTTTGGCAATTGCTGCCTATCAGGAATCTGAGGAAATCCTCCGCGAACTGAAGTTGTTCTTCAAAGATTTGGCAAACACTCTCAACAACCTGGGGGTTGCTTACTGCATCCGGGCCGAATTGGGAGACAATAGCGCAGAAAACCTGAGTTTGGCAATTGCTGCCTATCAGGAAGCTCAGGAAATCCGCCGGAATCTGAACTTGTTCAAGGATTTGGCAGGCACTCTCAACGATCTGGGGAATGCCTACCGCAACCGCGCTCTATTGCGAGACAATAGCTCAGAAAACCTGAGTTTGGCAATTGCTGCCTATCAGGAAGCTCAGAAAATCTACCGCGAACTGAACTTGTTCTTCAAGGATTTGGCAGATACTCTCACCAACCTGGGGAATGCCTACCACAACCGCGCCGAATTTGGAGAAAATAGCGCAGAAAACCTGAGTGAGGCAATTGCTGCCTATCAGGAAGCTGAGGAAATCCGCCGCGAACTGAACTTGTTCAAGGATTTGGCATATACTCTCAACAACCTGGGGATGGCCTACTTAACCCGCGCCGAATTGGGAGAGAATTCAGTAGAAAACCTGAATTGGGCGATCGCTGCCTATCAGGAAGCGTTACAATACTTGCCACCCAAATTACAACCAGCCAACTGCCTGACAACTGCCAAAAATCTCGTTCGCTTGGCAATGGGTCGCCAGGACTGGAATCTCGCCCTGGATGCCTCCCAAAAGGCCATTGAGGCCCTAGAACAAAGCCGCGCCTGGGCGAAAACTGAGGCCCTGCGTCAGGATATCATCCACCAGGGGATTCGGGTTTATGAAAATGCTATCCAAGCTGCGGTGAATTGCGATCGCCTGGATTTGGCCCTGCAAATTGTCGAACGGGTGCGCTCTAAACGTCTGGTAGACTTGATGGCAACCGCAGACCTCTATGCCGATGGTCAGGTTCCAGAATCGGTGCGCCAAAAACTTGACCACCTGCAACAGCTACAACAACAAATCGACGCCCAGCGTTCCCTCCTAGAAGGTTCCTCCGATTCCTCCACCGGCAACAAAAGTCCCTTCGCCGCCATCCACCGCGCTGCTACCGAGGCCCTCAGTGAGGAAATTCTCGCCCTGGAAACCGCAAAACAGCAGGTCCTGGATGCACTCAGTCAGGAGGATAATGTCATCGCCAAACTCCAACAAGTCGTTCCCCTGGAGTTGGCACAAATGCAAGAATTGCTGGATAAACCCACCGTCGCCCTCCTCAGTTTCTATACTACGGATGATGATACTCACATTTTCATCCTGCGCGGCGATGGCAGTCTCCACCGTCATACCTGTGCCGGTCAAGGATTCAACACCCTCCAGGGCTGGTTAGTGGAGACCTGGGTGACGCCTTATGCCGGGATTGGGGCGGCGAACGAAGCGGAACGACAGATCCGTAATGAGATATGGCAAGACCAAATGCCGCAGGTTTTGCAGGAACTCTCCCAGCGTCTGGAGTGGGATAAACTCATTCAAGACTACCTAGAAAATATTGAGGAACTCATCCTCATCCCTCACCTATACCTGCATCAAATCCCGTTTGTCGCCCTGCCTACGGACAGTGGGGAATACTTCGGAGACCGATTCCGGTTACGCTATGCCCCCAGTTGCCAGGTGTTGAGCTTCTGCCACAGTCGTCCCTCGGTACAGGATACCACCTACGGCACCGTAGAAAATGCCACGGATGATTTACCCTTTACCCGCTTTGAAGGGGATATCGTGGCCCAACTCTTTCAGATCCCCCCAGAACGCCGGTTGCGGGGTAGTCAAGCGGCCACGGGGGAGGCCTATCGCGGTCTTTTGGAGGTCTGTACCCATCTCCTCTCGTCTCACCATGCCGAAACTCGGTTTGATAATCCCCTGGAATCGTTCCTCCGTCTGGGCAATGGCACGATTACGGTCAGCCAATTACTCTCCCCGGGGTGGCGCTTCCCGGAACTGAGTGATATTTTTCTCTCCTGCTGCGAAACCGGGTTGAATCTGCCACAAAACCTCGCCGATGAACTGATTACCCTGGGGACCGGGTTTCTCTGTGCCGGGGCCCGGGCGGTTTTGAGCAGTCAGTGGTCCGTCGGGGATATCTCTACGGCGCTGCTTTCGGGATTGTATCATGAAGCTCGCCAGAAAGGGTGCGATCGGGCTTCGGCGCTGCAACAGGCGCAACGGCAATTGCGGGAGTTGACTGTGGATGACTTTGTGAAGGAGCAAAAAAAACGGTTGTATCAATTACAGAAACAAGCTGAAAAGGAGGGGAATCTTCAGGCATCGGAGGATTATACGGGTATTCGCACACTGGTGGATGATTTTGTGAAGAAAATCAAGGATCCAACTGTCCGGCTTTTTAATCACCCGGTTCATTGGGCAGCTTTTCGATGTGAGGGGTTGGGGTAGTGGCGACACCCGGCGGGGGATAAATCCCCCGCCTAATAGCTAAAGTCGGTTGAAACCGACTGCAAGTCTTATCCCCTGGTGTTTTTAGTCGGTTTTTAGCGGACTTAGTGGTGCAGTGGAGACACAAATATTTAGAGGAGTGCGAGCATCTTGCTCGCTTTAGAGGATAGCGAGCAAGATGCTCGCACTCCTCTAAAATGTACCTCATAGCACTGAGAAAGGCTAGAACGATAACGCCTGAAGTCGTTACTACGAAATAAGATAAGATAACGCCTGAAGTCGTTACTACGAAATAAGATAAGATAACGACTGAAGTCGTTACTACGAACTAAGAGGGATAACGACTGAAGCGCTTTGATTGCTTTTCAGTCGGTTTTTAACCGACTTTAGCTATGAGGCGGGGGATAAATCCCCCGCCGGACCCCCGCCGAACTTACCGCAATCGGCCCGATCGCAAGATACTAATCACTAACCACAACCCAATCAAACTCGCTGCTGCAAATAGGATATCACTCAAATAATAGACGTTACTCACTGCAGCTTGTGAGGAAACGACGGCTGCCCCCATAATCAGAGACCCTACCAATATACTAAAAGAAAGCCGATTGGCGGAGGAATCTACGGTGCGGCGTAGGGCCTCAACGTCTTTCATGGCGACGTTCCAAATTAAACTTTCTGAGGTTACTCGATCGAGTAAGACCTCAAATTGTCTGGGAGATTGCAAGGAGAGATTTTTGATATCTAGGGCGGTTCTGAGTAACCCTTGTAAGGGTGCTTCCCCAATTAATTGCCGTCCGAATAAGTCGGTCATTAGGGGTTTGATTTGTTCGGCGAAGTTGTAATCGGGGTCGAGATTGCGGGCGATTCCTTCTAGGTTGGCGATCGCCTTGGCACAAAGTCCCATGTTTGCAGGCATCCGCAAGCGATTGTTGCGGGAGACTTCTAGCACTTCATAGAACATTTGGCTAAAACTCAGTTCAGACAGACTTAGGTTATAATAGCGCCGCAAGAGGCGATCGTAATCACTTTCCAGATTGGCGACATTGACTGTCTTACTCGTGGAACCGGCCATATCGATCGCCAGTTGACTGCATCGTTGGGCGTCTAAATTCACCATTGCCAACAGCATCTCAATCAGCAATTGTTGGGTTCTCGGGTCCATTCGTCCCACCATCCCACAATCAATTAAGGCAACTCGTCCATCCCGCAAATAAAACAAATTCCCTGGATGCGGGTCGGCATGGAAAAATCCATCTAAACAAATTTGTTGGAAAAATACCCGCGTCAATAAATTGGCGATCGCCTTCCGTTGGTCAACTCTATCAACTCCGGGCATTCCATCATATTTTGCCAGCAAAATTGGGTCTCCATCAACCCACTCCATCACCAGCAATTTTTCTGTGGTTAAATTCCAATAAATTTCTGGAATCGCGACTTTTGTTGGGTCAAACCAGCGACTCTTGGCTAAATTGCGCCGCAGTTTATCTCCATTTGCCCCTTCTTCTGTAAAGTTTAACTCCCCACGCAAGGCGGTCCCAAATTCTTCCGCCAAACCGACTAAATCGTAAGAGTCTCCAAACTCGGCGATCGAGACTAATTCTGCTAATCCCGTCAACAAGGTAATATCTTGTTCTATGATTTTTTCTAATCCGGGACGTTGCACTTTAACCGCAACTTCCTGGCCATTTTTGAGAGTGGCCCGATGGGTTTGGGCGATCGAACCCGCTGCAACAGGTTCTGTATTGAGGGTGGCAAAAACATCCTCAATCGGTTGTCGCAATTGTTGGCGGATGGTTACCTCTACATCTTCCCAGGGGACTGGAGGCACTTCCGCTTGTAATGCCGTCAGTTCATCAATATATTCCTGGGGTAAAAGGTCGGGACGGGTACTCAGCAGTTGGCCGACTTTCACATAAACGGGTCCGAGATCGACGAATATGTTCCGGAGGACTGCTGGTGGTGGCAATTTCGGTTCATCGGTTTTGCCTCCCGTCAACAACCGTCTCATGTAGTCCCAACCATTACGCAGGACGACTTCAAAAATCTCCCGTTGACGGGCGCTAGATTGAGTAAGGTTTGACCACATTTGAACTCTCACCAGTTAGAGGTATATTGGAAGAATCAAGAACGGGGAAAAATCAAGAATTCCACACAATTAACGGAGGGTCTCCCGCTGTTTAAGCGGAGAGGACCCGTCTTTAATCCTCCCCAAGACACAGGGGATGGGGTTAGAGACTCTTAAAAATAGTCCCGTTTTGATGGATAATCCAGAGATTCTTCCCGTTTTATTCTTACTTTGTCTCGATCTTTTCTCGTTTAGCCTTCTTTGTCATCTTCTTCGAGACGGATTATATCTTCGTCCCCCAGAAATTCTCCATTTTGCACTTCGATTAAGACGAGGGGAATCACCCCCGGGTTTTCCAGGCGATGGGGGGTACAGACGGGAACGTAGCTAGACTGGTTTTGAATCAGTAGGGATTCACTGTCACCACAGACGATTTTGGCAGTCCCAGAAACAACGATCCAATGTTCACTCCGGTGATAATGAATTTGGGTTTTCATCCGATGTCCAGGTTTGACTTCGACTCGGGAGATGCGATACCGTTCTCCGGTTTCTAAGACGGTGGCGCTTCCCCAAAATCTCTGTTCGGTATGAAGTCCGCTATCGGAGGTGTTCACGGGTTCTAATTCGGTGGGGTTTTTGGTTTCTGTCATGGATTTATATTTCCTTGAGATTCAAGTGGATTGAGATGCGCCAGATGGCCGATCGCCCTAAACAAATATAACGGTTCCCCCAGTGATGAGATTCCGATTCCCGAATTCATCTGTCCCTCATCAGTCCTCGGGGTGCTATATTATAATTCGGGACTAAATCGGGGGTCGTTTTCCAACTGTTTCAGGACTTGTTTAATATCCTGAGTGCGGTCTTTTTTGACAATTAAGGTAACATTGCGATCGCGCACAATCACGATATCCTCTAATCCAATGGTGACGATGCGTTCATCGTCGCTACTGGCATAGAGAATTGCACCGCTGGTGTCGAGTCCGATATGGTTCGCGAGTTCCACATTGGTTTGGTCGCCTTTGAGGAGTCGTTCCAAGGCGTTCCAGTCGCCTAAATCATCCCAACCAAAGGCGGCAGGAATCACATAAGCTAACTGGGTTTTTTCCATTAACGCATAATCAATACTCTTTTTGGGGAGTTCGGCATAGGCTTCTACCCCTTTTTGGGCTAGGGGTTCAAAAATCTCCGGAGCATGGGTTTTTAGCTCCTCTATGACCACCCCAGCGCGAAAAATAAACATTCCGCTATTCCAGGTATAGCGGCCTGTGGCGATAAATTCCTCGGCTTTGGGGCGATCGGGTTTTTCTGTAAAGCGGCTGACGCGGTAGGCGTTTAATCCCTGATAAGGGGCGACTACCTCTCCTTGTTCGATATAACCGTACCCGGTTGAGGGTTCCGTGGGTTCAATTCCCAGGGTGACGATCGCCGCTTTTTCCGTTGCCAGTTGACTCGCTGCCGCTAGAGTTTTTCCGTAGGCATCCTCATCGCCAATCCAGTGATCGGCGGGGAAAAATCCGACGACTGCCTCGGGACCCTCGCGGCGCTCAATTTCGATCGCCGCCCATGCCACCGCAGGCGCTGTATCCCGTCCCTGGGGTTCAATCAGAATGTTTTTTTCCGGGAGTTGGGGTAACTGTTCCTTGATGCCATCAGCAATCTGGGCATTGGTAACCACCCACAATCCGTCCCAACCTCCGGCGACTGCCAGCAACCGATTGGCGGTGGCTTGGAGTAGACTGACTCCTGTGCCATCTAAACTTAGAAACTGCTTGGGTCGCGATCGGCGACTCAGGGGCCAAAAGCGTTCCCCTTTCCCCCCAGCCAGAATTACGGGTATCATGGACAATTTTTCTTAACGGTTATTATGGTTTGCCTTATTATAACCGCTCAGGCTGGGGGCTTCGCGACGGGATGGCTAATCCGGTAAAAGTCACCCGATTAGCCCAGTTGTAACAGTTCTTCTAACATCAGACTCTCTAACACCGAGTTGCCTACCTGTAACTGAGACTTGGCCGCCTCACTTAGCTGTAACTGTCTGCGGGATTCCTGGTGAAAATCTGGCCCTTCCTCAAATCCACTGGCTTTTAATTTCTGTACCGCCAAAGCACAAGCTTCCGCCTTTAAATCCAGTTCTGGCATCAGCAATAATGAATTCTGAACTAACCATCGACAAGCATCGGGATCAACTTCTGCCAGTTCATAAGTTGCTTCTTTCAACACTTCTTCGATCGCTTTAGGGGTCGGTAACACCTTCAAAAAGTTTTTCACTGCAATCACTAAAGCAGGATTCCTCGCCTTGAAAACATCGAGGGCTACTTCTGTATGTAGCCGTTCCTTCCGGTCACTTTTGACACTTTTTAAAGGAGACATGAATACCGTCCTATCCTTTGCCACACAAGGGGTAAGGTTTTGTAACATAGCTAATCGATGGGGTTTTTATAAACGATCGGGTAAATTTAAGTCAATCCCACTCTCAAAGAGATGGCAGGGGCGGGGGAGTCTTCACCGTTGGGGTCCTCTGCCCCGAAGCCGTGGGAACTCCGGAAAGGCCAAAGGCTTTAAAATTATGGGCTAGAGTGGCATTGATGATGAATTCACCTACTGTGAACTTTTTTACAAAAACAAAGTGAAGTATTGGTGAAGGTCCCCGGAACCTTTAAATCCGGCAAGGGGTTGGGGAGTTATTGCGTTTTGTTAACACGCCCTAACAATTCACGAGTAATTCACAATCTCTGCTTAGGGTGTAGGTCAATGACTGAATCAGCTCATTCCCCGGGACACCCCTGATGGTCTGAAGTTTACAGAAAATTTTCTCGGGACGGGTCGGAATTTAGCTTAAACGGTTGTTGGTTTCCATCAAAAGCATGAACTGGGGGTTACATTATGAGTTCTTGTCCTTGCTGCTCTTATCAACTTTTGCGCCACATTCGCAATAGTCAGGTTGATTGGTTTTGTCAACATTGTTGGCAATTCATGCCAGATTTTTCTACTTCCCTCCGTTCCTCCCAGAGCCTGAGTCACTTCCATAATCAAGTAGACTTGGTTACTACTGAGCCCGGATGGAATCGCGAACCTGATCGCCATCCCCATCCGATTAATTTATCCGACTCCTTGCGATTTAAGAATGCCAAACCAAACCGGGAGAAAACTCCCCTCTTGGCTTCCCCGACAACTCAACTGTTGTACCCGGAGAAAACTCGACTGTTGGTCGGAACTCGGGAAATTTCATAAACAACTGCCTTACGGATCCTTAAGGGTGGCGATCGCTTTCCCGGTCAGGGTCAGGCGCATTAAATCAATTTTGCCCTCTACTTCATTTATCTTTATTGATAAAACACCCAATATTTATTCACTCCATTGCAAAATTTTTCGGACATCATAAGCTAAATTTTCCGCCTTAAATGGCTTAAGAATGGCCCCAGCTCCCCCTAATTCAATCAGTTCTTTTTGTTCGCGAATTTGAGCCTTAGCCGTTAACCAAATGGTGGGAATTTGTTCAGTAGCCGCATTGCTTTTTAATTCCCGAAATGTACTGGGTCCATCCATCTCGGGCATCATGACATCCAGTAAAATGGCGTCGGGACGTTCAGATTGAGCTAAAGCAATCCCTTCCCGACCGGAACTGGCGGTGAATACCTCCCATCCGGCCACTACTTCCAAGGAAAATTGGATGATTTCCCGTAAGCCATCTTCATCATCAATGACTAAAATTCGTTTGTTCATGGTGGGCCTCCTATGGAGAAGTTTCCGGGGTCATTTCAGGTAAGGTAAAATAAAAGGTACTGCCTTCATTGAGAACGCTTTCCACCCAAATTCTACCGCCATGTTGCTGGATGATACTGCGACAAATCGCTAATCCTAATCCCGTGCCTCCTTTTTTCCGGGAATCCGAGGCATCAACTTGATGGAATCGTTCAAAAATACTTTCCATTTTATTTTCGGGAATGCCCCGACCTTGATCTTGAACCGCAAATAAAATCAGGGATGGCGAGGGGTCGGCATCAAGTTTTCCCAGAGGGTTATGAGCAAGGGTTCGCCCTTGTACGGAAATCCCAACCGTAGAAGCTGGGGGGGAAAATTTGATGGCATTGCTTAAGAGATTAGTCAACACTTGAATGATGCGATCGCCATCAATCCATAACTCCAAATTGGGGTCACATTCCACCTGAAAATTGACCTCGGCGCGATTTGCCATAACTTGCATGGTTTCGATCGCCTTTTCAATCAAGTCCCGGGGAGAATACCGTTCCTTGATTAAGGCAATTTTGCCGGAAGTTAACCGTTCTAAATCTAGAATATCATTGACCAAGCGCACCAGGCGATCAGCACTTTCTGCCGCGATCGCCATCACCCGTTGCCCCTTCTCTCCCACGGGGTCAATCAACCCGCTGGAAATCAAATTCAAGGCCCCGTGAATCGAAGCTAACGGGGTGCGAAGTTCATGACTCACCACGGAAATAAACTCATCCTTCATCCGTTCGATCGCATCCCGTTCCGTAATATCCTCCCCAATACTCAGCGTCCCAATTTCCACCCCACGCAAATCGTGCAACACAGTATTATTCCAAGCAATAATTTTCTCCTGTCCAGACTGGGTAAGAATAATACTCTGAGGATGAGAATAAAAATCTGGGGTTCGCAACTCCTCTAACAGTTCCGAATGCCTGCGCTGCTGATGCGTCGGAATAAACAACTCAAACCAATCCTTACCCTGAATTTCTGAAAGCGCATACCCTACCAACTCCAGGAAAAACGGATTGGCATATTCAATCGCACCCCGGCGATCAAGTCCCACCACCGCTAACTGCACCGTTTCCAACAACCTGCGCCAGCGTCGTTCCGATTCGCGGACTGTTGCTTCGATTTCCTTTTGTTTCGTAATATCTCGGGCAATACTAGAGAACATCGTCACCGCCCCATCGCGGGATTTATGGGCGATAATCAACTCCGAAAGGGTAATTTCCGCCCCATCGGGAGTCACTAGGGCAGTTTCGCCAATCCAAGTCCCCTGGGCGATCGCCGTGGGAATGCCCTCATTTTGAATGATGTCATTGGCTGACCCGGTATGAGACCGGAAAATCTGAAACGTTTCTAAGGGGCAGTTTAGGGGGACCCCCAGAACCGTGCGCGCCGCCTTGTTTAAATAGAAAACCGTCCCATCCACACTCGCCGAGAGGATAAAATCCGGAGTTGCCTCCAGAATCTCGATTAATTTCGCCCGTTCCGCTTCCGCCCGTTTGCGATCGGTAATATCCCGCAAACACAAGGTAAACACCTGTTCCCCGGCAATTTCCACTTCAGAAATAGAGACTTCTGCGGGAAACTCCCTCCCATCGTGGCGCAACCCAATAATTTCCCCAGACTGGTTCATCATCTGGGCGAGATGGGCAGAGCATCCCCCTCCACTCCCCGCAGATTCCCCGGTCCTATCTAAGCATAACGGCAATAATTTCTCCAAAGGTTGCCCCAGCAATTGAGCCGCACTATAGCCAAAAATCCGCTCGGCGGCTTGATTAAATAAAGTAATTTGTTGATTGCTATCAATAGAGATAATCGCATCCCCAGCCAATTCCAGAATCGCCGCAATCCGGGCCCGGGACGAGTGCAACTCCTCCCGGGCGCGTTTGCGGGCGGTGATATCTTGAATCTGGGCAATTAAATAAAGGGGGCGTTCTCGGGAATCCCGGACTAAGGATGCACTCAACTGAACCCAAACCACCTGTCCTTGTTTGTGACAGTAGCGCTTCTCCGTCTGATAGGAGGGAATCTCCCCGGCGAGTAAGTCTTGGAGGGGCTGTAAATCCGTGTCTCGATCCTCGGGATGGGTGACCTCGTGAAATGTTTTTTCCAGCAATTCCCCTTCGTCATAGCCGAGAATCTCGCATAAGGCGCGATTGACTTTTAACCAATGACCATCGGGGGCCACCAGTGCCATGCCAATGGTGGCATAGTCAAAGGCATTACGGAACCGTGCTTCACTGGAATGTAAGGCGGATAAGGCTTCGGTGCGATCGCTGACATCTAGGACCAGGGACAAGACGGAAATTAACTCCCCCGTTGGGGCGAACATGGCTGAATAATACCATTCACAATCAATCACCCGTCCGTCTTTGGTGTAGTTGCGATTACAGCAGACCGTTCGCGGTTGTTGTCCGGAAACCAGCAGGTTCCGACGCTGGGTGACCGCTTCCATGTCGGCTTCGTAAATCAAGGCATAGTCCATATCGGATTTGCCAAAGACTTCCTCCGCGTGCCAACCAAAGATTTTTTCCGCTTGGGCGGACCAATTTAAAATTCGCCATTCCCGGTTCCATTCGATGACCGCCAGGGGGGTATTTTCCACATGGAACTGCAAGCGCTGATAGGCGCGTTGTAAGACTTGTTCAACGCGCTGGCGGTGTTGGAGTTCGTTCTCTAGGCGTTCGTTGGCTTTGCGTAGTTGTTCCGTGCGTGCGCGGACCTGGCTTTCTAGGTCCTGTTTGGCTTGTTGTAAGGCTTGTTGTGAGCGTTTGCGTTCCGTGGTGTCTCGGAAAAAAATCGAGAGTCCATCTTTGGCGGGGTAGATGTAGTTTTCAAACCAGCAATCGTAGGGGGGATAATATTCTTCGAGGTAAATGGAGGTTTGTTGCTCTAGGGCTTGCTTGCAGGCTTGATAAAATTGCAGTCGGGTCACTTGGGGAATTTCGGTAAATATTTTTTGGCCGATCAGGTCTTCCCGAGGTTTTTGCAGGAGTTGGGCGGCTTTTTGGTTGACGTAGGTGTACTGTCCCTGGGTATCGAGGGCGATAAAGCCGTCGGTAATGCTTTCAAGGATGTTGGAGAGTTGCTCTCCGGCGAGTTGGGCGGCGGTATGGGCGACTCGTTCGGTGGCGAGGAGTTGTTGGATTTGAATCTCGGCCCGTTTGCGATCGGTGATATCCATGACGATGCCGAGGGTTCCCAGGGGTTTGCCGGTGGGGTCCCAGAAGGCGTTGCCCCGGGCTTTGAGCCAGTGAATGGAGCGATCGCCCCAGATAACGCGATATTCAAGCTCGAAGGGTTGCCCACTCTTGATGGCTTCTTCTACGGTTTCATGGACTAGGGTGCGGTCCTGGGGATGGATGCAGGCTTCAAAGGCGGTGTAGCTGTTGTCAAAGGTTTCGGGGTTGATACCAAACAGGTGCAGGCATTCTAGGGAACAGATGATTCGGATGCGATCGCTTCCGGTGCGATCGCCGCAAATTTCCCATTGCCAAGTTCCCATGTTGGACGCTTGCAAGGCGAGGCGCAATTTTTCTTCACTCCCTCGGCGTGCGGATTCAGCAGCGGCGTGTTCCTGCTGACGGCGCAGGGCGATGATACCGTAGGCAAGGTCATGGGTGAGCTGAATGAGTAACTGCACTTCGTCGGGATCGAAGGCATCGGGTTGGGTGGCCCGAAGATTCAGGGTACCCAAGAGCTGTCCTTCATTGAACAGGGGCAGGGCGATCGCGGAAGTATAACTGCCCTCCCACAGAGGCCGTCGCCCGGTGGCATTCTCGGTCTCGGGATAGGGATATTGAGCTCTGAGCGATCCACTCGTCGGCATCAAGGGGACTAGGGGGACGAAGGTCGATTCGGACCCGAGGATTTGGCCGGACTGGAGTGATTCTTCCAGGTTCTCTCCCGCTTGGGCCACGGGGATGATCCGGTTGGGGTCATCTTCTGCCACATATCCCACCCAAGCGGATTCATAACCCCCGATGGCGGTAATCATTTCGCAGATTTGCTGCAAGACGTCGAGTTCTTGTTTGCCGTGAATCATGATGTGATTGCCCGCACTCAAGGCGCTCAGGGCGCGTTTTTGCTGGCGCAATTGGGTTTCGACGCTCACCCGTTGGTCAATATTGAGCAGGGTTCCCACGGCCCGGACGGCTTCATGGCGATCGCTGTAGAAAAATTTACCCTGACTTTCGATCCAATGGGTACTGCGATCGGGCCAAATAACGCGAAATTTCAGGTGATAATTTCCACAGCCTTGATACCCTTTCTCCAGGGTTTCGGTAATTGCACCTCGGTCATCGGGATGAATGCAGGCGAGGAACTCGGCAAAACTGCCGTTAAAACTGCCGGAATCTCGACCCCATAACAGTTCATAGCCCGGGGTTCCCGTGATGCGATCGCGGGGAATATCCCATTCACAAATTGCCATTTGTGCCACATCCAACGCCAACCTCAGCCATTCCTCTGGGTTCCGCAACCCCTCGGTTCCCTCATCGCCCGGTCCGTCATCCGGACTCCTGGTTAAGGCATTTTCGCTTCTAGGATTGGATTTTGGACGGTGAATCTCCTGCCAGCGAAGTTTTGCCCGGTTCAGTTTTTGGTCCCGTTCTTCAATTTCCCGGATTAATTCTTGCCTTGATGGGTTAGCCCAATTTTTATGACTCATCTTTCCATCCCTGTGATCATCAGCAACCGACGATTTCCCCCGCATGGGTTCCCCTCTCACATGGATTTTTCGTTCCGTTCTCCTGCGCTGTCCGGTGTCCCCAGCACTCCGGGTCTCTCCTTACAGAGAATCGAGTTCCGGTTTTTCTCGATAGCCGGTTTGGTTTTTGGTCCGAAAATTGCGAGAGGTTCTCCTCCGTCATTAAATCCATTATTAGCTCATTTCGCCTCTTCCTGAAGAAGTGCGAACCGTTTATGCCCTGGGTTGATATCCTCTGTGCTTTGTCTGGGCCATCCACAATGGGTTTAGACCTTGTGCTAAATCCAGTTCCTTGACTCGGTCCAATCTCCCTCCCGGTCGATTCCCCCACCCCCTTCAGCAATTAAATGAGTGAGGCTCATCTTTGTAACCGTTGAATGGGATTGGCTGAGGCAACTAATTCTCAATCATTCGGGAAATAAAATGAGGAATTTGTCCGTTTCACTGGGCTTGAATCGTAAAATTTAACCCATCTTTCCAGATTACTTATCCAGATTTGGACAAAATTAGCAATGAAACCTCCGGGTTTTCCAGGTCAGGACTCCCGGATTTTGCTGCTAATATCCTGGGGGATGGAGCATCGGTTTCTTGGAAAAATTTTCTAATTGGCCTCATTCAAAAGAGGTAAAATAAAATTTTTAAGCTTATTTAATTATACCATTCCTCCCCCCTGCAAAAGACAATTAACAAAAATTTACATCCCCCCAGAGAGAATTCCCTATTCCCAGGGAGGATTCCCCGCTTATCCGGCGGTCCTGACTCACAATCCTCCGATTATTCCCTGGCTAAATCCCCGGGAATAATCGGAGGCTTTTTTCCCGGGTTCCCTTGAAGGAAAATTGCCGAATTTTCCCGATTCAGCCCCTTAAAACGCGCTTTATAATAGAAGATCTCAAGCCTTTCCCTTGTAAAAACCCCCTTAAAAACCTGTGTTAGAATTCATAGAACTCTATAACAATTTACCCATTCCTCCGCAAAAGCCGAACAAAAAATCATCCCTATCAAAACGCAATCGTCCCAATCGCGCCTCGAAAATTTCGATTCCTCCGTTACCGTTAACCCGGCGACTGGCGAGGTTACTATTGGGGAGCTTTACCCTGGTGTTGATGGCGAGTCTCTCCCTCACCCTGGGAGCGATCGTCGCGGTGTTCGATGCCAAAGTTACGGATACAGTCCCGGATTGGGGACAACCTTTGGTACAAACCGATTCCCCCCTGCCTTCCCCGCGATTATCTCGAACCCTGAACCTGTTGGTTCTGGGGATTGAGGGGGGTGTCACTCCCACACCGGACGGTCAATCCAGTTTACCGCAACCTGCTGAAACTCTGTGGTTAATGCAGTTCGACCCGGTTCAAAATGCCGTGAGTGTGTTGTTGATTCCTCCTCAAACTCGGGTGCAAATCCCCGATCGCGGACGTAATCCGATCGCCAATGTTCACAGCATAGGCGGGGTGACCCTAACCTCCCGGGTCCTCAGTCAAACCCTCAACGCTATCCCCATTGACCGTTATATTCGCGCTGATGCTGCCACCTTTCGCAGCTTCATCGACTTGCTTGATGGGGTAGAATTATTTGTGCCGGAGTCCCTCTCCTATCAGGATTCCACCCAAGGGATTGCTGTTCATTTACAACCGGGTTGGCAAACTCTCAAAGGGGAAGAAACCCTCGGTTTTGCGCGCTTCCAGAAAAATGAAGCCGATCGCAGTGGCATCCACCGACAGCAAATGATTCTGCAATCGGTCGGCGATCGCCTTGCCAGTCCCACCCTCGGGTCCCAATTGCCGCGAATCGTGCAACTGATGCACGAATATATCGATACCAATCTCACCCGGGAAGAACTTTTCGGGTTAGTTACCCTCCTGCAACAGCGACCCTCCGATGGGTTGAAAATGGTCCTACTTCCGGGGGAATTTACCACCACGCGATCGGTCCGTACTCCCTATTGGAATATCGATACAACCGGACGCGATCGGGTCCTTTACCACTATTTTGACCGGGAACTCAACCCCGGAACCCAACGCGATCGCCCTCCCACTCCCCAATCTCCTCAAACCCTAAAAATTGCCCTGCAAAATGCTTCGGGCAATCCCTTAATTTTGGGCCAAATCTTGGCCGAATTAAAATCCCGAGGATATCGCAATGTTTACCCCATTTCCGACTGGCCCGACCCTCAACGTCACACTCAAATTATTATCCAATCGGGAGATATCCCTGCTGCCACTACTCTACAAACTCTCTTACCCACTGCCCAGATTCAACCCAGTTCCCTAGGGGACTTAGAGTCAGAAATTACTATTAGAATTGGAGAAGATGCTATTGATTCAAAAAATTTATATTGGGCCCAATAAAATTTATTTTATAACTTTTTAGGAAGCAAAAAATTATGTTAAAACGCCTCTTTATCGTGACCATCGCCTTACTTTTAGCCTGCCTCTGGATTCTCCTGTTTGCCAAAGAAGCGATCGGTCTGACTTTCCTGAGCACGACTCCAGCCATTTTTTAAGTGGGTCAGAACTGACATAGATGGGTTTATTTGTAACGGCTGTGAGTCATAACTAATTTAGGAATTATATCATGTTTGCTGGCTTACATAGAGAGAGACCTAACCCCTCAACCCCCTTCACTCTGAGGTAAGGGGGAGAATAAGTTCAGAGTGAACCCAAAACAAAGGCGAGGGTTTAGACCCCCGCCTGTTGTTGTTGGTAAAATCTATCAGTGAAGACCCACTCAGAACCGACCGCCCGTGGTAATATCCAACTTAATTTACAGCAAATTTTACGGAAAACAGACCCAGAAAGGTCAACCAATGGGGACATTAATCCTTTGAAAACTCCCCCTTCATCTGGATCAGGCGGTATGTCTCCACCCTTCGGAAACTGAAGTAAAGGCGGTGAAGACATCCCAGTTTAGAATATCTTGCAATAAGGATTGATAACCTGCTACATTGGGATGGAGACCATCCTCGCATAAATGGGCTTGCCTCCAGGCTTCACCGCGAGCGCACCATAACTCAAATAAGTCTAAATAGGGAATTTGCCTCTGTTCGCACCCTTGTCTAGTTACTTCTTTGTAGCGATATTGGTCCGCATGGTTAAAATAAAGGCAATCGGAAAAAGGCATCTGAGTCTCATTCACTGGGACCATGCCGACGAAAAAGACGGGACAGAGTGCTTGGGAGCAATCCAGAAGTTGGGCAATCTCTGTGGTAAAGGTGTTAAAGTCAGTGAAATTGCGTCCATTGGCTCGTCCTAAGCGGGCGGAATCATTTACGCCAACGGAGAGAATGATGGCATCAGGTACGCGATTTTTCAGTTCTCCCCGATAGCGAAACTCGTTTTCGAGTCGTTCCAAGACTTGACAAACGCGATCGCCTCGGACGCCAAGATTGTAAAGTACATGACCCGCGCTTGAGGGCATCATCCACTCCCGTCTCAGTCGTTCGACCCAACCCCCTCCAACGGGATCGCCGAATCCATAGACGAGACTGTCTCCTAGGGCTACTATTTTCAGAGGATGCACGGTTGCACGATAGGAACGGTTAGAGGATGCGGCTAAAACTTGCATAATGCGATGGGACCTCGGACTTATAAAATCTTAACACATCGATAACAATCTACATCATTGGCTAAAATTAACATAATTACCTAAAGGTACAGAATCATGAATAGTGGATCGGGCAATCCAGAAAAAAGTAAGCGTTCTAGCTTCACTTCAACAGACAAAATTGAAAGTTTTTCCCGGCGAGCATTGTTTGCCCCCCACAAACGGGCGACGATTGATACAGAGCATTTGATGCGCCGAGCTGAGGACCTGGTGAATGCCGCCTCCAATCGCTATCGGATCACGGTTCAAGTGGCGAATCGTGCCAAGCGTCGCCGCTATGAAGATTTTGACAGCATGGAAGAACCGACAATGAAACCCGTGATTCGGGCGATCGTCGAAATGTCTGATGAACTGGCACAACCGGAAATCATTGGCGATTAATTAACGCTTTGGAGGGGAAATTGGGCTTGGTGGCAGGAAGAGGAAGGATGATGCAAGGGCAGCGCAAAGGGCAAGCGATCGCCGCGATCGCGGTCGGGTTAACCCTAGGTCTATCTTTAGGAATACCTCCCCAGGGGGATTTACCTGATGTTTTGCCTAGGGCCCTCGCACAAGAGGTTTCACCCCCTCAACGGCGACAACGAGTAGACCCCCGGCAACTGTGGCGGCAAGTCTATGAACGCCTGCCCGATTTCCCCTTAGCAAATAATTACATCAGCATTCAGACTGGAGAGGTGGACCCCGATAACACCCTGGCGAGTCGGTTGATTTCCTATCACCTCTATGTCAAAAATCGTCTGCCGATGTTTCGTCTGGATTGGAAACTAACCCTAGCGGACTATCTGGGGGTTCTGGAAGAACTCGACGAGACTGCCTATCCCGGGAATGGGGTTTTGCAAGAGAATCCGATGATCGGCGATCGCGAAATCCTCTCCCAACTCAACCGCCAACAACGGGATGAGTTAATCGAGGTGCTCGTCACTCTGTTTAATCCCAACTACTACAACATCCAAGGGCCAACCCAAGAGACAACTCCCCAGGCAACTCCCACATCCCCCAGAACTCCGGCAGGACCCCCTCCCTTGCCGGAATCAGGGGATGCGGATTTATTGAGATTGTAGAGGAGTGGTGGGTTGATGTCTCCTGAAACCGTTCCTAACGCAGAACGACGGATTAAAAGTGGTGCCGGATGGCGCATTGGATGGGACCCCCAAGGGGAACCCTATCAGGGTTTAGTCGGGGGAGAGGACTGGGCGATCGAACTCACCGAGGGCGAGTTCAATGACTTTTGCCGATTATTAGCGCAATTGGCAACGACGATGACTCAAATGGCATCGGAGTTGATGGACTCAGAACGAATCACCTGTGAAGCGGAAAGCGATATCTTGTGGATGGAGGTGGAAGGCTATCCCCATGCGTATCTTCTTCATGTTATCCTCAGTACAGGACGGCGCTGTGAGTTCAGTTGGCCTGCCTCCGCAGTCCCCGGACTGGTCGAGGCGGCAAGGGTGTTAAAAATTTTTTAATTTCCCTCTTGCGTCCATAAAAAGTTCATGCTAAGATAGTAAAGCGTCGTCGGGGCGTAGCGCAGCTTGGTAGCGCACTACCTTGGGGTGGTAGGGGTCGTGGGTTCGAATCCCGCCGCTCCGACTTGAGAAGCCTAAAACCGAGTTCCGGTTTTAGATAATCAACAGCATAAAAAGAACGTCGAGTTTTCTACAGAGTAGAGATTCGGCGTTCTTTGATTTTGCGGCAATAGCCCACCTAAAAAGAGCAAAGAGGAAAGAGAAAAACTGGGAATTGCCAAAATGAAAGCACCCCCAATGAACTTGACGATGATAGGATAGTCGCTTGCCCATTTGAACCGCGCTTGGAATTCCCAGCAGTTTCTGGATGTTAGGTTATTTTTAGTTTATTGTGGTGGAATAAGTCTGGGCTTCTATCTAAAGTAGGGAATAATTGTTAACTTTGCCGGTAGGAATAAATACATTTTTAGGTGAACGACGACTCAAAATAGACCCAATAATTCAGGCAGGTTTTCGCCGAAATAGTTGAAAATTTTCCTGCGGTTTCCTGAAGAGATACGGGCCGGAGAAATAAAATTTTTTCATTCCCAATAAATAAAGCAGTTCCTAGAATACGGATTCCAGGAACCGCTCTATTCAAGGAGGGGTACTTTATCAATTCAACGAAGCAAAAACTCAAATCCCTTAGAGAGTATGAGGGCAAAATTGCTCGCTACCTCGGGCTAAATTTTCTGTTTCTTGTTTAAGATGATTCCATAGCCGCTTGATTTCCTGAGAACTTTCAAATCTCGATAGTTCTCCTTTCATTTCTAATTCTCGGATGACTGAAACTTGTTGACCAAATTTTTGTAAATTAGCCTGACCTACCATCAGTTCGGGAAGAAAGTTATACTCATAAATCGGAGGGTTAGATTTAGCACCGTGCAATTGTTCGCGATATTCAGGAGTTTTACTCATAACATCCTTAAAGGTTCAAATGACGGGGTGATGCGAGGCGGAAATTAAGAAGTTTTTTAATCAATTCAGTGTCGGCATTTGAGGCGATCGCGCCGCTTGAGGAATGCAACAATGTCTCGGCAAGCGTTGAGATTCCTTCTTAAATAATGACATTGAGATGGGTGTATCTAACTGGGTTAATTGTGGGGCGTAGGAACCGAAAGAAGGATTTTGCATCATAAATAAAGAGAAGAGATTGATAAAGAGGAAAGATTGTAAGGGCCAAATAAAACCCAAAAATTTAAGATTAAAAAAGCCAGATCTAGCCTTCCTTCCAGAAATTCATAGGTCCGCTTTTGGTTTTTCATATTGGGATAGTATCCTATTTTAGCGTAATCCTTCTTCTACCCAAAGGATGGTCTTGATTGTAAAGTTGCATGGTAAGCACAAATACAGCCAGCCCGGGATTGCTTTGACTGTAAGACTCGACGGAGTGAACCGGAGACGGTGCAAGATAGGGGAAAGGTCTCACCCGGTTACAGAATCAGGGGAAAATAGCTGTGGATTCTGAGTTCCCTAGGATTCAGGGACCAGCGGGGATGGAGAGAGCAAAATGGGGGAATACCAGGCCCTTTGAGATCCGGAAGCTTCTCAGCACAATAAAATAGGAAAGAGAAATTACGACGGGAGGTTAGCGCGAAGATGGTCAGGGAAATTTGGCAAAGCCTGAGAGGGTTATTGGGAGAACAACGCAGCAGTCCAGAACTCCAAGAACCCGAAGGATCGGCTTCGTCACTGCCGCCGCTGGAAGATGAGGATTATGAATTGCTCTTTACCCAGATTGTGGAAGGGTTGCGCCTGGGTTGGGACCGCGATCGCGTCCAAGAATTCTTAGGGGCACTCAGTTGGCGTGGGGATCTGCACTTGTGGGCGGATTGGTTGCAACGCTTTGGCGATCGCCTCCAAGCGCAGGAAAATCCCAACCCAGAATGGGGGGTGCGTCTAGTCCAGTTGGGACGCCTAGGCTGTGGCGAATTCAGTCAAGTGGCCCTGAACATTGGGACCGGGTTAATGCAGCGCCAAATGCCTGCGCCTCCACCCCCACCAGCGGCCCCTACTCCGCCCCAAGATGCCCAAGCTTGGTTTGGGGAAGGAAATGTCAAACTAAATGCGGGAGATTGGCCCGGGGCGATCGCTGCCTATCGCCAAGCGGTGCAACTCAAACCCGATTATTTGGAAGGTTGGAGTAATTTGGGGGCGGTGCTGTTTTATTCTCAACAATATGCAGAAGCCTTGGAAGTGTTCGATCGCGCCTTGGCCCTGCAAAGTGAAAATGCTAGTTTATGGTTTAATCGCGGCTTTACTCTCTCGTTATTAAATCGTCCTGCTGAGGCGATTGATGCCTATGAAAAAGCCCTGCAACTTCAGCCGGATTTGGTAGTCGCATGGCAAAATCGCGGGGTTGATTTGATGCATTTGGAACAACATCAAGAAGCGGTTCGCTGTTTTGAGCAGGCGATTCAACTTAAGCCAGATTTTGGCGAAGCCTGGAATAGTCGGGGGAATGCGTTATTCAAGTTAACCCGCTATGAAGATGCGGTCACCAGTTACGATCGCGCGATAGAATTGCAAAGCGATCGGGCTGAAGCTTGGTTTAATCGGGGATTAGCCTTAGCAGCAAATAGCCAACCCTCCGAGGCGATCTCTTCCTTTGATCGGGTGATTTCTTTGCAACCCAATAACTTTGAAGCTTGGGTGAATCGAGGGTTGACCCTAATGAGTAACCAACGATTTTTAGAGGCGATCGCCTCCTTTGATCGGGCGATCGAAATCAATCCCAGCGACTCCCCGGCGATCGCCTATCGCCAACAAGCTCAGGACCTCCTCGAAAAAAGCGCTTCTTAACCCCAAGGTGAAGGAGGCGATCGGCCTCCTTTTCAGCTATTTCCCCAAAATCATCCAGGGACGACTCCGGGCGATAAATTTTCTCAATTACCCCAACTTTTTGAACCTTCATAATGGCAAGCATTGATAAAACATATCCTCGTTTCTTGCATTGTTAGTCCATTAGGCGGTAAGAATAAGAAATCAATCTCATCCAGAAAAAAAGGATTTTATCATGACTATTTGGGTAAACGAACAAATCGATCCATCGGGACTGGTTTATGCTTGCATTGCCTGTTGCGATGAAACCCAAGCACAATCCTGTCACGACTCCTTCCTAAAAAACCTCTCCGAGGAACAAAAAACCAGAGGTTGGACTGTCAAAATGCGAACCGTAGACTCCTGGGAGGAAGTCCCGGTGAGTGCGTTGAAATTGGCATAAGGGACAGGGGGAGGAGGTTCAACGTCCCGACTGAAGTCGTTCTCCGTTGTTTGTAGTAACGACTTCAGTCGTTACCGCGTTACGAAAGCGATCGCTTTCGTAACGCCTCCATCTACGGATCCTCCAGTTCTGAAACAGGCGCTTAAGCCCCTTATGGTGCTTGTCACGGCTTTAGCGAAGAAACGACAGCAAGTCGTTACTACCAACAGGAGAGAACGACAGCAAGTCGTTAAGGTGAACATCTCCCCTCCCTACTCCCAAATCGGCGGGTGGTTGCGAAGGCGAGGTGATTTCAACTTGAGGGGACTGAGGATTTGGTTGAGGAGGCGGAGTTGTTCCGTAGTTCCCATGCAGATGAGGGTATCTCCTACCATGAAGACGGTATCGGCAGTGGGTCCCCCAATGAGATGTCCATCGGCGCGGCGAATGGCGAGGACCAGGGCACCGGAACGCGATCGCAGTTTGGCATCATGCAAACTGTCTCCGACTAAGGGACAACTCTCGGAATCAATCAAAAACTCTTCTAAATAAAAGGTGCGATCGGCACCGGCAATAATTCCATCCACAAAATCCATCACCTGGGGTCGCAATGCTGCTGCTGCCATCCGCCTCCCCCCGGTAATATAGGGAGAAACCACCGCATCGGCACCACTGCGCTGCAATTTTTGTACCGCTTCCTCACTATTGGCGCGAGAAATGGCGCGAATTTTCGGGTTTAAGGTCTTAGCAGAAATTAAGGTATAGAGATTTTCCGCATCCGATGGCATCGCTGTTACCAAACAGATGGCGCGTTGAATTCCCACCTCTAACAAGGTGGCATCCACTGTGGCATCCCCTTGAATGGCAATATACCCCAGTTGTTGCGCCTGTTGAACAATCTCTGCTGATGCGTCAATCACCAAGAAGGGAATGTTTTCGGCATTGAACTCATAGGCAATCTGCCGACCCGTGCGCCCAAATCCACAAATAATGTAATGTTCCGATAATGTTTCTATCAAGCGTCGCTGTCTTCTACTTTTGATTTCATCTTGGAAATATCCTTCAATGATAGCTTCTGTAAAGCGATTGACGATATATCCAATGCTCACCAATCCCATTGCAATCAAGGAAATGGTAAATAAGCGCCCGCGATCGCCGAGGGGTTGGACTTCCATAAATCCCACGGTAGAGAGGGTAATCGCCGTCATATAGGCGCTATCGACCCATCGCCATCCCTCCACCAGTCGATACCAAAGGATCCCGATTAACACGACGGAAATTAGGGCGAGTACCCCCCCAATTAATTCTTGGCGAATTCGTCGATATTTTTGATTGATTTCGTTGCTTAAATTAATCAGTTGCTTTGGGTTCACAGAACTAGCCGCATTTTTTATAACTAAAGTAGGATAAAGTTGGAATCAAGGTTGAGCATTGACAACTGGGGTAAATCCCGCTGATGCTAAAGATGAATCACATTCTAACCGGGGAGAGAAACTGATGTACATTATTATCGGGGGCGCAGGGTTACTAGGACTCAATTTAGCCGAAAGATTGATAGAACTGGGACATACGATCGCCCTGATAGATGTTGACCCAACGGCCTGTCATTATGCTCGCGAACAACTCGGGGTGATGGCCTTTGAAGGCAGTACGGTGAGTACGGAGTTGCTATTAGAAGCGGGGATTCGGAAAGCGGATGCGGTGGCGGCAATGTTGCGGAATGATGCCCTGAATTTAGCAATGGTTGCCTTGGCTAAATATTATGGGGTTTCGGAAATTTTAGTCCGGATGCGCCATCGGGATTTTGAACAACCCTATCGCATTGCCGGGGCTACCCATATTATCAGTACGGTGGAATTGGCGGTGACGACAATGGCGAATGCGATCGAGTATCCGGAAGTGGAATCGATGATGCATTTTGAACAAGGGCAAATTGAAGTGCTCAAACTGTCGATTCCGGATAATTCTCAGGCGATCGGGCGTAGTTTGGCGGATATTGCCCGAGACCCCCGCTTTCCTCAAGGGTCGCTGATTATTGGTTATCAACCTTATCCCCATAGTGATTTAGTCATTCCCAATGGGAGTACGGTGATTGAATTGCACTCGACTATTCTGATTGTCACCAAACAAAATTGTCTCCACAAAATGATTGATTTCATGAAAGGGTCCGTTTAATCATCTTCTAATTTTAATAATTGTTGATCCAAATTCTTCACTTGATTTTGAACAATTTCTTCTGATAAAATTTGCTTGCGGAGGGCGTCATTTAAAGTGCTTTTCTCCGCCAGCAAGACTTGCCGCCAGACCGCATCCAATTTTCCGCGATCGCCCCCATCCCCATCCTCGGGCCTGATATTATAAATATCCCGTAATTGCTTCTCCGCCCCGGCAATTTTGACCTGATATGAAGCCCGCATTTCTTCATAAATCGACTTAGGCAATACCCCTGACTTCAAGAGATTATTTAACTCTTCTTGGGCCGCTTTAGCCGCCATTAATTGCGCTTGTAATTCTTGAATTCTTTGGCGAAAGGCAGAAATTTCTTGAATATTCAACCGTTTGACTAACCAGGGCAAACTCAATCCCTGTCCAACCAAAGAGAGTAAAACTGCTCCAAACAAGAGCGCAATGAGTTGGGACCTTCCCTCTAACGTCGCCGGTAATGTCAACGCCATCACCATTGACAAAGACCCTTTAATATTTCCCAAAAATAAAACGTGCTTCCACCGCAGAGGAATGGGACGGTCAAACCATTGAAGTAGGGCTAATAACGGATAAACAGACAATAGCCGCCCCAGTTGGTAAGCAAAAATGGCTAACAGGACGGCAGGTAATGTATTCCAGAGAGTGAGGGGATTGATTTCTAAGCCAATCAGCAAAAAAATAAAGGTATTCACCCCAAATCCCGCATATTCCCAGAAACTATATAAAGCAATCCGATTGGAGGCTGAAGCGGTCTGTTTTATGCCAATATTGCCCACTAATAAACCCGCAACTACAACGGCAACTACCCCGGAGACGCCGAGTAACTGCCCCAGTTGAAAGGTCCCCAAAGCTACGGCAACGCTGAGTAAAATACTGGTCAAGCCATCATCATAACGGGTCAATAATCCACTACTTAAATAGCCCACCATTAACCCAATTATAGTCCCGCCCATGATAACAATCAAGAGTTGTTGAAGTCCATTCATGAAGGAAAAACTCCCCATGATTTGGACATTCACTAACAGGGTAAATATCACCAGAGCTACCCCATCATTAAACATACTCTCGCCATTGACAATGGTCGATAACCGACTGGGAACCGAAACTTCTTTAAAGACCGCAATGACGGACACGGTATCGGTAACGGCTAAAATTACACCGACTAATAAGCCCGGAATCCAGTCTAATCCTAATCCGAATTTGACGACGAGCCCGGTTACGCCAAAAGAAACAATCAGTCCGGGACCGGCTAACAAGGAAATGGGAACGATTGTGCTGCGTAACCGACTAATATCCGTATTAATGGCCGCTTCAAAGACTAAAATCGGCAAGAATAGGTTTAAAATTAGAGAAGAATCTAAACCAATGTTTCCCGGTAAAAATTCCGTAATCGCTAAACCAGCTAAGACCAAACCGGCAACATAAGGAATTTTAAATTGTCGGGAAAAAATGGCGACAAAAGTAGCGACTAACAACAAAATAATCAGGATAATCGCTAATTCTTCTACTCGTCCCGATTGAGCGGATGTACCGGATTCTATCTGGGAAAGCAAATGTGGAAAAGGGGCGCGGCTAGTCATTAATCCCATCACGATTTGAATGAAACTCCCGGACAATTGGTCTAAGGTGGCGATCGCTACAAAAACCCCGATGGAAACCTAGAGTTAGGGACCGTGAATACTGTACCATATCCCTGAAAACTCCTCCGGTTGTCAGGAATGATCGCGCATCAGGGTCAATGGATCGATCGCCTCTTAAGAAAAGGGACCCTAGGTGGGTCCATCGTGATGTTCTGGACCCATCGCCTTCCCCTCTCCGCCCCAGGGAGTCAGGGAACCCTGACATTTCCCTGCCCTTGGTAATTTCCCCCATTGATAGGGACCCCCCGCAATCTCATGGATTGCCCAGGCGATCGTTAAATTGATGAAAAATATTGCTGAATCAGAACCGTAGGGATGCGCTGGATTCCTGATAACCCTTCCCGCCTTCCTCGTTCGATTCTCTCTGACTTTTCTTTCCCCCATTGTCTATAATAGGACGGCATATTTTCCCATTATAAAATTAACAGGAATTACCGCAAAAGTCAAGCCCATTTTGAGGAAACTTGGTAAAAGCCTGTTCCCCAATTGAGGCGGTCCAAGGGCGAAAAAGTTTAAGCTTCTTAACTGAAAAAGGACGAGGAGTTAGCTAGGATAAAATGTAATTCTAGGCGGGTCGCACCCAACCCGCATAACAACTCAGGAACATAGGAGAAAGTAGTGAGTCCAGAAACCCTCATTTCCCAGCCCCCCCTCGAAACGAACCCGTCTGTTTTTGACCCTGCGGAGTTTGATGCAGCGGTGATGACCACCTACGGACGCTTTCCCCTGGCCCTAGAACGGGGTCAGGGATGCCGCGTTTGGGATACCCAAGGGCGAGCATACCTGGATTTTGTTGCCGGGATTGCCACCTGTACCCTTGGACACGCGCATCCGGCAATGGTCCAGGCAGTGACGGAACAAATCCAAAAACTGCATCATGTGTCTAACTTGTATTATATTCCCGAACAGGGGGCATTAGCCCAGTGGTTGGTGGATCATTCCTGTGCCGATCGCGTGTTTTTCTGTAACTCCGGTGCAGAAGCAAATGAAGGTGCTATCAAACTCGCCCGCAAATATGCTCACACCGTATTACATATTGATGAGCCGGTGATTTTAACCGCCCATGCCAGTTTCCACGGACGTACCCTCGCCACGATTACGGCCACGGGTCAACCCAAATATCAGAAGAATTTCGACCCGTTGGTACCGGGGTTTGCTTATGTGCCGTTTAATGATATTGAGGCTATCAAAGCCGCAGTCGCCGAATTCGATGGAGGCGAAAAGCGTCGAGTTGCGGCCATTCTCCTCGAACCGCTACAGGGAGAAGGCGGCGTCCGTCCCGGGGATGTGAGTTACTTCCAGGCAGTCCGCCAAATTTGCGATGATTTAGGCATTTTACTGATTTTAGATGAAGTACAGGTGGGAATGGGCCGGACTGGGAAGCTGTGGGGATATGAAAACCTCGGCATTGAACCGGATATCTTTACCTCAGCTAAAGGGTTAGGCGGTGGAATCCCGATTGGGGCAACATTATGTAAATCCCATTGTAATGTCTTTCAACCGGGGGATCATGCCAGCACTTATGGGGGGAATCCCTTCGCCTGTGGGGTGGCCCTCACAGTCTGTCAAACCCTGGAACAGGACAATTTGTTAGCCAACGCCGCACAACGGGGGGAACAATTACGCCAGGGATTAGAGGCGATCGCCACTGAATATCCCAATCTAATTGCTGAAGTGCGCGGTTGGGGACTGATTAATGGTCTGGAGTTGTCTGCTGAGACGGAAATGACTTCGATTGAGATTGTCAAAGTAGCAATGGCAGCCGGATTATTACTGGTTCCGGCAGGACCGAAAGTGGTGCGGTTTGTTCCGCCTTTGATTGTTACTGAGTCAGAAGTAGATGAAGCATTAGCAACCCTTAAAGAGGCGATCGCGCAATTGAGCGCTTAGTTCTAACCCCGGATGGGATTGAGGGCGATCGCACACCCGGTTTTCAATCTGGAAACCGGGTTCTGAGGGTTGCTATTGCAACGGAGGAGGTTAAATCTCAACAGGAAAACTGGGGATTTTAATTGATTGCTTGTCAGCGCAGAGTCAAAATCCTATACAATCAATCCAGAAAGAGCGGTTTGCCTCTCAACCCTAAGCCCTAAATCGGTATTATTAAGTCATCATGGGTCACGAGTCTGTTCAAGACAAGGATAAAAAACCCGATCGCCAAATTACTGCGCCCTCTGTTCCAGTTGCTGATGCATCCTTGAAGACTCAGACCAAGGCGGGGAGGACCCCATTAGAACGAGTGAGCTTTTTTCCCCCCTGGGTGACGTTGATCCTAGTGATGGCGGCGATCGCCATTGGGGGATATTCGATTTACATTTTATTACAGACGCGACCTGTAACTCAGGAAAGGGGAACACCGACCCCGATTGAAGCGCCTCCCACGCTGCAATATGTGAGTGCCTTGGGACGAGTCGAACCGGGTTCCGAAGTGATTCAAGTCTCTGCAGCCAACGCCATGCAGGGAGACCGATTGGGACAATTATTAGTGGAGGAAGGCGATCGCGTGCGTGTGGGTCAAACGATCGCCATTTTAGACAGTCGCGATCGCCTTGCCGCACAACTCGAACAAGCCAAACAACAGGTGAAAATCGCCCAAGCGAAATTAGCGCAAGTTAAAGCCGGGGCCAAAACGGGTGATATTGCCGCCCAAGAAGCAGCCATCGCCCGCTTACAGGCCCAGATTCCCCGGGATTTGGCGGTTCAGGATGCCACCATTGCGCGCCTTCGTGCTCAGGTGGAAGGGGATATCGCCGCACAAGAGGCGACCATTGACCGTTTTAGCGCCCAATTAGAGGGGAATGTCACCGCTAGGGAAGCCGGGATTTCTCGCCTGCAAGCAGAACTCCAAGGTCAGATTCTGACCCAAGAGGCGACGATCGCCCGCTTGCAAGCGGAACTCACCGGTCAAAGGGCGGCCCAACAAGCGACAATTTCTCGCCTACTTGCTCAGATTCAAGGCGATCGCGCCGCACAACAAGCCACAATTGCCCGCTTACAAGCCGAACGCGATGAGAGACTCGCCGCACAACAAGCGCTCATTTCTCAATTGCAGGCGAAACTCCAAAATGCGGGGATAGAGTTCCGACGCTACGAGCAACTTTACCAAGAAGGAGGGATTAGTGCCTCGGTTTATGATACAAAACGCCTGGATGTGGAAGTGGCACTGCAAGAGGTGAAAGCGGCGCAGGCGAGACTCGAAGAACTTGATCGCACTACTCGTCAGCAACAGTTAGAAGCCGTCGCCACCTTAGAGAAAATTAATGAAACTGGGGCGAAACTTCTGGAGGAAGCCCGGGCCACTCTCACTAAAATTGAGGGGACCGTGGGCAAGCAAATTGAAGAGGCTAGGACCAATCTGCAACGAGTCCAAGCCACGGCAGTAGAACAATTGCAGGAAGAACAAGCAGTATTAACTCAATTGGATCGCACAGGTCAAGCGGAACTGAGTGAGGCCGAAGTTAAGCAGGAACAACTCCAAAAAGTGGGCCGGGAACAACTCAATGAGGCAGTCGTCACTCGCGATCGGATTCGGGCGACGGGGGAACAGCAACTCCAGGAAGCCCGAGCCATTTTAGAGAGTATTTCCGAAGTGCGACCCGTAGATGTGCAACTGGCGGAGGCGGAGGTGGATAGTGCGATCGCCGCAGAAGCCGAAGCCCAGGCGCGTCTGGATGAAGCCTTTGTGCGCTCACCCATTGAGGGTCGAGTGCTTGCCATTGACAGCCGACCCGGGGAAAGTATTGCTCAAGATCAAGGCATCGTGGCGATCGGGCAAACAGACCGAATGTTTGTCGTTGCTGAGGTTTATGAAACCGATATTCGGTATGTGCGCTTGGGTCAACGGGCAGCAATTACAAGTAATGCGGTGGATGGAGAATTGTCCGGTACTGTCGATCGCATCGGGTTAGAAATTGGCAAAAAAGATGTTTTAGAAACGGACCCGACTGCGGATACCGATGCCCGAGTGGTGGAGGTGAAAATTCGCCTCGACCCCGAGGATAGTCAACGGGTTGCCGGGTTAACCAATTTACAAGTGGAGGTTATTATTGCCACAATGTCATCGCCAACGGTTCCCACCAGTCCGGCAGATCCACCCATCAGCACTCCCGAGTAAATTGGCCTAATCATGATGTTCCGAAAAATTCCTTTAGCTTGGTTACAATTGTCCCGGGAAAAAAGTCGCCTGTTGGTGGCGATCGCCGGGATTGCTTTTGCAGATATTTTGATGTTTATGCAGTTGGGATTTCGAGATGCCCTGTTTGATAGTTCGACTCGTCTACACCGGAGTTTGACGGGAGATATCGTGTTAATCAGTCCGCGATCGCAAGCGTTGATTTCCATGCAGTCTTTTTCCCGACGTCGCCTCTACCAAACCTTGGCGGTCCCGGAGGTGCAATCGGTCAGTCCTTTATATCTGGCGATCGGAACTTGGAAAAATCCGGTGAATCAAAGCGATCGCTCAATTTTAGTTTTGGGTATTGACCCGACTAAATCCGCATTGAATCTGCCCGAGGTTCAGGGGAACCTTGATGAAATTAAACGCTCAGATATGGCGCTATTTGACCGGGATGCTCGTCCAGAATTTGGGCCAATTCCGCAACTGTTACAAGAAGGTCAGAGGGTAAAAACTGAAGTAGGCGGGCGGAGAATTGAGGTTCGGGGATTGTTTAGTTTGGGTGCTTCTTTTGGGGCCGATGGGAGTTTGATTACCAGTGATTTAACCTTTTTAAAAGTGTTTAAACGGCGGAATATTCATGAGGTGGATGTGGGGTTAATTTATCTTAAACCCGGGGCCAATGTGGAAGCAGTAATTGCCCAGATTCAGTCTCGCTTACCTCCGGATGTGCTAGTTCTGAGTCATCAAGGGTTTATTGATCGTGAACAGAACTATTGGAAGACTCGGACGGCGATCGGTTTCGTGTTTACCCTGGGGACGATTATGGGGTTTATGGTGGGAATTGCGATCGTTTATCAGATTTTATATACGGATGTCGCCAGTCATCTGGCGGAATATGCTACCCTCAAGGCGATGGGATATGCGGATTTGTACTTTGTGGGAGTTGTATTACAGGAAGCGGTGATTTTAGCCATTTTGGGGTATATTCCGGCCTTGGCGATCGCCAATTTTCTGTTATATACTTTAACCCGCAATGCCACCCGTTTACCCATTGCCATGACCCCAGAACGGGCAGTTCTGGTTCTCGTTCTCACCCTGATCATGTGTGCTATCTCCGGCGCAGTCGCCTTGCGGAAACTGCGGGATGCTGACCCGGCGGATATTTTTTAGTCTTCCCCCCTAAATCTCAGACAGCTAACAATTCCAGTGATTATGGATGCTCATCACGCCGCTAGTTTCAACGCTAAAAAGATTTATTCTCGGCCCTTTCCGGTGGTAGAAATTGAAAACGTCAATCATTATTTTGGCAAAGGGCCGCTGCGAAAACAAATTTTATTTGATATCAAATTAAGGATTAATTCGGGAGAAATTGTCTTAATGACCGGACCATCGGGTTCAGGGAAAACCACCTTATTAACCTTAATGGGAGGATTGCGATCGACCCAAGAAGGGAGTCTGAAAGTTTGTAATCAACAACTTTGTGGGGCGAGTCCCAAGCAATTGGTGCAAGTTCGGCGGAATATTGGGTATATTTTTCAAGCCCATAACTTGTTAAACTGTTTAACCGCAAGGCAAAATGTTCAAATGTCGCTGGATTTGCATTCTCAACCCGGGGACGAGAGCAAAATGAAAGCCAAAGCGACGGCAATGTTAGAATCGGTTGGATTAAGGGAATGGGTGGATTATTATCCAGAAAACCTATCCGGGGGACAAAAACAACGGGTGGCGATCGCCCGTGCATTAGCGAGTCATCCTCAACTGGTTTTAGCGGATGAACCCACCGCTGCATTAGATAGTAAATCCGGTCGAGATGTGGTAGAACTGATGCAACGTTTGGCAAAAGAACAAGGTTGTACTATTTTGCTGGTGACTCATGACCCCCGGATTTTAGACATTGCCGATCGCATCGTTCAGATGGAAGATGGACGACTTAAGGAAGGGAAGGGATAGGGAGGTAAACTGAAGATGACGGACCTCTGATCACGCTCAAAACCGGGCGATCGCACGGGGGGATTTTGATCGCTTTGATAACCTACCCTAGAAATCATCCCCCGATTTGAGTGTTGCATAACCGGATAAACCGCATCCTGACCTCCTTCCCCTTTAACGACGGGGTTTTTTGCCCCCATTTCCTTGGATTTTCGTCTTGGTTCCGGTTTTCCCCCTGCGCGTTGTTGCGCCCGTGATCGAGGTTGCCCCTGTCATCGCGCCTGTATCTGAGGTGTCTGAGGCGGAGACCCGTCGGGCAGTTGTGGTTCGGAACGTCACGTTCACCCCTTCATTCGATTGTTCCAGCACTAACAAGGGGGTCGGTTTGGCTTTTTGATCCCAGTGGATATAAGCCACTCTACCTTGAATCGTCGGTTGCCAGGTATCGTGATCATCCCGGGCACTGAGATAGGTTTCCAGACAGTCAATAATTTGGCTAATCGTTTTTGAAGTAGCTTGGGTGGGTAATTTGGTTAACTTGATTTGAATGCGAAACAGGACTCGTTTTTTCGACTTGGCAACATCACCTAGATGATATTCCACGTCAAATATTTCATCCACTTGTCGTCCGGAACCTCGGTTTTCTGCATTCGGACGTAGGGCAACCGAGATTTTTTCTTTCACCTTGACTTTAATTTGATTCACCACGGCAAAGTGGAAGTTTTCTTCCTCCATCCTCATCCGCAGATAGTCTAAGTTAAACTCCCGCGAGTGAATCAAGTCGGGATTTTTTTCCATCTTGGTGATGGTTTCCAGAGACATTTTCAGCTTCTTTTGTAGCTCTTTGTTTTTAAATTCATCAAATTTAACCTTTTTCTTGATTTGCTCAATTTGCACCTTGTGAAACACGAAGGATGCTATCAGTAACAGCAACAGGCCACCGGATACTGACATCCAAAGTTGATCCGATGACAGGGGAATTTTGGAGTCATTCGCTGCAGGCGCTTGAGCTAAGGTAGGCTGGACAAGGATAATAGGGCTTGACATAGACTTTCCCTGGTACAACGGCACTTTTTAATAGAGTTCCCCTGACGGCATCTTTGATATTCATCCCGTAAGTTTTTCCCGTCCTCTCATGGATCAGAGGCCACCAATGAGAGTTGTCAAGTCAGGTCGGACGCTGGGTCGGTCTCTTGTGAACTCTCAGAGAAGGGTAGGAGATGTTTGTCCGTTTTGGGGCAAACTGCTGGTGACTCAAAATCAACCGAACCGATCGCAACACCCTTACCTTATCTTAACTATCCCCTTACAGGCTGGATCTAAGGCGGCAATTTTCCCCTAGCATCGGACTCCCGACTCGGTAAAGAAAGCGACCCCTGGCGTCAAGACTCTCTACACCCCCGGATGGCACCCCACCCCAACTCTAGGACGATGCCGCGACTTCTGTATGATGCCCCAGACCGACGAAACAGGGCTATACCAGATTCTGATGGCGAACTCTACTGTAGTTTAGGGCAATTGCTCCAGGATGAAAAGCTCAGGTCCAAAACCGGGGATTCTGCGCGATCGCCTCAAACTGTTGAGGTCCGGCAGTGGGTCGCTTTAACGTGACAAATGGAACTCAAGGTTGACAATCCCTACCGGGTTTGAGGCAGATTAGACCCTTGAATTGAAGCGGTTAAAGTCATTTAAAGGCAATGATTGCCCGGAATTAACGACAGTAAATTCTAGGGAATTCCCATTTGAATCAACAGAAATCTCACGGTGATTTTCACCCTTTTTTCGGTTTTGTTAATCGATGCCAACGAATTCATCTCCAAGGGTTGACTCCTTTTCTTTCCCTTGGTCTCATGGTAAAGGAAAACCCACAATGATGGAATGGCACCTTTAGAAATTTATGAAATCTTTACCCTTATCTCAACTTCAGATCCATCATAGCCTGCAACGAGTGGCCGTGGTAGCAACGGATCTGGATGGGACCCTGACTCACCAGGGGAAATTTACCCCGGATTTGTTACAAGCATTGGCGGCATTAGCGGCAGCATCTGTGGCGGTGGTGATCGTCACGGGACGATCGGCGGGATGGGTGAGTGGGTTAGTCAGTTATCTGCCGGTAGTGGGGGCGATCGCCGAAAATGGCGGGATTTTCTACCCCAGCAATGGGACTCCTGTCCTGTTAACTGCGATCGCCGATTTAAAGACTCATCGCCAGCAACTAGCGGCAGCTTTTGCCTCTCTCTTGACTGAATTTCCCCATCTGCGAGAGACTTCGGATAATCCATTTCGAGTCACAGATTGGACCTTTGAGGTGGCGGGACTGACTTCAGATCATTTGCAGCGATTGAGGTCCCTCTGTGCCGAAATGGGTTGGGGATTTACTTTTAGTACAGTTCATTGTCATATCAAACCCCACCAGCAGGATAAGGCAGTGGCCCTGATGCAGGTTTTGGGCGATCGCTTCCCTGACTACAGCAGCGATCGCGTCGTGACGGTGGGGGATAGTCCCAACGATGAGAGTTTATTCGACAACACCCTGTTTCCCTTGTCGGTGGGGGTTGCCAATATTGCTGAATACGGGGATATCCTCACCCATCACCCCGCCTATGTCACGGATTTACCGGAATCCGAGGGGTTTTGCGAGTTAGTTCGCGCCATTCTTGCCGCCCAATTGCCTTAAAAGAGGCGATCGCCCCTGGATGGAGTGGCGATTCCCTTCGGGATCGCTTCCCTTCACTCCCTGTTACTGTTGCCCCTTACTGACCCGTCGGCATAAAATTCCCGGACACAAATTTCCATTGATTCTGTTCTTTCGCCAGATTAACCTCAATCTCAAACAGACTATCCAAATTGCCCTTAAGCACTGCCGCTACCCGCTGACCCTCTTCTTCTTGAAATGTCCATTCATTAAACTTAATCTCGCCGCGTCTTTCTAATGCTATGGGCAGAAATGGATTTTCTTGGAGTCTTTGTTGATATTCCTCAAAGGTCATTTGCTCCCGAAGCTGACTGGAGGCATTTTCATAAGCGGCCCGGACATTTTGATTTATGGCAATGCCTTTTTCTAGGCGCATAAAATGATTAGTTGCGGCTTGATTCACGGACCGAATTTCGGGTAGATAAGTTCTCATCAACGAAAATCCTATCCCCAATCCCGCTAAACTCACCAACAGCAAAATAATGCCAATTATCTTTTTAAACGTAAAAATATATCGGTCCTCAACAATAATGCCCGGAACCCCCGCATCCCGATTAATCACTAAAGTTCTGGCATAGCGATCGCCCAAAGTTTGGGTTTTCGGCGACATTAACAACGGCGCTAGAAGCAAGAGCATATCCACCGGCTTAAAAAGATTCCGGACCAGCGCTTGAAGCAGACTAGGGCGGCGTCCCCGTAGGGTGACGACTTCTTCTTGAAAAATTAACTTACCCAAAGTCCAACCCAAGGTGGCTTCTAACAAGGTAAAATAAACAATAAAAACTAAAAATACAATAAAAATCTTGGGAACATCCGGAGCAATAAAGGTAATACTATTTACGCCAGTACGGGGTAAAAAATCAATTCCTAATCCCACAGAGAACCAAACCAGGGCAATCAGAATAAAATCAATGACCGCTGCAATTATCCTTCGGAAAAAGCCAGGAAATAAACTTTGGGCCGGGTAACTTGCCATGAGCATGATATCGAGAGAAATTAGGTAACAGTTTACATAATGCCATAGATGAACCCGGGCAACGGAGGATTCAGGGGAAAATCCCCGGGGATTTAGGGAGTCCGAAGTCAAATCGTTAGCCTGGAAGGAATTCCAGGGTTGGGGGGTTCCAGAGGGTTGGCGATCGCTGCTTAACCTTGGCCCCTAGACCTCGGACTCGATTAAAATCCTGAAACATTTCCCCAAAAGCCGATAATGATGAGTTATCGTGGTGAAATAACTGGCGCTACGCTGGAAAGTTCTATGAAAAAACTTCTGCTCCTCTCCTTATTTATAGTGGGTTTGAGCTTTGCCCTGTTTAACTTCAAGGGTTTAGCCAATCAAGGCACTTTCGAGTCCATTGTTCTGGATTTTCGGGATGATCTTCCCCGAGTCGAACTCGACCAACAAATCAATGCGATCGCCTCCGAGTATGGCGTTACCCCCCGTCTCAACTCCGAGTTTTCCGTGGATGATCACCTGTATGTGGTCAACGGCGATCGCGACCTACTCAAGACCCTCAAAAAATCTGAGGTTTCTCAATACACAGAATACATTGAGCCCGCTTACGAATATCAAACCCTCGATATTCCCAACGACCCATTCTACGCCCAACAGTGGAATCTGCGCAGCATCAACGTAGAAAAAGCCTGGAGTGACACCAAAGGCAGTGGCATCACCGTCGCAGTGATTGATACCGGAGTCAGTCGCGTTCCGGACTTAAAAAATACCAAATTTGTCAAAGGATACGACTTCGTTAACAATCGCGAACTCGCCGATGATGATAATGGACATGGGACCCACGTCGCTGGAACCATCGCCCAAACTACCAATAATGGCTATGGCGTCGCTGGAATCGCTTATGAAGCCAGCATCATGCCCCTGAAAGTCTTAAGCGCCAGTGGGGGCGGCAACGTTGCCGATATCGCCGAAGCGATTAAATTTGCGGCAGATAACGGGGCCGATGTGATTAACATGAGCTTGGGTGGGGCCGGTGAAAGTAACGCCATGAAAGAGGCAGTCGCCTACGCCCATAACAAAGGAGTCGTCATCATTGCTGCTGCTGGCAACGAACAGCGCAACAGTGCCTCCTATCCAGCCCGCTATACCAACGTGATTGGCGTAGCGGCGATCGATTCCACCGGACAAAAAGCCCCCTACTCTAACTTTGGGGCCGGTGTAGATATTTCCGCCCCCGGTGGCGATACCACCAAAGGAAACGAAGGCGGAATCCTCCAGGAAACCATCTCCTTTGACCCCGATACCAATCTTCCCGGTTTTGCCTTTCAAGCTTATCAAGGCACCAGTATGGCGGCCCCTCATGTGGCCGGTGTCGCAGCCTTGATTAAAGCCTCTGGCGTCACTGACCCGGAAAAAATTACCGCAATCCTCAAAGAATCAGCGCGGGAAGTGAAAGAAGACCCCCTCAACCACTTTGGGGCGGGACATCTGGATGCTGCTAGTGCAGTAGCCCTCGCTAAAACGGGTCAATTTGATTTTGGTCACTTCTTTAGCGACTTCTTCCGCTGGTTGCGCGATAACGGCTATCTCAACCCCCGTTTCTGGATTGATGGCGGCGTTTACGCCCTGTTACCGAAAGTCTTAATGGTCGTCGGGTCCTATCTGATTGCCTGGTTACTGAAGATGTATTTCCCGTTCAGTTGGACCATGAGTATGGCGACGGGACTGGTTGCTGGCAGTTCTGGATTATTCGTCTTCCGTGGATTCTATATCTTTGATCTACCCCAGTGGCCCTTCCGTATCCTGGGCAGTTCAATTCCAGAATTAGGAACCTCCATCTCCGGCAGTAGTGCCTTCAATCCGCTATTTGCCAGTGTCCTCATTCCCGTGGTTCTGATTCTGTTGCTGTTGGGACATCCCCAATGGAAATGGTTTGCGATCGGTTCCACCATTGGGGTGGCAACCTGTCTGGGAATTAGTGCCCTGTTAGCACCGGCCCCAACCTTATTATGGATTGGCAGTGGCATCGGTGCCCGGGCCTTTTTACTGGTGAATGCCTTCTTATGCTTGGCACTTGCCCGGATCGCGATGAAGGATGAGGGACAAATTGCATGAGTATTAATGTAAAAGGGACTATCGAACGCAAAAATATCGGACCGGGTGCTTGGGCATTGGTTTCCGATAGCGGTGAAACCTACGAGATTTATCAAGGTGCACCGGCGGATTTGTTAAAAGCGGGTCAAAAGGTCAAAGTCAAAGGTCAGGTCCGCGATGATGTGATGACAATGGCAATGATTGGCCCGGTTTTAGAGGTGAAATCCTTTGAGGCGATCGCCTCCGATTAGATTAACTGAACACTTCATCTAAAAAAGGCGCACCCTGCATGGGTGCGCCTTTTTTATCTGGAATCCGGTTCTCAGAATTTGGTATCCGGGACCAGAAACCGGGTTTCTAACCCAGATTTAGTCTGATTGCCAAAGATGATGTCAAGAAACCCGGTTTCTAACCAATGGCATAAATCGCCCCCAGGACCAGAAACCGGGTTTCTAACCCAAATTTAGTCTGATTGCCAAAGATGATGTCAAGAAACCCGGTTTCTAACCAATGGGATACCCTCGAACTAAAGATGGTCAAAAATTTTGATAAAAAAAACCGGCTCAAAAGAGCCGGGAAACGTCAATCAGGGTGCATCTACCATTCCTTTCTTCTTGAGATCCCCCTGCAATCCGGAAAAATTATTGCTAAACTAGAGATTAAGCAGGCACAAAGCGAACCTGTGCCATCAGGCTGTCACTACATTTGCAAGGGAGAGGAAACGTCAATTAGGGTGCGTTCCTCTCCGGCCAATCAGGTTTTTATGTGTCTGTCCCGTCAATCAGCGTCAGGGATTCTGCTTTCAGGAGCGATTGAGTGGTGCATCTAAAGGGTCCCAATCCGGGCGATCGCTCCTCAACTACCCATTAAAAAAATCCCTAGCTCCTAACAACTAGGGATGGACTTTTGAGTGCATCTATATTTGATCCTTCTCAGATTTTTCAGCTTAACCGGATCACGGTAAAAGAGATCTGTAACCCGTTTAATATTGATTGGGGTTGAAGCTTTGAGGTGAACAGTCCGCCATTTGAGCGGGCTGATTCTCCCTTCTTTATCACTTGATCGCACGCTGAAATGTCTCAATTGTCAGCAACTTAATGGCCAAAAGCTTAAAAAAATCCCGGCGTTTTGGTGCCGGGATATATCCATCAGGGTGCATCTACCACTCTATTGTTCTCGATAGAGCTGATGCATTCCGGACAGTTGCCAGCATTTTATCAGATAATTTTTGCAGTCATTGCTTAGGGGGTTAACAGCCAATTTTGATTGGAGAATGAAAAATTTTCTTTAGCCGGGTAACTTTTCCACAGCGGTTTCGTCTATCCGGAAAGAGTCTATAATAACATTCCTCTAACTCGGGGAAAGATTTGAGGGTTCATCTATAAAGTGACGATTTAAACAGGGGATAAACTGAGCTGAAGAAACCCAGGAAAATGAGCAAATATCAACCCATTTTTATGGGAATTTTCCAGTCAGTTATCCACTTTATCCCCTTAAAACTAGAGTTAAAAATAAAGGGGCCAGCCTCAACCTAACCGCAGGTCAGCCCCAGAGATAGGATATAAACAGTGAGCAGGAGTGCAGGGAAACTGTGAGCCAGAAATTTGAAGAATTACATATTTCTGTAACCCCAGTTGGGGAAGATAAGTATCTGGTGCGGACCGAACAAGCACCGAAAGGCGTGCTACCGGCGGAGGAACAAGTTGTCTGGCCGGTAGAGGGATGGTTGAGCCAAGCGACTAAGCTAATGGAAGATCCATTATCGATGTTGATGCGCTTACAGGATCAACCCGATTCTTCCTCGAACTCCCCAAGGGGCAATTCAGAACGGACTACGTTAGGAAACTTAGTAGAACTGGGTCAGGAACTTTATCAGGCGTTGTTTCAAGGCAGCTTACTCGATCGCATGACTTCCGCCCAAGCGATCGCCCATAACCAAGGGAATGTGCTGCGCTTACGCCTGGGACTCAAAGGCCCTCACCTGCCTCGTTTACCGTGGGAGGTGATTCACGAAGAAACCCGGGCGATCGCCACGGGAAAAGACCTCGTATTCTCCCGCTATCAACCCACCCTCGCCCCTGTCGCCCTCCCCGGAAATACCGGCGATCGGGTTAAAATTTTGATGGTCTTGGCCGCACCCACGGACCGGGAAAATCTCGCCCTGAAACGGGAAGCAGTTCACCTCCAGGAAGACCTCAAAGCGCGCTGGCGCAGTGGCACTCCGGTTACCGGCAAACCCCCACAAATCCAACTGGATATCCTGGAACAACCCAACCGAGAAGAACTCACCCGCGCCTTAGAACAAAATCATTACCAAGTCTTACATTACTCCGGTCACAGCGATGTTGGTGCCGGTGGCGGGGAACTGTATCTCGTCAACCGGAAAACTGGCTTAAGCGAAGTTCTCACCGGCAACGACCTGGCGGGATTGTTAGTCAATGCCGGAATTCGCATGGCTGTCTTTAACTCCTGTCGCGGGGCTTATACTGCCAGTTCTGACCCTACCGATGCCACCGGCAGACGGTCTCTAGCCGAGGCCCTGGTCAAGCGGGGTGTTCCCGGGGTTCTGGCAATGGCGGAACGAATCACCGATGATGTCGCCCTGACCCTGACGCGGTTATTTTATTACAACATCAAACAAGGTTATCCCGTAGACCTCAGCCTGAATCGGGCCAGACAGGGGTTGATGTCTGCCTATGGTTCTCACGAACTCTACTGGGCGCTACCCGTGCTGTATCTCCATCCCGAATTTGATGGATATCTCACATCGGAACAAGAAACCACCGGGAATCCTCGCACCACGGTCGGCGATCGCCCGCTTCCCCGTCAAACCTCCCCGATTCCCCAGGAAATCGCCGCTGCCAGTTCCCTCTCCCCCTTCTCACCCCCGAACACTTCTCACTCCCGCGAAGCTCTCGATTTCAGCACCATCCCCCCCTCCCGCACGGGAACAATGACGGTGCAAAGCGCTTTTGCTGAGGATGACTCCGAGTTGTTCGATGAGGGAGACCTTGAAGGGGTTTATGAAGATATCATGTATGACGAACTCGATGAGGATGAGGCCGTCTCCGTGGTGTCCGAGTTGTTCCGAGAAATGGTAGGTGAGACTGACCCCGAAACTGATGCAGTGCATCGGCAGAACAGCCAAGTCCAAAAGGCGTTTGATATCCTCGAAGAAACCATCACCGAGGAGTTACCCCCCACGGCTAAAACTCCCCCTTACACCGCCGAAAATTGGCCGTTACCGGCCACGGATGCGCCTCTAACTCAGCCGCCACGGCAGAAGACGTTGAGTACCGTCAAATCCTTCGGGTATAAATGGCGTGTGGCGATCGGTGCAGCAGTGGCGATCGCCATTGCTGGGGCGGGATTCTGGACCGGACAAACTCGCTTTTCTGCCGCCACCCGAGAACCGGGGACCGTATTTCCTCCCACCGCTTCGATCGCCCTGGAGTCTCCCTTATCTCCGGGAAATCAGGCCAATTTCAGTCAATTACAAACCCCAGAAGTGGGCAAATTAGCCTTTGCTTACTTTAACGAAGGGGATGCGATCGCCGGTCAAAAAGCGGTAGAAGAACTCCTCCAACCCCAACGCAGCGCCCTCAATTATGCCGAAGCGGTACTCAGTGGCGTTCCCGAACCTCATAAATTTGACTCCAGTATCACCTTCCTATGGGGTCGCCTCGCATGGCAAGCGGTCCTCTCCGGCAATCCTAAATACAGCCTGGATGATGTCCGGCGCTATTGGACTCGCGCCGTCCAACAAGAACCCAATAATCCCACCTATTACAATGCTTTAGGATTTGCCTACTACGCCGATGGCAACTTCAAAAAAGCCGAAGATGCTTGGATGGAGTCGTTAAAACTACTCGAAAAAATGCCATTAACTGGGGCAAAAAATTCCACCACCCCCGAATCGGCTCCCCTAGAAAGTTATGATGCTCTAACAGCTTATGCCGGATTTTCCCTAATCCTGAGTCGTTCTGCATCGGAACTACCCCCAGGCGATCGGGCGGAAGTCCTGAGTAAAGCCATTAAACTCCGCAAAATCGTCCTCAACGCCGATCCCTTGAGTTTCCAACCCGACGCCCTAGCAACGGACTGGATGTGGCCCGAATCCGCCCTAGAAGATTGGCGATCGCTCCTCATGACCCGAGAGTAATCCCTATAGTCATAAAAGAAAGCGAGCAAGATGCTCGCACTCCAAGGGGTTCATAATTTTCTAAAGTCGTTATCCCCGTTCGTAGTAACGACTTCAGTCGTTATCCCCGTTCGTAGTAACGACTTAAGTCGTTATCCCCGTTCGTAGTAACGACTTCAGCCGTTCCCCCATGTTAGTAGAGACGCAAAATATAGCGTCTCTACTAACATCTCCCCATTCCAAATCACTCGTTCTCCCGAACTTCTGGAACCTCAATCAACCCAGGACTCACCAACACATTCCAAGAACTCCAAGCCATCCCCATCAACAGCACCCAGGCCAAAAGCCCCAATACCCAAGGCTGCTTTTGAAAAAATCGCACCAGAGACTCAGAAGCGGATCGTTTCCTCACCGCCCGGACCCTGCGCGGATGACCCCCGGCCCCCTTCCCCTCGGGCAACAGAGGGTGACTGCCTTCTTCCCTCAACCGCCTCAAATAATCCAGATGAGCATCCTGACTCCCGCTTAATTCTCGCAATCGCGCCAACTGACTCTCCCGGTTTGGCATAAAAGCGCGTAACCGATTAATCTGTCGCCGATCCGATACAGTAAACGGTTTTAAAAGTCTCGAACTCATAAATTGCTCCTCGAATCACCAACCTGAGTGAGTTCTAGTTGCCACCCATTCCCTTTAATTGGCTGACCTTATTCCTTACTTTTATCAGTATGCCGCTCGATCGCTAACTCAATCAAGCGGTCTACTAATTCCGTAAAAGAAACCCCCGTGTTAGCCCAGAGTTGCGGGTACATACTGAAGGCGGTAAAACCGGGTAGGGTATTAATTTCATTAATAAAAATCTCGCCGGTTGCTTCCACATAGAAAAAGTCTACCCGACTCAACCCAGCCCCATCAACGGCTTCAAAAGCCCGGATTGCCATCTCCTGAATTTGAGTGACGACTGCCTCGGGTAATTCTGCTGGAATGATCCAGGAGGCTTTGCCGTCGGTATATTTGGTTTCATAGTCGTAAAAATCACTATCATAAGTAATTTCTCCAACCACAGAAGCCTTAGCATTATCATTCCCTAAAACCGCACATTCCACTTCCCGCGCTACCACTCCCGCCTCTACAATCAGACGGCGATCGTAACTGGCGGCACTATCCAAAGCGGCCTCTAATTCACTGCGCGATCGCACCTTAGAAATCCCCACAGATGAACCTAAATTCGCCGGTTTCACAAAGCAGGGATAACCCAAATTTTGCTCAATTTCATCACAGAGTTTCGGGAATACACAAGGGTTGGACCAAACCTGCGATCGGGTCACCGCCATATACTTCACTTGGGGCAAATCCGCACGACTAAACGCCGTTTTCATCGCCAATTTGTCCATCCCCACTGCCGAACCCATCACCCCAGTTCCGACAAAGGGGACCTGCATTAATGTCAGCAAACCTTGAATTGTCCCATCTTCCCCATTGGGACCATGCAGAATCGGAAACCACACCTCGACAGTCCCCGCTTCTGCTGGAAATTGCCATAATTTGGCCCGATCGCCCGTCTCTCCCCCCTCATTCCGGGGAACTCCCGCATCTAACACCTGTTGCGCCACTGCTGGGGAGTGCCATAACCCGTCTTTGTCGATATAAAAGGGCAGAGTTTCGTATTTCTGAGCATTCGATTCCCCTGCCAATGCCTTGGCGATCGCCCTTGCCGAAATGATAGAGACCTCATGTTCTCCGGAACGACCGCCAAATAATAATCCGACCCGCAACTTAGCCATTGTTGACCCCTTTTAACCTTGGTGATTTTAGCCGTTAGAGTGGCAATCGATGACTCGCTTCCCAACTCTTGCATCTAAAATACGATGGACCGCATCCCTTGTCCGAGATACAGTAGCATAAGTTGTCGGATTTTTGCCCATCCTGGGCCTAGTCTTCTCAAAATCTGTTAGGGTACTCTCAACTCGTAGGCGCTACTCGCTGCCGTATCCAGCATCACCTGGGACCCATCGCGATCGGTCCGATACACCCAAGTTTCTTCGCCATCGCTGGCGGTGACTTCCCACCCAGACACGACAATTTGGGTGCAAAAACTGCCCGGTTCCGTCAGTCCCAAACAACCATCGGGCCAACTGCGCCGTTGCGCTGCTACAATCTCAAATTGCGATCGCCCTTCCCCGGTTTGTTCGGCAACTGCATCTAATACTTTTTCGCTAATGGCTTCCGGTAACTCGGCGATCGCCCCTGACTGGTCTGGGGTTGCTTCTATCTGGACAATCTCACTGTTTTGTCCTAAACTAACAGAATTAGACTCTTCCGGATTGCTGAAAACTACTGCTATTCCGATGATTGCAATCATTCCAATTCCAAGTAAGGCGATCGCGGGTTTATTCATAACTCTCCTTGATTAATTACTATCAACCCAACCGGCGCGGCCAAAAAAAGTAGGCGCGGGGGGTTGCACTTCTTGACTTTGTGTTTTATTATATTCATAATGGGATGTTGACTCTAATAATATTTTGGCAAAGCCTCCCATTATAAAAAGAATTTTAACAAAGTCAATCCCCCTTGTCTAGCCCTATCCGCCCTTTTTTTAGAAAAACCCTGTAAATTTTTGTAACAAAAGAAAAATCCATCATCCCCATCAGTGAAAATCCGTGAAATCAGTGGTTAAAAATCCCTGAAATCAGTGGTTAAAAAACCATCCCCAACCAAAACAGGAAAAAAAATCATGATCTTAATTGGAAACATCATCTGGCTAATTTTCGGAGGATTCGTCACCGGAGTGGGGTATATCATCGGAGGACTTGGGATGTGTCTCACAATTGTCGGCATTCCCTTCGGATTGGAAACCATTAAACTGGGAATCGCCACCATGACCCCGTTCGGAAAGGAAATTGTCGAGGATGACAATCCCAACAGTAACCTCAAGCTTGTGTTAAATGCGATTTGGATTATCTTCTTCGGTTGGGAGATTGCGATCGCGCACTTAGTCCTCGCTGCCTTATTCTTCGTGAGCCTCATCGGACTACCCTTTGCCGAACAGCATTTTAAATTAGTGGCGATCGCGCTGTTTCCCTTTGGACGAGACTTGAGAAAAGTGCGATAAAACTGAGTGCGCCACAACCGGCGGGGGATAAATCCCCCGCCTCATAGCTAAAGTCGTCTAAAGACGACTGCAAGCCTAATCCCGTGGTGTTTTTAGTCGGTTTCAACCGACTTGATTCTGTTAGGCGGGGGTTTGAACCCCCGCCGGGTGGGTGTGGCAACTGCAAGCCTGATACAGTGGTGTTTTCAGTCGGTTTCAACCGACTTGATTCTGTTAGGCGGGGGTTTGAACCCCCGCCGGGTGGGTGTGGCAACTGCAAGCCTGATACAGTGGTGTTTTCAGTCGGTTTCAACCGACGTAGCGGCGCTCATAGAAGCGCCGCGACAGGCCGCCAATCGATTTATCCCCCGCCGGGTGGGTGTTGCAACCCCATTCTAGCCATCCCTCGAACCATTGACGGAGTGAGAGTCTCAGGAAAACCTGACCCAGACCTTGGGAACAGTTGAGGACAAGTGAGACTTGCGTACAGATGAACACAGCCTAACACTGTGCCTCTGACTCCAGCCCCTCCAACCGCAGAAAATACACCCGCCCCGAACTATCTCCTGCCACCACCGTCACCCCATCCGACGCTATGCCACAGGAAAACATCATACCATCCCCGGTAAACGTGGCTAACACTTCTCCCGTAGCCAAATCCCACAGTTTCAGGGTGTTATCATAAGATGCGGAAACCGCTTGTTTGCCGTCAGGGTTGATGGTCACTGCTTTTACCGCGCTACTATGCCCTATGAAGGTGGCCAGTTCCGACCCCGTAGCCAAATCCCACAATTTCAGGGTCTTATCCGAGGATGCGGAAACCGCTTGTTTGCCGTCCGGGGTGATGGCCACTGCCCATATCAAGTCACTATGCCCAGTGAGGGTGGCCAGTTCCGACCCGGTGGCCAAATCCCACAGTTTCAGGGTCTTATCCGAGGATGCGGAAACCGCTTGTTTGCCCGAAGGAGTGATGGCGAGTGCGGTTACCGAGTCACTATGCCCGGTGAGAGTGGCTAGTTCCCACCCGATGAACAAATCCCACAGTTTCAGGGTGTTATCCCTGGATGCGGAAACCGCTTGGTTACCCGAAGGTGTGATGGCGACTGCATTTACCGAGTCACTATGCCCGGTGAGGGTGGCTAGTTCCGACCCGGTGGCCAAATCCCACAGTTTCAGGCTGTTATTATCATTGGATGCGGAAATCGCTTGTTTCCCCCAAGGTGTGATGGCGACTGCCATTACCGAGTCATTATGCCCGGTGAGGGTGGCTAGTTCCGACCCGGTGGCCAAATCCCACAGTTTCAGGCTGTTATTATCATTGGATGCAGAAACCGCTTGTTTCCCCCAAGGTGTGATGGCGACTGCCATTACCGAGTCATTATGCCCGGTGAGGGTGGCTAGTTCCGACC